>CAYLNI010000216.1:0-3701 GCA_964384705.1 uncultured Fusibacter sp.
CAGAAATTAAATCCATTCTTAGACGCTCTGCTGTCAAGCCAGAAGCACTTACGTTGATCGAATTGAAAAAGCCCATTGGGTCACCTCTTATTTGTTGATTCTAAATGCGGTTTTCAATCTTGAAAACTGCGAATTGACTTGATTGACAACAGTGTTATAATAAATCGTATTTTTAGCCATTTCAGCGTTTTCCACATCAATGTCGACATTGTTGCCATCGACGCGATAACTTGTATCATTGACTGTTTCTACGGTGATATCTCCAACATAGGCAGAATCGATATGCTTTGAATTGGTTTTAGTCATCGTGACATGTTGGTTCAAGTTCATTTGATTTTGAAGCACCTCTTGAAAATTGACCGTTTCTTTCTTGTAACCTGGCGTATTGACATTGGCAATATTGTTTGAAATGGCACTGTTTTTCATCCAAGAACCTCTAAGTGCATTGCCCATCAAGTCTATTTGGTTAAAAGATTTTTTCAACATCATCACACCTCCATAATACGTTTTACTTAATAACTATCCTCAACTATATATCGGTAAAATGCGCCTTTTTAATTACTAGCCCATTATATTCTTTAAAACACTAGATATACTTCTCTAAGATATATTTTAAACTATATATTGTAGAAAATAAAGCGTTTTTAGTAAAAACGCTCATTTAATCAAGTTTAGACGTACTGATATTAAAAAATCCCGCTACACTTTATAAAAAGTGGCGGGATTTAATTTTTATGCAAGAAATATTTTAGTTCTAATTTTTTATCTTGTTTAACTCGTCGAGCAAATGATCATTGAGGACTTTGATATAAGTTCCTTTCATACCAAGTGAACGCGTTTCAATGACGCCTGCGCTTTCAAACTTTCTAAGAGCGTTGACAATGACCGAACGCGTGATGCCAGCTTTGTCTGCTATTTTACTAGCAATCAATAAGCCCTCTTCACCATTCAATTCTTCAAAGATATTGACGACTGCTTCAAATTCTGAGTAAGACAACGTACTGATGGCCATTTGAACAACCGCTTTTTTCCTGACGACTTCTTCATGTGCATCACTTTTAGCGCGAATGATCTCAAGACCTATGATCGTCGCCGCATATTCCGCCAAGATTAAATCTTCTTCGAGATAACTACTGTCGCGTCTTGCAATGATAAATGTTCCCAATCTTTGTGCATTGCCAATGACTGGTACAATCGTCACAAACTTAGAATAGCTACCAAGATCATTTTTGAATAATTCAATCAATTTTTCTTCAGTGACATTGAAAAGCGTCTCGTTAATTTTGAGTAAGCGCTCTTGTTCTTCAAGACTATAGAAATGCTCGCCACCGTCTTTTAATACAACGGCGCTATCTTCTGAATCATAAAGACTGACACCTAAAATTTTACCCCTTTTGCTGACGACATAGACATTTGAATCAAGAATTTTCATCATAGTTGCACACAAATCTTGAAAAGATAAATGCGTTGCCCCTGATGTCTGTAGTATTGAATTTAATTTCCTCATTTTACCTAAAATATTGCTTTCCAAGTTCTGCCTCCTAATTTTGCTCAACGTAATCGCACGTTGCGCTATGACACTTGATAATTTCTTGTTTTTTACTTTTCTTTAATACAAGTAAATCACCGCAAGTTGGGCATTTTCGATCGATTGGCATATCCCATGATACAAAATTGCAACGCGGGAATTCTGAACAACCGTAAAACACCTTTAATTTTTTTGATTTTCTCTCAATGATTTCGCCCGCTTCACATAGCGGACATTTGATACCGAGCTTTTTCAGGATCGGCTTTGTGTTGTCACAAGTCGGATAATCTGAGCATGCCAAGAATTTACCATATCGACCATGTCGTATGAGCATTTTCTTTCCACATTTTTCACAATCGATGTCGGTTTCTTCCGTTAAGTCCACTTTTTCGATTTCAAGATCAGCTTTTTCTATCAACTCTACAAATGGTTGATAGAAGTTTCGGATGATATTTTTCCACGCTTCTTCACCCGCTTCAATATCGTCAAATTTCGTCTCCATTTCGGCCGTAAATGTGACATCTACAATTTTTGAAAAATAATCGTTCATAATTTCGTAGATGATGAATCCAAGTTCGGTTGGCTTTAAGCTTTTCTTATCTTTATCAACATAACCTCTACTTAAAATAGTTGAAATGGTTGGTGCGTAAGTACTTGGACGCCCAATACCCTTTTCTTCCATCTCTTTAACCAATGATGCTTCCGTAAACCGTGCTGGTGGTTGCGTAAAGTGTTGCGTAGGGTCATAAGATTTGATGATGAGTTTTGAACCTTCTTCGAGATCAGGAATGATACGATCTGTCTGTTGGCCCGATTGATATACTTTCAAGAAACCTTCAAATAACAATTTGCTACCAGTGATTCTAAAGCGATAATCGCCAATTTCAACTTCTATACTGTGTGACTCAAATTCGGCACTTGCCATTTGACTCGCCACAAATCTTGACCAAATCAGGTCGTAAAGTTTTAATTGATCTTTATTTAAAGCATCTTCGATCTCAGATGGTGATAACTCGATCATAGTCGGTCTGATCGCCTCATGCGCATCTTGAGAATTCTTTGAAGCCTTTTGCTTTTTTTCTTCTTTTATCAGCATATCTTCGCCAAATTTTTCAACGATATACGCTCTGCAGGCATCTTTAGCCACTTCTGAAGTTCTAGTAGAATCGGTTCTCATGTATGTGATGAGACCTACTGTTCCATGACCTTTAATCGTAATACCTTCATAGAGCTGCTGAGCGATGATCATCGTTTTTTTGGTCGTGAAACCAAAACGGTTGGATGCTTCTTGTTGCAAGGAACTTGTGATAAATGGCGGATATGGGTTTCTCAATTTTTTCTTTTTCTCAACTTCGACAACGGTACCATCTTGATCTTTTACGTTCTCGAGAACGGTGTTAACTTCATCTTCACTTGCAAGTGCAATTTTACCCTCTCGATTTCCAAAGAATTCGAGTTTCATTAAATCTGATTTTTTATCAATTTCAGATAAGGCATCAATTTTCCAATACTCTTGAGGTACAAAATTGATGATTTCCTTTTCTCTATCACATATTAATTTCGTCGCTACAGATTGTACTCTACCAGCACTAAGACCTTTTTTCACTTTTCGCCATAAAATAGGACTGATGGAATAGCCAACGAGTCGGTCAAGTACGCGTCGCGCTTGTTGCGCATCTACGAGATTGACATCGATTGCTCTTGGTGTTTTCACAGCATTCTTGATAGCGTCTTTAGTGATTTCATGAAAAGTCACACGACATGCCGAATGGATGTCGATGCCTAATATGTAGGCTAAATGCCAGGCAATCGCCTCTCCTTCCCGGTCCGGGTCGGTGGCCCGGTCAATTTTATCCGCCTTTTTCGCATGGGATTTAAGGGATTTAATCAAATCGCCTTTTCCCCTAATATTGATGTATTTGGGATCGAAATCATTTTCTATGTCGACACCCATGGTGCTCTTCGGAAGATCTCTCACGTGTCCAATAGAAGCGACGACCTTATAACTTTTTCCCAAAAACTTTTCTATTGTTTTCGCCTTTGCAGGCGATTCGACGATCACTAAAATATTTGACATTCACTTACTCCAATTTGTTTTTTGCTTGCTCTCGAGTGTACCTAATAAATTTATATATAAAAAATCTTCTTGTCAAGACTTTTTTACACCAATCTA
>CAYLNI010000216.1:3721-4240 GCA_964384705.1 uncultured Fusibacter sp.
ATCTCGTTCAAACTCGAATATTCGCACAAATCGTCTAAAATCAATTCACTTATGGCTGCGTAAATTTCAGAATATTCTTTCATCGTCGCTTCATGAATTGAATCCGTATCCAGCTTTTTTTGGATTATAAGCAAAGCATATATCTTTTGTGCCAAACAGGAAAGATGATCAAGTACAGCATTTTGTCGCCGTTCATTTTCTTGTGAAAGACCAAGGCTTTCCAGGATGTGGCCAAAGTGAATCAAAGGTGTAGCCCCTTCATATATCAACTTATTTGTGCCTGTCGACTGAGGTGAATAGATGCTGCCTGGAAGCGCAAAGATCGTCTTCCCTTGTTCCATAGCATGCATGGCCGTTATAAGAGAGCCGCTTTTTTCACCAGCTTCTATGATCACGACCACATCTGAAAGCGCACTTATGATTCGATTTCTAAGTGGAAAGTGATAGGTTCTGGGTGGTTCATCCATCAACTGTTCCGAGAGAATCAGTCCCCCAGTTGCACATATGGCATGATACATC
>CAYLNI010000217.1:0-275 GCA_964384705.1 uncultured Fusibacter sp.
TAAACAGCGATTGACAATACAAGCTATTCAAAATACTCTATGATGGTGATTATTTTTATTATATCAAAATAAGGAGACCATACATGAATATCAACCTAGAGTTAGTCAACAAATACATTGTCAACGTGTGTACTGAAAAGAATTTGAGCATTCGCAGTCAAAAAGCATATCACTCTGATTTAAGCAATCTCATAAACTGGATGTCCCGCTCAGAAATAGCAAGCTTTTCAGAAGTCGATTTTTTAAGTTATATTCAATGGCTTCGGCATCATAAA
>CAYLNI010000217.1:291-2279 GCA_964384705.1 uncultured Fusibacter sp.
AAAAGACTCCACAATCAAGCGGAATTTTATCACCATTAAATCATTTTATCTTTTTTTACAAGCTCAAGACATTTTGAGCCCCGTAAAGGATCAATTCAACATGACGTTTAAACTACCTAAAAAACTCCCAAAAACACTTGCAAAGCATGAAATCAGCGCCCTATTCGACAACGTCTTACACGATCTTCAACATTCAAAATCCACATTCAGAATAAAAACAGCTACGCGTAATATCGCCATTCTTGAACTACTCTTATGCCTTGGAATAAGAATAGGCGAACTATCAAGTATAGATATTACAGATGTAAATTTTATAGAACAGACCGTTTTGATCAAGGGCAAAGGTAAAAAAGAGCGCTTGCTATTTATTTCAAACCAAAAGGTATTGAATCGCTTAATTGACTGGATAAATATTAGACATCAAATTTCTACCGATTCTCAAGCCTTATTCCTAAATAAATATGGCACAAGACTTTCAATCTATTCAATCGAAAATATATTTTACAAGTACAGAGATCTCGCTCATCTAAACACCCGAGCCACGCCGCATTTTCTGAGGCATACATTCGCTACAAATCTGCTGAGCAATGGTGCAGATTTGAGGTCTGTACAAGAAATATTGGGCCATTCCAGCGTCATGACGACTCAGATCTATACAGAAGTATCCACGGAGAGGAAGAAACAGGTTCTGCTCAGTTTTAATCAGATGGATCATTTGTCATTATAAGTAGAACCTCCAAATAACTACTAATTATTTGGAGGTTTTGATGTTTGACTTTTTTATTTCTTATAGAACTATTGATCGAAATGAAGTAATCGATTCTTTTATTCACAAGCTTACGCAAAGTGGATTTACTATATGGGAAGACAACTGCGAGATTTATGGTGGTGATTTAGTAAATAACAGTATATACCAAGGACTCCAAAACTCATATTGCTTATTAATGATTGTTACTCCTAATTATTTTGATAGTAATTGGACAACTTGGGAATTTGCTTCGTTTAGTGTAAATCAAAAGAAACGCATAATCCCAGTATTTGTGAATGTTGGATCTGAGGTTAAGAATTCTGTTATAAAATATATAGGAAACATCAAATGTTTTGAATATGTCAGGGAGAAAGAAGAAGATCTATTTGCCGAATTGAAAAAAGCTTTAATTCATACAAAAGAAGACAACAGACTCATTGTTTCATTAGATAAACTTGGAGAACTAAAAAAACAACTTAATGTTAGAGAAAACATAAAGGACAGTTCAATTGGGTTGCTTCTAGACGAATACCTTAATTTTGTTGATAATCATCAGAGTTATGTTGTATCAGCTGCAAAAAAGGTTATTTCCACTGTTGTATGCGATGTTTCAAATCAGCTGAATCCAGATAACGAGATTGGTGATTTTGATTATATTGATCAAGAAAATTTCGTTAAATCTGCTAGGTGTTTTGGTGATAACATTAGAGAGAATTTGTTGTATTTTTATAGAGTTTCAGAACGATTAAATAGCAACCAACTAGTAATCGTCAATGAAGCAATTGGTAATATCCTGACATGGTACATAAAATACAAGTATCCTGTCAATTTAAGAGATCAAGAATTCGAAATTGTTTGGCCAACTCAAATGAAGGTTTCAGATTTTGATGATATGTACGAAATTGATAAACTTGTTTTACGTGACGACTTAATTGCAGATGCAGAAACCACATTCGCATGGTATCAATACAACAATTATACTCACATTGCATTAAGAGATAGTGACACAAGTAAAATTATTGGATACTATACATTACTACCGATCACTGATGAAGCGTATGATGAAATTCTTAAAGGAGATTTTAAAGATAAGGATTTTAATTCAGATAGTATCGTACAATATTCATATCCTGGATTCTATAGGATATATATTGCAGCAGTTGCAATACATCCAGATTATCAAAATTCATCAGCATTTCTGAAACTGTATAACGCACTAATAGACTTGATACTGTTTATT
>CAYLNI010000217.1:2289-4234 GCA_964384705.1 uncultured Fusibacter sp.
CGTCAAGAATGGTTGGGATTGACAAGTTAGGCGTTATTGCAGAAAAAATGGAGGCTATCATTTATGAAATTGTAGCTGAAGCTTCCACAAAACAAGGTGAGAAATTATGCAAGATGATTGGAATGAAAAAAGTTACTAGAACTCTATTTGAAACTGATATTTATACATTGAACCTTATTCCGCCAGAATTTAGAATTAGAAATAAACAGAGCAAGGAACTAATGAGACTTTGTAAGAGCAAATATCTTGAGTATCGAGAGGAATTTGAACATTAAGCTGTAAATTCAGTGTAGTTTAGCATTGGATTGTAGATTTTATCGATAAAATGAGGATACTTATCAATAACTTCATGTATTTCGCTTAAATTGTGCTCTATTAGTTTAAACATTGCTTTATTCAATTCGCAAAAATCATTAATTCTATTTGATTCAAACTCCTTGTGCATACGTCCACATCTACCACCGCAAATTTTGATGTAAATGCAATCATTGCAAATGGTATCTTTAATACCGAAATCATTAAATTTTATTCCATTAAAAATATCGCCAATAATATGGCTACTCGTTTCAACGGAATCACAACATGCATAACAATTGCCATTTGTTTGGATGTAAATCATTGAAGAACCATAACCACAGTAAAAGTCAGTAGGAGTTGGAGTATTGTTAATCATTCTACCGATTGCACTGATAAATGGAACATAGTTTAAAAATATTCCTTCCCTAAAAAAGGCCATCCAATATTGAAAAAGCAGATTAATTTCTTTAATGTAATTTATTTTGTAGTTTTCAACGTTACTTATAATTTGAGAGTTATCAAGTTGCCAATAAACATAATCAAAAAAATTACCGAGAATACTGCACTCGGAATATATATTTGTTAATGGAGAAACCGTTAATCTACCAATAAGAGGGATTTTTTTATCATGCATTCTAATACTCTGGACAGATTGGATTATATTTTCAAAGTAACTATTGATTTTTCCTTCAGTGAATATTTTTTCATAATCAATAGAGATGATAATTAAATCTAGGTTATTTAAAATTAAAGACGGTGCATAAGGAATCAAAAGACCATTCGTATGAAGTATATATTTTATTATCATTTTTTCAACTGAGCGCATTTCTGTCATAATGGCTTCTATTAAACTGTAGTTCAAAGTTGGTTCACCACCGAAAAAGTAAATATCGGCGATATTGTCATTGAAATCAGCTTGATTTTTTACAATGAATTGTTTTAAATCATAACAAGAGTAATTCATTTCAACTGGAATTTTTGCATTGTCGCAATCTATCATAACTGAACAATAAGAGCAATTTAAATTGCATGCGTTTGTTATATAAATATAGTACTCCATCTCAAAAACCTCCAAATAATTAGTAGTTATTTGCATATAATAGTTAAATTGTAGTTTAAAGCTGGATAACACTTCTCGGAACAAAGGAGCACAAACTTATTCTACAAAATAAGTATAAATTATGACATTAACCAATCCAATTTTTAATATCTTTTCCATCAATTTTCAATCTGTCTTGATCATACGAGTTAGTCTTTGGTATTTTCTCAATATATGGATACAATTGATGATACTCTTCACCTTGAAATTGGTCATTGGCATTTGAGGTAACTGGCAATATAGCAACTTTGTCTGTTTTATGTCCATCGAAATATCCCAGTTCCCATGGCATCCATCTTGATTCGCTTGAATTCTTAGAAACAGCATAAATCATGGTTTTACAAGCTTTCATTCTAGTACGAAGAATTTGGGCTGTCTTCACATCCACCTTATTTCTATTGAGCTGCGAATCCTCTATCCAATCAACATAAACTGATAGTTTTAATTCTGTTTCAAAAAGTGGACCGCACTATGTTTTTAACATTGGCGAAGGTTTCGGAGATCAGTTTAAGGCTGCAAATGAAAGGTTGGAAAAGACTGGAGCTAGTA
>CAYLNI010000218.1:0-270 GCA_964384705.1 uncultured Fusibacter sp.
CGTTCCAAGCGCATCATAGAAATTGGGTTCTGAATAGATAGAATATGCAAGTCCACGATCTTCGCGAATGGTTTGAAACAATCTTGAGCTGTTCGTGCCACCGAGGATATTGCTGAGGACCATCATTTCATAACTGAGATCATGATCAAACTTGATGCCAGGAAAACTGATTGCCACTTGAATCTGTTCAAAATCCTTTTTTTTCGAGTCGAAACTCCAATTGTATATCGGATCTGGATAGCCATCAAGGTTAGGTACAATCCCTCTTTT
>CAYLNI010000218.1:313-2382 GCA_964384705.1 uncultured Fusibacter sp.
TCTTCGAAATTTCCAGCAATTGAAATCACCATATTGTCTGCATGATAATAAGTGTTAAAATATTCGATAAGTGATTGATGTGTAAATCGAGACACCGTTTCTTTCGTACCAAGTATTGGATAAGCCAAGGGATGACCCTTGAATGTGATTTCATTTAAAATATCAACGACGATCTCTTCTGCAGCATCTTCATACATGTTTATTTCATCGATGATCACAGTTTTTTCTGTCTCAATGTGCTCATCTAAAAACGTCGGATGCATCATCATGTCAGAAAGGACATCAAGTGCGATTTCATAGTCCATGGTTAACGTCTTCGTATAAAAACACGTGCATTCCTTTGCTGTATAAGCATTGAGCTCACCACCTATACCATCGATCACACTGGCAATTTCTTTTGCGGATCGACGCTTGGTGCCTTTAAACAACATATGCTCAATAAAATGAGAAATGCCGTTGTTCGTCTCATTTTCATGCGCCGAGCCTGTTTTAACCCAGACGCCGATAGATATTGATTTGTAGCCGTCCAATTTTTCGTAGACAAGGGTTAAACCGTTGTCCAGTTGCATTTTTTTATGCAAGTTTTCACCTCTTATTTATATGCAGATAAGACACATCAAACCCTAGGTCATTTACGATCTCGCATCTGGCCTAGGGTTTTATAATATGCTTGAAATTATCTAAGGAAATTATAGAATTTCCTCATTATTAATCAATTGATCATTCGATCTATTTGGTTTCTTCGAGAAGCACTTTTCTAGATACATTGATTCTGCCTTGGTCATCGATTTCGATGATTTTTACAGTAACAACGTCTCCGATGTTGACAACATCTTCAACTTTAGCGACGCGCTTCGTATCGAGTTGTGATACGTGGCATAAACCTTCTTTGCCATGACCAAGCTCTACAAATGCACCAAACTTGAGGATTCTTGTAACTTTTCCTGTATATACTTGTCCAACTTCAAGTACTTTAACAATACCTTGAATTTCTGCAAGTGCTTTTTCGCCGCCGATACCGTCATTAGCTGTTATGAGTACTGAACCGTCATCAGAGATATCAATTTTAACATTGTATGCTGACGTGATTCTAGTGATGACTTTTCCGCCTGGTCCGATAACGTCTCTGATTTTATCTGGGTTGATCTTGATTTGGAACACGCGTGGTGCATATTGCGACATCTCAGCTCTAGGTGTGCTGATGACTGCGTTCATTTTTTCTAAAATGTGTAAACGACCTGTACGTGCTTGCTCGAGTGCTTTTTCAAGCAATGATTTGTCAAGACCATCAACTTTTATATCCATTTGAAGCGCTGTAATACCATCTTTTGTACCAGCCACTTTAAAGTCCATATCGCCCAGTGCGTCTTCCATACCTTGAATATCACTTAAGATCTCAATTTTGCCATCTTCTTGAATAAGACCCATCGCAATACCTGCAACAGAATCTTTAATAGGAACACCCGCATCAAGAAGTGATAATGTGCTACCACAAATACTTGCTTGTGAGCTTGATCCGTTACAAGTAACGACTTCAGATACAAGTCTAATCGTGTAAGGGAAATCTGTTTCAGATGGGATGACTGGAAGAAGTGCACGCTCACCTAAAGCACCATGGCCTACAGCACGTCTGTTGACTCTGCTCATGCCAGTTTCACCCACTGAAAATGGTGGGAAGTTATAGTGGTGCATGTAACGTTTTGTCTCTTCGAGGTCGAGGCCATCGATACGTTGTGATTCGCCAAGTGCGCCTAAAGTAGTGATAGTAAGCGCTTGCGTTAAGCCACGTGTAAAGAGTCCAGAACCGTGTGTTCTTGGCAATAAGCCGACTTCACATGATATTGGACGAATTTCAGTTGTCGTTCTTCCGTCTGGTCTGATGCCTTCGTTGACGATCATCATACGCATCGTTGTCTTTTCAATCGCTTTAAATTGCTCTTTAAAGAAATCAGTGCTATCTGGATACGTTGGAAGGAAATGGTCAAGAAGTTCAGCTTGAAGATCTTCAAGCGCTTCATTACGCTCATGTTTTCCAGTGATTCTAACGAGTTTGTTCATCTTAGCAGCCA
>CAYLNI010000218.1:2418-2664 GCA_964384705.1 uncultured Fusibacter sp.
TTTCATCTACTTCAGGAAGTAAAACTTTGAATTTTTCTTTGCCGATCTCTGCAGATATTTTGTTGATGAATGCGCAGATTTCTTTAATGGCATCATGACCGAACATGATTGCGCCCAATACGACATCTTCAGGAAGAATATCAGCACCAGCTTCAACCATAACAACTGCTTCATCAGTACCAGCTACAACCAAGTTCAGTTTTGACACTTCTTTTTCAGCTATTGTAGGATTTAAGATGTATTTGC
>CAYLNI010000218.1:2691-3333 GCA_964384705.1 uncultured Fusibacter sp.
ATCGATATAGCCAACCGTTACAGCACCTGCTGGACCGCCAAATGGAATATCAGAGATGCCAAGTGCTATTGAAGCACCATTCATAGCAACTGTATCTGGTGTACAGTCTTGATCAACAGAAAGAACTGTTGCAACGACTTGGACTTCGTTTTTCATGCCGTCTGGGAATAAAGGTCTGATCGGTCTGTCGATTAAACGTGACGTGAGGACAGCTCTTTCAGAAGGTCTTCCCTCTCTTTTGATAAATCCACCTGGGATTTTACCTACTGAGTATAATTTTTCTTCAAATTCCACTGTAAGTGGGAAGAAGTCAATACCTGCTTTTGGTTTTCTAGATGCAACTGCCGTAACGAGAACCATCGTTTCACCGTAAGATATAAGTGCTGATCCATTTGCGAGATTGGCCATTTTACCAACTTCAACTTTAAAAGGTCTGCCAGCAATAACTGTTTCAAATGTTTTTGTTTCTTTTAATGTGTCGCCGCCTAAAGCTTGGCAACCTGATACTTGACTCATAAAGCCTCCTATTTTCATAACCACTTTACGGAATTTATCCTACTTATTTCAAGTCAGTGCTCAAATAAAGCATTCACTTCAAATAAGTAGGATATTAAGATAAATTCCAATAAGTACAATTGATTT
>CAYLNI010000218.1:3375-3957 GCA_964384705.1 uncultured Fusibacter sp.
TAGAAAGACATAATTTGACGATGGACGTATTTAACCCCACCAAAAAATAAAGCCTGACATACGTCAAGCTTTAGTGTTTTCGATATTATTTTCTTAAACCTAACTCCACGATAAGCGCTCTGTATTTCTCAAGCTTAGTATCTTTCAAGTAGTTAAGTAAGCTTCTTCTTTGACCAACCATTTTAAAAAGACCTCTTCTTGAGTGGTGATCTTTCTTGTGTGTCAATAAATGCTCATTTAATTCGTTGATTCTAAAAGTAAGAATCGCAATTTGAACTTCTGGTGAGCCAGTGTCCGTTGGGTGTGTCTTAAATTTCTCGATAACTTCGGTTTTTTTCTCTTTAGTAATCATGTGTTTCCTCCTAAAATAATTTTAATTATATGCCACAAGCCTAGTGAATCGTTGGAGTCTCGATAGACAAAGCAAATGGTAAACAACAGTAGAATTATACCATCTCAATCAACCCGTGTAAAGAAAAATCTGTAATATAAGTCTAGCAATCAAGTTATATCTTAAAGTAAGTCTTTGTATTTGCCAAATCCTTGTTCATCGCAACCATAAGTTCGTCTAAACTATTGAAT
>CAYLNI010000218.1:4007-4217 GCA_964384705.1 uncultured Fusibacter sp.
GATGGTCTCATCATACATTTCTTGATCAATACCAAGAATATAGGTTTCAAGGTGAATGCCAGTCTGTTCAAAAGTTGGATTATATCCTACGTTTGTAACACTGGGGAACCATTTTCCCTTCCAAATCGTCTCTGTTATATAGACACCAGGTTTTATGGTACTAATATTCTCTTTGATACGCAGATTTGCCGTTGGAAAACCTAGCGTATG
>CAYLNI010000219.1:0-4184 GCA_964384705.1 uncultured Fusibacter sp.
GCACACTTTAGATTTATTGATGATGCCTCTTTCTTTATGGAAAGAGGTTTTTTTTTTAGTGTTAGCGTAAAACTTAGTAATTTGAAATTATAACTGAATACGTACGACTCATATCCAGAGAGGTGGAGGGCACGGCCCGATGAAACCCAGCAACCAGCTTATATAGCATGGTGCTAAATCCGTCAGTAAAACTGGAAGATGTGAGAGGCTGGACAGACTGTCTCCTTTTGCATTTTCGAAAAGGAGATTTTTTTATGATCAAAATTGGCAATCTGAGAAAAACATATCAAAAAGGCGATCAAGCAATCCACGCGATTGACGGTGTCGACCTCACTATAGATAAAGGCGATATCTACGGCATCATCGGTCTCAGCGGTGCTGGAAAATCGTCACTGGTACGCTGTATCAACCGCATCGAAGAACCTACGTCGGGCGAGATTGAAGTCGGCGGTATAAACATACTCGCACTTTCTGGCAAGCCCTTGAGACAGGCACGCCAGAAAATCGGGATGATCTTTCAAAATTTCAACTTGTTAAGCAGCAAAACCGTTTATGAAAACGTCGCATTTCCCTTAAGGCTCCAAAAGCTCGATCCAGCTAGCCGTCATGAACGCGTCATGGCACTACTGGAAAAAGTGGAACTCAGCGACAAGGCAAACGCCTACCCGATCAATCTCAGCGGGGGGCAAAAACAAAGAGTAGGTATCGCACGGGCCCTTGCAAATGCACCGGAGATTCTACTCTGCGATGAAGCCACATCCGCACTCGATCCAAAGACCACCAAACAGATTCTCGAGCTTTTAAAGCGCATCAATTCAGAACTCGGGGTGACGCTTGTCGTCATCACACATGAGATGGAAGTGATTAAAGCCATCTGCAACAAAGTGGCTATCCTCGAAGGCGGCAAAGTCGTCGCTCAAGGTGACACCATCGACGTTTTCACGCGCCAGACCAATGCTGAGACAAGGCACTTTATCGGTGAAATCGATGTACCTAAGTCGCTCCCAGTTAAAGGCAGACGCATCTATTTGACATTTGCGCAAGGCAGCGCAAAATCGCCAGTCTTATCTAAATTGATTCGTAAATTTGAGGTGGATATCAATATTCTGTCTGGAACGATTGAAAGTATTCAAGATCAACCCGTCGGTCGCCTCCTAATCGAGATTTTCGCGCCAGAGGCTATCATCACACAAATACTCGACGCATTCCACACAGAAAACGTCATCACGGAGGTGCTGCCATGTTAGATTTGTTAATCCCCGCAACACTTGAAACGCTATACATGGTCTTTCTCTCCACGCTTTTCACGATATGTTTTGGACTGCCACTCGGCATCGTCCTCGTCGTCACATCAAGTGGCCATATACTTGAAAGACAAACGCTCAATAAAGGCTTATCCGTCGTCGTCAATGTGACGCGGTCCTTGCCATTTATCATCTTGATGATCTTTATCATCCCATTTACAAGGCTCATTGCTGGCACATCCATCGGCACAAATGCCGCCATCGTGCCACTCGTTTTCGCAGCCATCCCCTTTTTCGCACGCATCGTCGAAAGCGCACTACACGAAGTGGATGGCGGGGTGATTGAAGCCGCTATCGCAATGGGTGCCAGCCCACTTGACATCATCGTTCGCGTCTTGATCCCTGAAGCTTTGCCTTCACTTATCCTTGGGACGACGATCACCATCATCAATCTCCTTGGCTATTCAGCCATGGCTGGTACAATCGGTGGTGGCGGCATCGGTGACCTCGCAATCCGATATGGTTACCACCGTTTTCAAACCGATATCATGTTAATGACCATCATCGTCCTCGTCATCCTCGTACAGGGGATACAAGTGACAGGTAACTTAGTTGCGCAAAATGTATTGAAGCACCGCCGAAGATAGCATTTATCATTTATCACTTAAAACTAAAACTAAATTTAAAGGAGAACACTCAAATGACTTATAAAAAAGGATTCAAAGGATTCATCACAACACTTATTCTCGTTATTTCCCTTGTAGCACTCGTCGGATGTGGCGCAAAAGAAGCAGATGCAACTGTCTTAAAAGTTGGTGCATCACCTGTGCCACATGCTGAACTACTCGAACTGATCAAACCGGAACTTGAAAAACAAGGTATCACCCTAGAGATCGTAGAATTCACAGACTATGTAACGCCAAACATCGCACTCAGCGAAGGCGAAATTGACGCAAACTTCTTTCAACACGTGCCTTACATGGAATCCTTTGCAACAGAGCACAGCCTTGATCTCGTAAGCGCTGGTGCTGTTCACGTCGAACCGCTTGGCCTTTACTCAAAGACATTTGATTCAGCAGCTACGATTCCAACAGGTGCTGTTATTGCAATTCCAAACGATCCGACAAATGAAGGCCGTGCACTTTTGTTACTTCAAGCCAATGGCATCATCAAACTCAGCGCCGATGCAACACTTGAAGCAACAGAAGCAGACATCGTCGAAAATCCACTTGGCATCGTCTTTCAGCCAATTGATGCTGCTCAGCTTCCTAGAACGCTAGACGACGTCGATGGCGCTGTCATCAACACAAATTACGCTCTAGAAGCGAGCCTCAACCCAGTGGAAGATGCCATCGTTCTAGAAGGTGCCGAATCACCTTATGCAAACATCATAACAGTATTGCCTGCGGATCTTGAAGAAGAATCCATCAAAAAATTGGTTGAAGCGTTGCAATCGGAAGCAGTCAGAACGTTTATCGAAACACAGTACAAAGGTGCGGTCGTCCCTGCATTTTAATCACATAAAAAGCATATCGAAAGAAAAGAGACGTTAGGCATGATCTATCCTCATGCTAGCGTCTCTCTTCATATCTACTTCTATACATTTAAAACGCTGCAAAACGCGAACCAAAAGCTGCACAATCGGCTAGTCCATTTGCATCGGGCGTATCATTGATGATTAAACCTTCTTCAAACAATGAGGCACCGGATTTTGTGGTGCGTTCTTGCCATACGCGCATCCATTCCCCATCTCCCCAGCCGTATGAGCCAAAAAGAGCGACTTTCTTGCCAGATAATTTTTGCTCAAGTGCTGTGAAAAATGGTTCAAATGACATATCTTCCAACTCTTCGCCGCCCATAGATGGACAACCCAAAGCTAGATGGTCATACTCGGCAGCCATATCTGCTGTGATATCGTCTACGTTGAAAAGTTCTACAGTTTCTCCAGACCCTTTAAGTGATTCGAAAATGGCATTCGCCATTGATTCTGTATTACCTGTACCGCTCCAATAAATTACTGCTGATTTACTCATAAAAATCCTCCTATGAATTATCCAATTTCCTCAACTAAATTACTTCAGTTAAAAATCACGCCACTTCCAAATACTGCGCAATGGACAGCCCTTTTTCAACGTGGTTGAATATGTCGTCACGCACTTTGCTGAACGACTCAAAAAGGCAACGCGCTTGATCTTCGTCGCCGTAGACTTTCCAATAGCCACAGAATTTGCAGTTCTGACCTTTATTTTTGATAAAACCTAATACATCCACGAGTGGATAGCCTAAAAATACACCTACTTCATGTGGGAAACCACCCGACTCCACAATGCGATTCTTGAGGTGTTCAATAACCCGATCGAAGCCGCTGTACATAGGATATCCCTGGACGAACAAATAGCCCCAGATTTCAGGCTTTTCAATGAGCTCTTGAAGCAAGACTTTGTTATACACCAAAGTCAATTCTCTCTGATTGCATGCCTGCAATTGTTCCATGTAGATGCCCTTCTCTATCAATGATTGCCTTGTTTGTTCAAAAGATTCCGTTGTGCCATAATGATGCATCAACTCATGCGCAATCAAATTGGCAGGTTTTAGGCCTACCAGAGTTGGTGCGCAGTGAAATGCCAGCATTCTTTCTAAATTCAATCGGTTTTCCTCCCGTTTTATTTTTAAGAGATGTTCTCAACTGATAACTTTTCTCATTTGTTCAAGTAAATGATAACTATTCTCATCGATTTTGTCAAGGGTTTGACGCACATTTTGACAAAAAAATCCCCAAACCTATTGTTTTTCAATAGATTTGAGGATGTATGCCTACATGATCTCTTTATTATAATGTCCTCTTGTGTCCGTTTCCTGATTGAAGACATCTTTATTTGCGCCGCCATTCAATTGACTAAAGGCCTTTTTAATGGTGTCCACTACTAGATCTTTTGATTC
>CAYLNI010000220.1:0-4120 GCA_964384705.1 uncultured Fusibacter sp.
TACCTCTTTCCTAACGACGTCTTCCGATCTTTTTATACCTTGAATTTCAATATTTTTGCTTCCGCCGCCACAGCCACAGCCGCCGCCTGATTTTGGTCCATTTCCATCTTTATTTGGCATTTTGATTCTCCTTTAATTTAATTTGCTAAGTAGATCTGCAATATGTTTATTTTTCATTTATTTCATCAGTACATCATACGCTCTTTTCAGTATAGCTGAATAAAATCAGGTGTCAATATGACGATAAACAAAAAAGAGTCTTGACAAATGATAACTAATTGTATACAATTTAATTGCACAAGTAATTCGAGTTACAATATAATGAAAATATTTATATCAGACATATGGAGGTTATTCAATGAACATTTACGATTTTAATGCGAAAGATATCGATGGCAATGAAGTTTCACTTAGCGACTACAAGGACAAAGTCCTTCTTGTCGTAAACACAGCGAGCAAATGCGGCTTTACACCACAATATGAAGATTTACAGAAATTATATCTCGATTATAAAGATCAAGGTCTAGAAATACTTGGCTTTCCATGCAATCAGTTCAAAGCGCAAGAGCCAGGCACAAGTGATGAAACGAAAGCGTTTTGCACACTCAACTACGGTGTGACTTTCCCTCTCTTTGAAAAGACTGATGTCAATGGCGCACTTGCGCACCCCGTCTTTAGTTACTTAAAAGAAAATGTTGCTTTCGAAGGCTTAGATATGTCTAACACGACAAACAAGATCATCGATTCAATCTTAAAAGAGACATTCCCGGAATTTACAACCGGCAATGCAATCCGTTGGAATTTTACAAAGTTCTTGATCAATAGAAATGGTGAAGTCATAAAACGCTTCGAGTCTTCATTTGAACCAAGAGATTTGGCGGACCATATTAAACCGCTTTTGTAATGAAACATTCATCCACATAATTTCAGCAAATTGTCGCAAAAAAACGATGCACGCCTAAATAATTGGTGGCCTCGTTTTTTTAATATAAGTTTGGGTATCAAATCCCATAGTCACATTAGAAAGAGAGGATGCATCTATGGAAAACACAAATGGCTTGTTGGAGCGTTTCTCCCAAGCACTCATTGATCACGACAAAGAAGCCGCTATCAAACGCATCTCCGAGGCACTCGTAAATCGAACCATCGATGTTCGATCACTTTATGAGGACATATTGGCACCAAGCCTCAATCAGATTTCCAGCAACCAAATCGAGCAAGAAATGCCTATTTGGGAAGAGCACTTGAGCAGCAGCATCGTACGTTCCGTACTGGAATTGACTTACCCTTACGTCATAGCTGAACGGGACGCTAGCAATACGCCAGAAGCTGCGATGATCCCACGAGAGAAAGCCATCGTCTTTTGTCTTGAAGAAGAGTACCATGAACTCGGCGCTCGCATGATTACTGATTTCCTAACATTACTCAATTTTGACACCTATTTTATCGGTGCCAACACGCCAAAACGAGAAATATTTAAGGCCATTGCCTATTTTAAGCCAACTATAGTATGCATCAGTGTCACTAACTTTTATCACTTAACCAAGCTACATAGTTTAATTGAACAATTGAAAACGACTGTCATACAAAGCGTAACGCCATTCACCCTGATCGTTGGGGGTTACGCTATTCAACATTCATCCAATGTCGATGTATTAGTCAAAGCCGACTATTATGCCAATACGTTTGACGACCTTCAGAAAATCAAGGAGGCGATCTTATGCGTTTAGCTTTTAAAATCGCCCTAAGATTTTTGACATCAAGCAAAGGGCAAACGATCTTGATCGCACTTGGTATCGCCATCGGCATCTCCGTACAAATCTTCATCGGTTCTCTCATCGAAGGGCTTCAAATCAGCTTACTCGATGCAACGATAGGCAACGCCTCACACATCACCGTGAGCGCTAGTGAAAAAAATGAGCCAATTGACAATTACGAAGCCGTCACAGTGGCTATTCAGTCAAACTATCCCGAAGTAAATAAAATTTCACCGACATTGACAAAGGGTGCCTTCCTCAAAACCGATGATAAAACCAATCAAATCGTCATAAGGGGGTTTGAACTTGATAAAGCCGATCAAATCTATAAGTTTAGCGAATCCCTTTTAGATGGCGGTTCATTACCAAAGGTATCATCAAATGAAGTGATCATCGGTCTTAACATAGCAGAAGACTATTCTGTCGATATTGGTGAATCCATCGAAATCATTACACCTGAAGGTGCCGCTTATGATGCATTAGTGGTTGGCTTCTTCGATCTTAAAGTAGCCAGTGTCAACCAAACTTGGGTTATAGGTGATCTTGCGTTCGTGAAAGAGGTCTTTAGCTATGATGCGTCACAGGTGACTGCCATAGAAATGCAAATAGACGAGCTCTTTGATGCCGATTTAATTTCAGACCGTATGGCCTTGGAAATTCCAACCGAAGGCGTTAAATTTGACAACTGGAAGGCACAGAACGAGCAGCTTTTAAGTGGTCTCAGTGGACAGAGTACATCGAGTTTAATGATTCAAATATTCGTTGTCATCTCTGTTGTACTCGGCATCGCGAGCGTACTCGCCATCACAGTTTTACAAAAGTCTAGACAGATTGGCATCCTTAAAGCCATGGGGATAACGGATAGAATTTCAAGCCTGGTGTTTTTATTTCAGGGCTTCATGCTTGGGATTTTAGGCGGGCTGTTGGGGATCCTATTCGGCCTTGGACTCTTGTGGTCCTTTAGTCAATTTGCCCTTAAACCAGATGGTACGCCAGTTGTTCCAATTTTCATAAATTTAAGCTTTATTGGTCTATCTGGATTGATAGCCGTTGTCGCATCGACACTCGCTTCTATTATTCCAGCAATCAAATCGAGAAAGCTCTCTCCAATCGAGGTGATCAAAAATGGATAATATCATTACACTTGGCAAAGTCAACAAAATATATGGCACCCAAATACAGACACAAGTCCTTTTTGATGTGGACCTGGATATTAAAGCAAAATCTTTCAATGGTATCATCGGTGCTTCAGGTAGTGGTAAGAGCACTTTGCTAAACATTATAGGCACTTTGGACAAACCGACTAACGGACAAGTCCTCATAAACGGGATCCGCACGGATCAAATGAAGAAAAACGAACTGGCGCGTTTGAGAAATGAAACAATTGGATTCATCTTTCAGTTTCATTATCTGCTTCCAGAGTTTACGGCTTTTGAAAACGTCTTGATGCCCTATTTCATAAAGGGGCAAAAAATCGACAAGAAGATGGATACACGTGCCCATGAGATCATGGAGCTTGTGGGGCTAGGCAAAGTGAAAAACAATCTCGCTGGAAACATGTCCGGCGGCCAACAACAAAGAACGGCTATTGCGAGGGCCTTAATCAACAATCCAAGACTCATTCTGGCAGATGAACCTACAGGCAACTTGGATTCAGACACGACAGAAGTGATTTACGATTTGCTCAGAGACATCAACAGGCAGTTCGAAACCACTTTTGTCATCATCACGCATGATCGTCGAATCGCTGAAAAAACAGATCGCATCATCGAAGTAAAAGATGGTAGGATCTACAACGACTTCTCACGCCTATGAATAGTCATGTTCCATCGTGAATATTTACTCAACACGACGAGCTCGAAACAGTTTTAAATAAAATATAATGATAATATTTTAACATTAAGCGATGTGATTTGATTCATGTCGTTTTTTTTTGCATAATACTGGAAAGTTTCGTCATAATATGAATCAATAAGCGCCAACACTTGTAATCAGTTCAACTTGACTGCGGTATCAAATTGATAATGCTTTTTATTTAGGCACTCTAAAATTTATATTTTGTAAGTTTATTTTTATAAATGCATTGAATATTTCGTACCAATTATGTTAATATTAATACGAAGTCCGATGTATATATATGTGCAGAAGCTTACCAACAGTCAGTGAAACGTCGGCTTAATAAAGGGAGGGGTTTTATGAAAAAGCTATTCTCATTAATGATGGTCATACTTATGATCATGACGTCCTCAGTGGCATTTGCTTCTGTTGATGCGACATCTTCTGCAACGACATGGGTTGAAGAAACACCTGCAACACCAGCACCGACACCATTGTGCTGCCCGGTGACAGCAACAGCACCGCCT
>CAYLNI010000221.1:0-216 GCA_964384705.1 uncultured Fusibacter sp.
AAGTACGCCGATTTGTGGCTCAACTGATTTTGCTTCGAATGTTGATCTTGCGCCAGTCCATGTTGCTGATTCGTGATAAGATTTCGCTTCGAGTTTGCCAGCTGCCTCAAGAGTCGCTTTGATAGCATCTCTCGTTGCGAGTGCGCCTTCAATTTTAGTTGAGATTGCAATAGGATCGAAGTTTGCATTTGTGATTGTTGCAAATAAGCCATCTAA
>CAYLNI010000221.1:250-523 GCA_964384705.1 uncultured Fusibacter sp.
GGTTAAACTCAGAAACGCCTTTTAATGTGAAGATGAGTAAATCTTGTAAATTTGCGACGTCATCTGTTTTACCACATACCCCGATTTTGTTGCAGCCTTTACCGCCTGCAGCTTCTTGACACTGAAAACAAAACATGCTCATAATGATTCTCCTTTTACCCCTAAAGTATTTTATTTGTTAATTGTAATTTTCGTGTTAATTTCGCGCCCTATTCAAGTGCTCCGGCGTTACTACTTTCTCATCTTAACCGAAACGCAATTTTTAATCGGTAA
>CAYLNI010000221.1:572-4095 GCA_964384705.1 uncultured Fusibacter sp.
ACGTGAGAATATATTTATATTGGAACAAGTTGTTTGAATTTTTAACAAACTGAAACAACTCAGTGAAAAAGCCCTATAACTATTCAATTTTCGTCATATTTAGAAAATTCAGAAGATTATCATATGCAAGTGTGATATTGTTAAATAAGTAAATTGCAGTTATGCATTTTATCTTAAATCAATTATTGAAATGGAGAAACGACTTATGACGAATGAATTCACGATGACCCGTTTGGTCAAGTCTGAAGACCTCAATCATCACGGGACACTTTTTGCCGGTAGAATGGCAGAATGGTTTGTAGAGGGCTGTTTTATCGCCGCTGCGACGCTACATGGCAACCCAGAAGAGATCGTCTGTGTGAAGCTTCACGGTATGAAATTCAACAAACCAGCTAAAAAGGGACAAATCATCAAATTGACAACAAAAGCGGTTAAGGTCGGTAAGACGAGCATCACTGTCTATGGCAACGTCACAGATGTGAACGACACAAACAGCTCTGTTGATGGCTTTATCACGTTTGTATGTATCGATGAGGATGGCAATAAAAAAGCGCACAACCTCACGTTACCTGAGCCAGTTGATGCTGAAGGTATTAGGTTGCTTGAGCTTGCTAACGCGCTCAGCTAGTCGTATAAATAAAGACCTGCTCACTGTATGACAACAGCGGCAGGTCTTTTGAGTTTTAATTATAGAAATTAAGTACACGTTTACATATTTACAGCCGCATAATCTGTGCCGCTGCGAAAGCTGCGCCAAAACCATTATCGATGTTTACAACTGTGATGCCTGAAGCGCAACTGTTTAGCATGGTGAGAAGCGCACTGAGTCCACCAAAGCTAGCGCCATAACCGATACTCGTCGGAACGGCTATTAAAGGTTTTTCAACCAATCCTCCTATGACACTGGCAAGAGCACCTTCCATACCCGCAACCACGATGACGACTTTCGCACCTCTTATGATGTCGAGCTTCGAAAATAATCTGTGTATGCCAGCCACGCCGACATCAACAACTTTTTCGGCTCTAAATCCAAGCGCAGATATCGTTTCATAGGCTTCTTCTACAACTGGAAGATCCGATGTGCCAGCCGCAACGATAACGACGTACTCATCGGGTATAACGTGCGCCGAATTTGAAACCGTTATGACGCGTCCCAGCTTGTTGTATTTGGCATTTGGACAAACTTCTGAAACGGCAGTATAGACAGCTTCAGTAGCGCGTGTAGCAAGGATATTGGCATTTCGTTCATTCATGTGTGTGACAATGCCCACGATTTGCTCAATGGTTTTTCCCTCACAGTAAATGACTTCTGGATGACCAGTGCGATGCGCTCTATGGTGATCGATCATCGCGTAGCCAAGATCGCCATATGGTAGTGTTTCGAGTTCCTTAGATGCATTTTGAACCGATAGTTCGCCGCTTGCCACTTTTGCAAGCAAAGCTTCTATTTCACTTGATTTCACGTTTACACAACTCCTTTGTTGAAACTACCCATAGTATAGCCTTCCAAATCCACAGTAACATGCTCAAAGCCAATTCGTTTAAGCTCTGCAGCAATTTCTGACATGATTGTCACATCAAAAATCTTTGGCAGTTCATTCTTTTCAATCTCAATGCGTGCGATGCCTTCGTGTTTTCTAACACGTACCGCTCTAATGCCACGACCGATCAAGTATGCTTCTGCGGCTTCAATCTTTCGTAGATCTTCCATATCCACCATCGTACCGTAAGGCAAACGCGTTAAAAGACACGCATACGGTGGTTTGTCCCAAGTTTCAAGGGCAAGCATTTTTGACCATTGTCTAATTTCATCTTTTGTTATGTCACACTCGAGAAGCGGACTTTGAATGTCGAGTTCAGAAAGTGCTCTCATGCCTGGTCTATAATCCTTTGTGTCATCGGCGTTTGATCCATCAGCAACAATCGAGATCCCCATCTGCTTCGCATTTGCTTTTATCGTAGAAAAAACTTTGCCCTTACATAGATAACAGCGGTCTTTCGGATTGTTCGTAATCTCCTCTGGGATACCCACTTCGATAAAAAGATGCTTAATGCCATATCTATCCGTCAATTCCTTAGCCTCTTCAATTTCCCAGTTGGCGATATAAGGCGAATTGACCGTAATGGCGAGTGCATTTTGACCGAGCACGTCACTTGCCACTTTGATTAGAAAGGTGCTATCAACACCCCCTGAAAATGCCACTGCAAGTTTTTTATATGATTCTATTTTATTACAAAGCGAATCGAATTTTGGAAACTGTGTTCTCAACGCTTCAACTGTGATGATTTCCATATTATTTGGTTCTGTTCTCATTTGACATCCTTTCTTAATACATGCAACCTTCGATATACATGCAATTACCTTCGTTAAGGCAATTTATTCATGCCTGATGGCCACTAATCTGACTTAATATGTCCTGATAAACGTGCTTGACCGGTAAACCTGACTCAATGGCAAACTTTTTTATCTGTTCATATTCTGGTTTAACGTTGACACAAGACCCTTCAAAATAGGCCTTTTTCAGTGAAATAGGACCATATGAGGTCTCAACGACGACATATTTTCGCTCTATTTTGACTTTTTCAACTGGATACATGCGCATGCCAATCGAGGTGGTTTCACTAAAGACTATGGTCTGTAGTGCTTTGATATCCTTTTGTTTTGCAAGGATTGTCAACTTGATAGCCGGTCTCCCTTTTTTCATGATGATAGACGTTTTATAGACATCGAGTGCGCCAGATTCAAAGAGCTTTTCCTCCGCATAAACGAGGAGCTCAGAACTCATATCGTCGATATTGGTTTCTAGAATCCATTGTGACGTTTCCTGTGCATCCATGGATGGATGGTCACTCGCATGTGCTTCATCACTCAATTCCACCATCATGACGCGCACCAAATTGGGAATATCGAGATTCCTAGAACCAAGCCCATAACCGATATTTATAATTTTAAAGGCTTTCTCATCGGTAAATTGCGTTACAAAAGCCTTCAATAATGCTGCACCTGTGGGTGTGGTTTGTTCGAATCTCTTAACGTCGCTTTTTATAGGTACATCGCGCAATATTTCTGCTGTAGCTGGCGCTGGTATTGGCATCAAGCCATGGGCACAGCGTACAAAGCCACTACCAACTTCGACAGTGGAAGCTAATACAGTTTTGACATCAAGTAATTCAAGACAAATTGCCGCGCCGACGACGTCGACGATGGAGTCAATCGCCCCCACTTCATGAAAGTGAACATCCTCTACGGATTTACCATGTATTTTTGCCTCAGCTTCCGCAATGATTTGAAATACCTTGATACTGTCATTTTTAACGCGTTCAGATAGCGCACTCGAAGTGATGATACCCTTTATATCTTTAAAATCTCGCAATTTATCGTGATCGTGGTCGTGATCATGATTGTGGTCATGATCGTGGTCGTGTTCGTGGTTATGCGCGTGGTCGTGTTCGTGGTTATGCGCGTGATCGTGTTCGTGGTTATGCGCGTGATCGTGTTCGTGGTTATGCGCGTGGTCGTGTT
>CAYLNI010000222.1:0-3186 GCA_964384705.1 uncultured Fusibacter sp.
CTCAACATCGTACTCCAGTAGTTTGCTCGAAGCCCATATCCCTTCAACGCCAACTAACTTTTCAGGATTTGATTTTGAATTATTGGCAAGTGCTTGAATCTTTTTGATGATTGCTGCATTTTTACCAGACATTCTACATTTGTTGCCAAATGTATTTCTTATAAAACGCTCTTTTACCTCGAGTGACTGCTTAATAAACATGATGGCTCCCTTCCAATTTCCCTAAAAAACGCTCCAGTGCTTCGACAAAGCTTTGGTCGTCTTCTTTAGACCTTTTTTTGTGTTTTGGTCCTCTTATATTTTGAGCGCGTGCAACTCGGCCATGATGGCGAGAATCCAATATAAAATCAATATTGAGCGCTGTGATTTCTTTTCCATTTTGGTCCATGCAATATCCGCGTTTTGCGAGAACCATTGCAGCTAATCCATTGTCTTGTGTGATAACCAGATCATCTGGTTCCATTCTATTGGCGATGTAATAGTCTGCAGCATCACTTGAAACATCCACTGTCACTATCTGAGCATAGTCACTTTCAATTTTCACTGCGTAGTTTTTGACGATCGTCACGGGAATCACATTCGCTTTTGCAACTTTTATTGTCTGAGCCACAACTGGGCAACCGTCGGCATCAATCCAAATTCTCATCCAAGCCTCCATTGATATACTTAGCCAATTTTTTAGTTGCTTTTCTTAAATTGTCTTTGGCAAACTGAATGGCATCGTCCGTAACAGTATCTCTTGATACTGTTGTGAGGATCAAATCTATGCCAAATGCATACACAAGCTCGACACCTGGACCATCACAACCAGCGATGGCAACAACTTTAGGTTTTTCTTCAAGTGGATTTTCTGTGCAATATTTAACACATCGCCTTGCAACACCTACAGGTACTTTACCCTGTGCGGTTTGACCATCGATTCTACCTTCACCCGTAACGACAAAGTTGACACCTATCATTTTCTTTTCGAAATTGACAAGGTTGAGGATTGTATCTACACCAGACATAAGCGTTGCACCAAACAGCGCTACAAGAGTAGCACCCATACCACCAGCTGCTCCTGAGCCTGGGATGTCATTTACGTCCATACCCGTCGTCAACAACAAGACATTTCTGTAATTCTCCATCCCATTCTCTATTGATTCAAACTGATCGCTTTTTAATCCCTTTTGAGGCCCATAGACTGCCGTCGCACCGTTTTTACCAGTCAATGGGTTATTTACATCACACATCACAGTGAGTGTGTGAGCAGTCAATCTCGCGTCAATTTCGGTCATATCGATATGTGCAATCCGACTCAATATCTGAGCCCCTTCTTCCACAATCAGATGATGATCTTGATCGTAAAATTTTACACCTAGTGCTTTTGCAAACCCAGTTCCACCATCATTTGTCGCACTGCCTCCTATGCCTATGATCATAGCCATAGGGTCGATAGAATCAAAAAGTGCTGCATGATCAAGTGCGTTCTTAAGTAGTTGGCCAGTACCATACGTTGAAGCGGTATCGATATTGGTTTCATTCTTTTTTAATCGCATCATTCCTGATGCTTGCGCCATTTCAATGATCACCGTATTATCAGAAACACCAAAATAAGCATTGATTCTTCTACCTAAAGGATCTAAAACGTCACTGTTGACTTTATAGCCACCATTAGATTTGAGGATTGCCTCTATCGTGCCTTCGCCCCCATCTGCAATTGGAATGCCAATAATTTCGCAATCTTCCACATCTTGATAGAGCACTTCCGATATCACATCGACAACCTCTGAAGCACTAAGTGAACCTTTAAAGGAATCCGGTACGATCAGAACCTTCATTGAAGCCTCCTATAAGACTTGTTTAAAGTTTTTTTACGAATTCAGATTTGAGTTTCATTTCTCCAAAACCGTCAATTTTACATTCGATGTTGTGATCACTGTCTACGAGTTTGATATTCTTAACTTTTGTGCCAATTTTTATGGAAGACGAACTGCCTTTCACTTTCAAATCTTTGATAACTGTTATTGAATCGCCATTATTCAAAATGTTTCCGTTTGAATCCTTAACGATAAATGCGTCACTATCAATAACCATGTCAGAAACCATCGGCCATTCATGGGCACATTCGGGACAGATGAACATCACACCATCGTCATAGGTAAATTCGTAGTTACATTTTGGACAAGCTGGTTGATTAGACATTTAATTTATTCCTCCGATATTATTTCGTAAGTGCATTACATTATCTCATAAAAGGCGCTGTCTTTACCACTTATTTCTCACTTTTTCTGCGAAACCTAGAAAGTGTTTCATGACCACTTTTGTGCCATCATCTAATATCGCCGTGCCATCGAAGGTGCCAAAAACCTGGTGCTGATCACTGAATAAAATCGCTAATGACGTATATGCTGCTCGATCTAATATTGGGGTAAAAAGCGCCTCAAAGCGGCCATTATTTGACGTAAACAACCATGGTTTCATATAATCGTCCGAGCCATCAGCATTTTGAGGAATTTTAAATGTCACCTCTTCAAGTTTATGTGCGATGCCATCCCAGAAGATCATGTTTTCAGTGGCATCTTGCGTATCTCCAAACCCATAACCAAGGTTAAAACCAAATACATGGCCATCGATCAATCCTTGACCTGCACTCCAATACCAAGTATTATCATATGTCCAAACACCCCTTCCCCAATCTAACAGACCAAAAGTTGAATCAGAGGACACTTCTATTTGAATCCCTTGATGGATAATAACGCCTTCAGCACGCATACCGATGATTTTTTGATTATAATAAAACGCTTTAGGTGTTTCTTTAAAAGGCGTGACGATCACCATACTGTCCATGGGTTCATTTTTCAGTAGAATATCAGCAATTAAAGGAAATCCATTGTCAAAATTGGGCATGTTAAGCGTCAACCTTCGACCATTTTCTTCATGATAAAATTCCATTTCCACTTTTGAATTGCTGAAATGAACATCGCCAACTTCTGAACTGACAGGCATCTTCATTCTACCAAATGGCAAAATGACTATTGGACTCAACGTTTTTTCAGTCTTAGCTCTGAAATCGAGGAACGATGCACTAAGCAAGCCCATATACGCATTGTCCGCCATCGTTAAAGCAATTCCAAAGTCATCATTATAAATCAAATAGTAATCCCATTCTTTAATTTTCATCTTGCTTGCTTTGATTGCTGACCT
>CAYLNI010000222.1:3215-4066 GCA_964384705.1 uncultured Fusibacter sp.
ATGTCGCATACCCACTTTCGTGGAGTGTCCCTTGAGTATTGAGCAGAGCGCCTGGTGAAAGCATATGTTGCCTCATATAATCCTCCTTCGTTTGAGTGTAACTAATTGAAGTATACCCTTAAAGCATTTAATAAATCGACTATAGATTGTCCTTTAGGGTATAAATATTTAATGAGGTGACTAATATGAAATTACAAAACAACGCGTTGACACGTTATTCAATCACCTGCTTCCTAACTGTTTCAATGCTCTTATTAAGCAGCTGCGTCGGTGCTCAACAAGAAACACTCGAAAAGACTAGAATTCCTGATGTAAAAACAATAACCGAAAATACTGACGAGATCGAAATCACAACAGAAGTCGAAATTACTGACGAAGTCGGTAACACAGATATTGCTGAAATCACTGATTCAGAAGAAACAACTGAGACAATTGTCGAATCAACTGGTGATCTGACCAGTCCTTTTGAAACGTACATTTCGCAAAATGACGATTTTATGGGTTGGCTGAAAATAAATGGTACCAGCATCGATGAACCAATTGTTCAAGGCGATGATAACGCACATTATCTTGAATATGATTATACGGGGGCAAAGAATTACGCAGGTGCCGTTTTTCTTGATTACAAAAATCAAGGTAACTTCTATGACAATCACATGAGCCTGTATGCGCATTATATGGAAGACGGAACGATGTTTCACGATCTACACAAATACAAAGTGGAAGACTTTTTAGCGGAATACCCCGTGATTACCTTAAGTGGCTTACGAGAGACAAAAGAATATGAGATTTTCTCTGTTCACGTTGTTTCTGCTTATGATTACTATCTCTATCTAAACTTAAGTGATGAT
>CAYLNI010000223.1:0-207 GCA_964384705.1 uncultured Fusibacter sp.
GTCGAGGGTACTTGGCGGGCAGCTGCCTGGGAGAGTAGAACGTTGCTGGTTTGAATGAATAAGAGAGATTTCGATCTCTCTTATGTCATTTCAACTTATCTTAGAAATTTAACAACAAAAATTATTGAGTTCGAAAAAATCTTCGATTTTTTCTCATATTTGGTGATGATGGCGGAGGGGCCACACCTGTTCCCATACCGAACACAG
>CAYLNI010000223.1:254-1336 GCA_964384705.1 uncultured Fusibacter sp.
GGCGGGCAGCTGCCTGGGAGAGTAGAACGTTGCCAGATTAAAAATTAATCCAGTCATATTGACTGGATTTTTTGTGCATTTTATGATGATTAACGAATACATATGCGAAATATTTCTTCCTAGAAAACTGTGTTTTCTTATATCGGGTGAGAAATGACTATTTTAACCTAACGTGAAAATTACATACGCCCCTCCTGGAAACATTCGTTTCCTACGTCGGGTGAGAAAAATGCTACTCATTTTTCTCATACTTGGCGGGCAGCTGTAGGATGCATAGGCGAGCAGTAGCTGAAGGTTACGTAACCAGATAAATGAAAAATCCAGTCTAGAAGACCAATGGTCACTAGACTGGATTTTATTACATTATATAAGCAAATAAAACTACAACAATTTGAGCTTAACGTGTAAGTGGCATACGCCCCTCCTAGAAAACTACGTTTTCTTACGTCGGGTGAAAAAAATGCTTCGCATTTTTCTCATAATCCCTTAGCACCATCAGACATTCCGCTCGATCCAGCAGCTTGAGTTCCAAATCAGTAGAGGTACTCTTGCCAGATGATATTATATCGTATAAAAGTGTGTCATCAAAGCCAATCTCAGCAGCATCATAACGTGTAGCGCCATAATATACAGTTGGAATTTTCGCCCAAAGGATAGCACCTAAACACATCGGACAAGGTTCGCAAGTTGTGTAAAGAGAACAGTCCGATAAGTCGATTCGCTCAAGCAAAAGGCACGCTTTCCTAATTGCCACAATTTCTGCATGCGCAGTAGGATCATGGTTTGCAACGACTTCGTTGTGTCCTGTAGCGATTACTTTTCCATCTTTAACGATAATTGCACCAAATGGCTCGCCATCTTCAGAGGCAATACCTATATAAGCTTCTTCGATAGCTTTTTTCATGAATCCATCCATAGTGTCACATCCTTCTTTATACAGTTGCTTATGTCGGGTGAGAAATGACTACTTGAACATAACGAAAGTGATACATATGCCCCTCCTACCAACTGCAATTTGTTTCACAAATTTACAGTTGCTCATGTCGGGTGAGAAAAATGCTGCGCATTTTTCTCATTAAAAC
>CAYLNI010000223.1:1394-3768 GCA_964384705.1 uncultured Fusibacter sp.
TGCATCTAAATGATGTAAATCTTTATTTTGTGAATCTACAGAATTTCTAATTTCGAACTCAACATTGCCAATTTTCTCGGAAATGCTCTTAACTTCTTCCAAAGTCGACACGAGCATACGGTTATTGCTATCCACTGACTTGATTTCTTGTGAAAAAGATTTTACAACAACTAGTGAGTTTTGAGTTTCCGTGTCAATCTGTTTAAATGAATCGACAGTATCAGTAATGAAATGGCTTTGATTATTGATTTTTTCAGAGATTTCATAGTTGCTTCGTGTGACATTTGTAACGACACTTTGGGTAGAACCGATGAGCTCAGAAATGTTTTTCGAAGCATTGATAACCTGTTCAGCCAGTTTTTTAATCTCATCTGCAACGACCGCAAAGCCACGGCCTGTTTCACCAGCGCGTGCAGCTTCAATTGCGGCATTGAGAGCCAACAAATTAGTCTGTTGTGCAACATTATTGATAACATCCGTAATTTCGTTAATCTTGGAGAAGTTTTCATTTAAAGCATCGATCTGTACCGTACCTTCATTAAATGTGCTGACGACAGATGACATGGAAGTTGTCAGTAAGTTCAGTTTATCATTTCCAAAAGCGGTGGATTTTTCGATTTTTTCATTGTGATTCTGAATATCAAGTGATTTTCGGGTCATATCTGTTAATAAGACAGATAACTGATCTGTTGCAGCCATCATGTGATCAATGGCATTTTTTTGATTATGCACAACTTCTTGAATCTGGTGGGTATTTCGATTGACTTCATTTGCTGAATGATTCAAACTATCTTTGGAAGTTGTGAGTTGATTGGATACATTTTCAAGATTTGATGTGGCATTTGCTGAATCGGAAAGTGTCGTTTTAAATTTCTGAGCGACTTCTGATAATGAAACATTCAATTGACCAAATTCATCTCGTCTTTTGGTATCAAAGTCGATTGTTAAATCACCAGTTGAAAGTATTTTTAATTCTGTAATCGATTTTTTTAAGATCTTTAAAAGGTTAGTTGTAATCAAGTAGCCAAATACGATAACAAGTAAAATGAAAACAATGCCAATTACCAATATTAATTGAAATGCTCTTTTGATCTGCGACTGCATCTGGTCAAGTGAAAGACCAATGTTCAAGACGTTCTCACTACTTGATAGGGGTTCAGAAATATTGAATACATCAGATTCAACTTGAACAAGTAATGGTTCTGAACTAGAAGATGACTCTGAAGTGACTTCAGTCTCAGTTGCTGAAGCGACGGCATCGGTTAGTACGGATTCGTCTGAAACAAGGAGGTTTCCATTGTTATCGGACATTGATATGTATATAATACCGCCTGCACTTTTTTCTTTTACATCATAAAATATTTTTTGAACTTCGTTTAAATTGCTGATATCATAACTTTCAATTTCTCGTTTAATGGTTTTAATTAATGTAAGCCCATCATTTTGCATTTGCTTCATGACACTGTCTTTGATAAACCAATACGAAAATATCGAAAAGAAAACGATGATCGAAGTGGAAAATAATAGTAGCAAAGCAATTATTTTGGTGGAAAATTTGCTGCTTGATCTCATATACCAAACCCCCTAGGTCATTTTACCCATAATTCTCTATTTTAATGGGTAATTCGTAATTATTTTACCATATATATAGAAGAGAGTGTAAAATATAATTTGAGAATAGTAATTTCGTTGAGGAAATTGCATAATTCCAATTTGAAGATATTTTTCTCGTAACAATGACGTAAACATGCCATTGTTGCCATGTTAATCTTTGATTTTGTGACTTATTAGGTAATTATGCAATTTCCATAGTTATTAATATAAAATGTGAAGGGGGAAGATGAGAACAGTCTCATCGTAAAAGCAATGTTTCCAAATAGAATTGAACTCGCACAGAAAAATACGCCGATCGAAAAACTTGAACGCCTTTCAAAATCAGTAGGTAAAAATATTTTCATTAAACGTGACGATCTCACAGGTATAGAATTATCGGGTAACAAAGTCAGAAAATTGGAATACGCACTAGGTGAAGCGATGAACTTGGATGCGGACGTCATCATTACTTGTGGCGCCATTCAATCCAATCACGCCAGAGCGACAGCGGTTGCAGCTAGAAAATTGGGACTTAAAATACATTTAGTCCTTCGAGGTGAAGAACCCGAGCACATTTCTGGAAACCTCCTACTTAATAGAATACTTGGCGCAGAAATCACCTTCCTCTCTGCAGAGGCATTTTCAAATCATCAAGCAGTCATGGATTCGATCAAGGCGGACTATGCACAAGTTGGTCTCAAGGCATATATTATACCGATCGGTGCTTCAAACGGCATAGGAAACTTTGGTTATTACAATGCCTACCAGGAAATTCTTCACC
>CAYLNI010000223.1:3821-4053 GCA_964384705.1 uncultured Fusibacter sp.
CGGTAGGGTCAGGCGGCACATATTCTGGATTATTTATGGGCAATCACTTCAACGCATATCTTAAGAAACTCGTCGGTTACAGTGTTGGTGGTAGTAGCTCGAGCTTTATAGAGCAATCCAAGAAGATTTTGTCCGATTCAAATGAAATCCTATCGCACCTTTCAGGAGGCGGTCTTGAAACATTTGCTGCCGCGCACACAATTATAGATGACTACCAGGGCAGCGGTTATGC
>CAYLNI010000224.1:0-913 GCA_964384705.1 uncultured Fusibacter sp.
TCGGATCTTTAAAAGCCTCCATCCATTCGTGGGCACGTTCCTTTGGATGCATGTAAACATATTCAGTGCCTCTAAGCGTATGCGATAGTTCGACAACTTCAAGACCAAAATCATCCATCAAACGCTTTTTACCGATTTCATAACGTTCTCTGATGCCCGGATCCCCAGCACCACCCCATGACAAACTCACGGTAGCCACTTTATCACCTTTCTTAAGCATGGATGGTTTGATAAGCTTATCTATACTCATTTGATATTCTCCCTTCCCCAAGTCCGAGTTTGGACATCTTTTTGTAAAGCGCTGTTCGATGTATGCCCAGTAGTGCTGCAGCATGCGTGCGACTCCCGCCACATTGTTCAATTGCCTTCTGTATGAGCTTTCTTTCGAATGTGTCCATCATCGTGTAAAGATCACCTTCTGGCACATCAGTATGGTCCAAACTCACTGATTCATCGATTACATCTTTTTTTGCTTCTTTCAAATGTGCGATATAATCCGGTAAATCGCTGACGCTAATATGCTTCGTTTTCGCAAGGCTTACGGCACTTTCTATGACATTGCGTAGCTCTCTAACATTGCCTGGCCATGAATAAGCCTCTAAACAGTGCTTTGCTTCCTTTGAAAAACCATCAGGGCAGTTTGGATAATCCTTTGAAAACTGTTCGATATAGTGGTTGGATAACAGCATGACATCGCGCCTTCTGTCTTTAAGCGGTGGCAATTTTAGATTGACGACATTGAGTCTATAATAGAGATCGCTTCTAAAACGGCCCGCTTTGACGAGTTCGTGGAGGTCTTCATTTGAAGCGGATATAAACCTGACGTCGATGTTGATGCGCTGATTGCCGCCAATGCGCTCGATTTCCCGCTCCTCGATGGCTCTTAGAAGCTTAGCCTGAACCTCTAAAGGTA
>CAYLNI010000224.1:938-4013 GCA_964384705.1 uncultured Fusibacter sp.
GCCACCATTTGCGATTTCGAACTTACCTGTACGACCATGAGTGGATGCGCCAGTAAATGCGCCTGGCTCGTATCCGAACAGCTCAGATTCAAACAAATCCTTTGGGATGCTGGCGCAGTTGATGCGGACAAATGGCCCGTATCGTCTCAGACTGCCTTCATGGATGGCATGTGCAAAGTATTCTTTTCCCGTGCCACTTTGACCTTCGATACAGACACTTGAGTTGCTGACAGCTGCTTTTTTTGCGCTTTCTATGAGCGCTAACATCCCGGGATCAGCTGTCAAAATCTGCTCGAATGAGTATTTCGCAAGATTGAGGCGCTTGAGCTCTTGTTTATATTTTTTGACATGTTGCTTCATTTGTTCAAGGTGGTCGGCTAGGTGTTTGACTTCGAGTATGTCTTTGAACAAAATCGTGCCAACCGCTCCGACGACTTCGCCGCCGCGTATGATGGGAATCCTCGATGTGACGACATTGTGACCCTTGATGTTCTGTACATCTCCGATTTCTGGTGTTCCCGTTTTGAGGACTATGTGTAGCCTTGTATTTTCCATGACTTCAGTTACATGCTTGCCAATGACATCCTCTTCTTTCACATCCAGAAATTTCTCGTATTTGAATTTGATGATTTTGCCATCCCTATCGATGATGATGAGGCCTTCATAGGCTTTTTCTATGAATTCGTCCAAGATTTCCATTTCCCACTTCAGCTGTTCATACGTTTTTTCCAAGCTTTCACCTCGCTTAATATCTCAAAATTTGCCTAATGTCTAGATGAGTCCAAAAATCTCTCCAGGCGCATGTATCACATGATCTGGTTTGAGCTCGAGAAGTTGTTTCATATCGATGAGCGTCCATGATACGAGGACAGACGTACATCCAGCGTTATGTGCCGTTTCGATGTCATGGCCGCTATCGCCTACAAATAGTGTCATCTTTAGCGCATCAGGCAAAGCTTCCTCTGAAACACCAAGTAATCGTAGTGCTTTGTATATGCCTTCTTCGTGCGGTTTAGCGCGAGTAACATCATCAAGTGACACGGTGACTTCGATGAGGTCATGGAGATCGAACTGATTGATGCCATGATTGATACCATGCCGTCCCTTATTTGAGACGATACCCGTTCGTATGCCCATGCTTTTAAGTTGACTCAGCATCTCGACGACCCCTACATAGATCTTTGTCAGATCATCCTGTACCCTTCGGTACTCCACCCGGTACATCTCAACAAGCGTTTGCGTGTGTTCGGCCGATAGAAAAAACATCTGATCCTGGATGGGCTTCCCAAGAATTTGATTGAGTTCATCCGTGTTAAATGGAAAGCCTCTATATTTTATCGCGACGTGATTGAGCGATGAAATGACCGCTTCATTGGAATCAATCAGTGTGCCGTCGAAATCGAAAAGTGCGTATTTAATAGACATAGTGCCTCCTTCAGTGAAACCATGTTATTGTGACTTAGTAGATAATTATGCAATTTCCATAATTATAATATATCACAAATTCTAAATCATTTGCGTTCATTTTGTAGTAAAATGGCTACAAAAAAGCAGCATAGCGGTTTGCGCCATGCTGCTATTCTATGCAACTATCTATACTTATAACATTGGTTTTAATTGATCAGAGATGATGAGCGTCGCTTCAGTCGCTGCTTGGATTTCCTCGATGGTATACTCTGGATTGTATTCAGTGAGCAACAAACCCTCTGGTGTCACTTCCAAAACTGCCATTTCTGTGATAATCTTGCTGACCTTTTTTGCGCCTGTGAGTGGTAATGTACATCTCTTTAAAATTTTGATTTCACCTTTAGCAGTGTGTGTCATCGCAACGATGACTTTTTTCGCACCACCAACGAGATCCATAGCGCCGCCCATACCTGGTACGAGCTTGCCTGGAATCATCCAGTTGGCAAGGTTTCCTTCTTCATCGACCTGTAACGCCCCGAGAACGGTGGCATCCAGATGCCCGCCGCGAATGATCGCGAAGGACATTGCGCTATCGAAGAAAACCCCACCTGGCATCACAGTGACAGGGAGCCCGCCGGCATTTACCAAATTCAGATCGATGTGATCTTCATCTGGCGCAGGACCTATACCCGTAAAACCGTTTTCTGAATGCAGGATAATTTCTATCCCCTCTTCTATATAGTTAGGAACTAAAGTCGGGAGACCGATTCCTAGGTTGACGACATCGCCATCTTTAAACTCTTTTGCTACGCGTTTTGCGATAATATCTTTTGCTTCCATGTTATCCTCCTATGCCTTTACGATATATTTGACAAAAAGGCTAGGCGTCATCATAAGATGTGGGTCAAGCTCGCCGACTTTCACGAGTTCTTCCGCTTCTACGATGACGATTTCCGCAGCAGTTGCCATAAGTGGGTTAAAGTTGCGCGTGGATTCATGGTAATAGACATTGCCCTTTTCATCGACTTTTGAACCGAAGATCAGTGCAACATCCGCTTTGAGTGCTTTTTCAAGTAAGAATGTCTTGCCATCGATGATGAGATGGTCTTTGCCTTCAGCAACTGGTGTGCCAATACCGATTGGTGTCAATACACCGCCGAGTCCTGCACCACCAGCACGTACTTGCTCAGCAAGTGTGCCCTGCGGTACCAATACGACTTCGAGTTTGCCTTCGTTCATCAATCTGCCTGTTTCCTTATTTGTGCCAATATGTGAGACGATGACTTTCTTTGCCTGACCACTTACTACAAGTCTGCCGATCCCTCTATCGACGAACCCCGTGTCATTGCCAATAATCGTCAAGTCCTTGATTCCCTTTTCTATGATTGCATCAATGATCTTATGTGGACTGCCACATGCTAGAAATCCGCCGATCATGATCGTCATACCATCTTGAATATGACTTATCGCCTCATCCATCGTAATGACTTTTTTCATCCATTGCCTCCGATTTTAATTGATATGCTTAAACGTTTTCCCTATTGCTTATTATATACGCAATTGTCGTGCCAAGTTAATATAATTTTATATTTTTTTGTGAAGTGAACTCAACGTTTCAAGCTATTTGAACCTTTATGACAATAAAAACTAATTTTCAATTATTTCACG
>CAYLNI010000225.1:0-1214 GCA_964384705.1 uncultured Fusibacter sp.
TATACGACGTAGGCCTTTTTAAAGGCAAATTATACGGAGGTGACCTTTATGAGAACTGAAAATGTAAAAGTAGCTATTTGGGGTTTTGGTGCCATGGGTAGTGGTATGGCTAAGATGTTATTGACTAAAAAAGGTGTTGACATAGTAGGCGTTTGCGATAGAAACCCAGCACGAGTAGGCAAAAGTATCTTTGAACTCTTGAATATTGAAAGAGGCGATAGAGCAGATGTTATCGTCAATCCTGAAATTGACGAAGTAATCAGCGAAAAATCATGTGACGTCGTTTTGACGGCGACAGATTCTTTTACTGCAAAAGCATTTCCTAGATTAAAGAACATACTTGAGAAAAAAATAAACGTAATTTCTACAGCTGAAGAGATGGCTTATCCTAAAGCACAAAATCCAGAGCTTGCTGAAGAACTTGATAGAATCGCAAAAGAAAACGGCGTATCAATCCTTGGTACTGGCATCAATCCAGGTTTGATCATGGACCTTTTAGTAGTCGTATTAACTGGTTGTATGACTGATGTAACTGAAATCGAAGCAAAACGCGTTAACAGCTTATCACCATTTGGCCATGCGGTTATGGAAGAGCAAGGCGTGGGTATCACTGTAGATGCATTCAACAAAGGCGTTGCAGATGGCACTCTTGCTGGACACGTTGGTTTTGCAGAATCAATCAACATGATCGGCGATGCAATCGGCTGGAAAGTTGACAAAATCGAAACGCAAATGTCACCAATCGTTACAACTGTTGATAGAAAAGCACCACACGGCTTTGCAGCTGCAGGTGACGTTGCTGGTGTTAACATGACTGGTCAAGGTTTTGTAGATGGCGCAGTTAAAATCAACATGATCCACCCACAACAAATTGAACCAGAGATGGAAGGTACATTCACTGGCGACTATATCACTTTAAAAGGTTCACCAGAAGTCAACATGAACATCAAACCTGAAGTTGAAGGCGGCCTTGGTACAATCGCAATGTGCGTCAACATGATTCCACAGATCATCAACGCTGATCCAGGTCTTAAAACAATGCTTGATTTGCCAGTTCCTAGAGCGATCATGGGCGATATGAGACAGTTTATCAAATAAGGCATTTTGTTTGTTTATTAGAAAGAGGTGTTTTCATTGAACGTTAAAAAAGGTGATTGGGTAAGAATACACAGTATCATTTTTACGCCAGATCAAAGAGCGCCACAAGTACCAGA
>CAYLNI010000225.1:1230-3963 GCA_964384705.1 uncultured Fusibacter sp.
AAGATACAAAAAAAGTCCCCCTCGAAATGTGGGTCAAAGGCTTTTGTGATAGAGATGCCAATATTGGTGATGAAGTAGAAGTCACAACCATCGTCGGCAGAAAAGAAAAAGGGGTTATCGTAGAAATCAACCCTGTATACAGACACTCGTTTGGCAACTATGTACCTGAGATTATGCAAATCGGCATTCAGCTGAAGGAAATACTCTTTGGAGGTGATGCAGATGAAAGATAATTCTTATTTAGCGGTCATGGGAAGAAAAAATGAAATTATGAAAAACGCCATCGGCATCGATTACTCTTTGTTTGAAAGTGAAGGCATCGCCTTTGATTATGAACGCATGATGCGCGAAACGGGTTATACGCTCGAAGAGATGCAAGACATTCAAGGTAGAACTGGTGTGGGTAACACACCTATGCTAGAACTAAGAAATATTACTGCACTCGCTAGAAAAATGGCTGAGCCAGGTAAAGGCGCTAGAATCTTTATAAAAGACGAAGCGGCAAATCCATCTGGAAGCTTTAAAGCAAGACGTGCGGCAAATGCCGTATATCATGCTAAGAAACTCGGTTACAAAGGCGTCATCGCTGCGACGAGCGGCAACTATGGATCGGCTGTCGCTTCACAAGCTGCAATGCATGGTTTAAAGTGCATCATTGTTCAAGAAACGTATGATTCAAAAGGCGTTGGCCAACCTGAAATCGTCGAAAAGGCGAGAAGATGTGAAGCTTACGGCGCTGAAGTACTTCAAATGTCGGTAGGACCGGAACTCTTCTACAAATTCTTATTATTGCTTGAAGAAACGGGTTATTTTAACGCATCGCTTTATACACCTTTTGGCATTGCTGGCGTTGAAACACTCGGTTATGAGTTGTCTATGCAATGTAGAGAGAAGTATGGCAGAGACGCTGACGTCGTCGTTTGTACCAATGCGGGTGGCGGCAATCTAACAGGTACTGCTAGAGGCCTTATCAAAGCTGGTGCAGTGGACACAAAAATCGTTGGCGCTTCCGTGGATTTATCAGGTCTTCATATGGCAAGTGATGAACAATTCAACAAGAAATCGTTCACGACTGGTCATACGGGATTTGGTGTGCCATTTGCAACGGTTCCTGATCGTTCAGATGTTCCAAGATCTGCAGCTAGACCGATGCGTTACCTCGATCGTTACGTCACAGTGACGCAAGGTGAAGTATTCTACATGACTGAAGCTTTGGCGCAACTTGAAGGTCTCGAAAAAGGTCCAGCTGGTAATACGGCACTGGCAGCAGCATTTAGTATCGCTCAAGAAATGGATGAAGATCAAATCATCGTCGTTCAAGAAACGGAGTATACTGGCGCTGGTAAGCACATTCAACCGCAGCTTTCGTTTGCACGCGATAATGGGATCGACATTTTCTTTGGCAATCCTGCGGATCAGGTTCCTGGTAAAAACATCATTTTACCTGAGCATCCTAGCATGATCAAGGCAGTCGATTTAGATGTGGATAAACTGAGAAAATCGCTCATCAAGCAAGCAGTGGCATCCAAACCTGTGGAGACTATCTCTGAGATGGATCTGCTCTACTTGATGCAAGAAACAAAGACTAGCGTAGAATTTGTCAAAAAAGCTTTAGATGAATTAGGTGTAAAATACTAGTTTGAATTTACAGATAAAATGAATTTATAAGATTTGATGCGGCATTAAAAAATCATATGGAGGATCAAAAATGAAAGGTTTTCTTGTAAGAGAGGATGATTTTCGCTCGCGAAATCAGCACCTCGTGGGTTTAACAGACGAACAACTTAAAGAAAAATTTTGGAGCTTGGTTGAAGAAATCGTAGATCCATTAATCGACTTAGCTAGAAAAAACACATCACCAGCTATTGAAAGATCAGTCCTTTTACGTATGGGCTTTTCGAGCTTAGAAGCGAAACCACTTGTAGACGGTGCAATCGACAGAGGCCTTATGGGTCACGGCGTTGGACATGTTGTCTACAGAATCTCTAAAGAAAAAAACATCGACATCAGAACAGCAGGACTTGAGCTTATCGAAGGCAAGCACTGGGATGATGCGGTACAAATCTTCAAAGGGGGTAACAAATAATGGCTCATTTAGAACTCGATAAAAAAATAGACGTTAAAGAAATTCTAAAGGATCTTGAAAGTTACAGACCTAAAAGAAGAGGTTGGACTTGGAGAGAAAAAAGCGAGAAGCAAGTTTACGGCCCATTTGAATATTCAGATATGTCGACACCGCTTAAAAACTATGTCCCAATGCCAGCGGCTCAATACTTCGGCAACATAGATCCACAACCAAACAACACAATCACGACTGAGATTGCATCTGGTCGTTTTGAAGACGATATCAGAAGAATGAGAATGGCTGCATGGCATGGCGCTGACCACATCATGGTTATCCGTACTGCAGGACAATCACATTTTGACGGCTTAATTGAAGGTACCCCACAAGGTATCGGCGGTGTTCCAATTTCTAGAAAGCAAGTTAGAGCTCACAGAAAAGCGCTCGACCTTATCGAAGAAGAAGTTGGCAGACCAATCAATTACCATTCATACGTTTCTGGCGTTGCTGGTCCAGACGTTGCCGTCATGCTCGCTGAAGAGGGCGTAAATGGCGCGCATCAAGATCCACAATACAATGTGCTTTATAGAAACATCAATATGGTGCGTTCATTTGTTGATGCTGCTGAATCTAAAAAAGTAATGGCTTGGGCTGATATGGTTCAAATCGAT
>CAYLNI010000226.1:0-220 GCA_964384705.1 uncultured Fusibacter sp.
AGAAAAAAGTAGTCGGTTCCCACAAAAACCTGTTAAAGAACAAGGTAGCTATCAAGAAAGCGGATGCGTTATCCCGTCTTTCAAGTGGTGATCAATTGGAAGGTACTGTCGTAAGATTGGCTGATTATGGTGCGTTTGTAAATATTGGTGATATGGATGGTTTGATACACATATCGCAAATGTCGTGGAAACACATCAAGCATCCTTCCGAAGTTTTGAC
>CAYLNI010000226.1:230-1248 GCA_964384705.1 uncultured Fusibacter sp.
TAGGGGATGTTGTAAAAGTAACGGTCATTTCGGTTGATAGAGACAAAGAAAAAGTGTCTTTAAAATTATCCGAAATCAAAGAAAATCCATGGGAAACACTTTCTGATAGATATGCAATAAATGATATCGTAACTGGAAAAGTGACGCGTCTCATGAGTTTCGGCGCGTTTGTTGAAATAGAAGATGGTGTTGAAGGTCTGGTTCATATTTCTGAGCTCGCTGAACAACACGTAACGCGTCCGCAAGAAATCGTTCAAGTTGGCGATGAAATAGAAGTGATGGTCCTGGATATGGATCCAGAGTCTCAAAAGCTGTCTCTTAGTTTAAAAGCAGTCGTTGCACTCGGAGAAGTAACTTTTGAGGATTACACAGAGGAGACACCAGAAACGCCGACGACGTTGTCAGATTTGTTTGGCGATAAACTCAAGAATTTAAAGTTTTAATGATAAGTGGACGATTTCATTTTTGAAATAGTCCACTTTTTTTGTTTTATGTAATTGTAATCGGGTATTATATACACTAGAATTATTATGATGAAATATATATTTTCAAAAATATATTCCCGGAGGCCCCTTATGGAAAAATTAAAATTAAAACCGGAACAGCTTACAAATAAATGTGATCCAAACCAGTTTGAGTTTAAGTCAACTGAAGAGCTTGCACCGATTAGAGGGATCATCGGTCAAGAACGTGCAAAAAAATCGCTTGAATTCGGTTTAGGTGTAACAAAAAAAGGTTACAACATCTATGTTTCTGGTCAATGGGGAACTGGAAGAAATAGCTTTGTGAATATGCTCACAGAAGAACAGGCGATTAAGCGCCCAGCACCTCATGACTGGCTGTACGTCAACAATTTCAAAGATCCATACCACCCGATCGCCATTAAAGTGAATCATGGACAAGGAAAGAACATCATCAAACAAGTCGATCGCGCCATACGATTTTTAAGACGCGGCATTATTGAAATTTTTTCAAGTCGCGACTATGAAAACGCCAAACAAAAGCTCGTCGAAGAATA
>CAYLNI010000226.1:1374-3897 GCA_964384705.1 uncultured Fusibacter sp.
AATCGTATAAAAATATCTCTCAAAAAGAGTATGAACTTTTGATGACAAACTCTCAAAAGTTAAGCCTCGAAACGATTGATTTGTTCAACAAACTTAGGATGGAAGAGGAGAACTTGAGAACAAGACTCAAGAGTCTAGATGAACAAATGGGAAGACACCTCGTCAAATTCCATCTTGAGAGCATCAAAGAAAAAAATAAGGATAATGAAGAAATCAAAAGATATATCGATTTGCTCGAAGACGATATCGTCGAAAATCTCGAGAACTTCAAAGAAGAGGAAGAAGACGATGATGAAACAAATCCTCTTGCAATTTTAACGGCGGCACAGCATAATCCCGAAACGTTCTTTGAAAGATATCAAATCAATATGTTCGTAGACAACAGTGCGGTCAATAGTGCCCCTGTCATCTTTGAATCAAATCCAACGTATTACAATTTAGCTGGAAGCATTGAGTATCAAAATGAAATGGGCGTCATGAAAACGGATTTTACGATGATCAAGCCAGGTGCGTTACATCGTGCTAATGGCGGTTATCTCATCCTACTAGCAAAAGATATCCTCAGTAATCCTTATTCATGGAAAAGTTTAAAACGCAGTTTGCTTGATGAAGCGGTTACAATTGATAGTCGTGCTGCAAGTGCTGGTGCTCTTGTCTCACAAACCATTAAGCCAGAACCGATTCCAGTTGATGTCAAAGTCATCATAATCGGTGATTATTATACGTATTCCGTTTTATCTGCGTATGATGAAGAGTTTCAAAAACTGTTCAAGGTCATGGTAGATTTTGATGACGAGATGGAACGCAATAAAGAAAACATCGATAAATTTGCCAGATTTGTGTCCACAAAATGTCAAACAGAAGGATTAAGTCACTTTTCGGTAGACGCAGTCGCGTTGCTCGTTGAACATGCCACAAGGTTGGCGGACGATCAAAACAAGTTGACAGCGCATTTGAAAACGCTTGGCGATATCATCATCGAAGCGGATGCATGGGCAAATTATTATAAGGAAAATGTCGTTAACAAAGAACATGTCATCAAAGCGCTTGAGGAGCGTAAACTTCGAACCAACAAGTATGAAGAAAATACATTGGATTTATTTAAAGAAGGCATCTATCTTATTGATGTTGACGGGTTTAGAGTTGGTGAAATCAACGGTCTTGCAGTTCTGGGCACTGGTCAATATAGTTTCGGCAAGCCTTCAAAGATTACGGTTTCCACGTATCAGGGGCGTCAAGGTATCATCAATATTGAACGTGAAGCACGAACAAGTGGTAAAATTCACGATAAAGGCGTCATGATATTAACGGGTTTCTTGGGACGTATGTTCGCGCAAGATAAACCACTTGCTTTGACAGCTAGCATTGTATTTGAACAGCTCTATTCAGGCGTCGATGGAGACAGTGCATCCAGTACGGAACTTTATGCATTGATTTCAGATCTTTCAGGTGTGCCAATCAATCAATCCATCGCCGTGACTGGTTCTGTAAACCAACGTGGCAATATTCAGCCAATAGGAGGCGTCAACGAAAAAATTGAAGGTTATTACAAAGTATGTAAGCTAAAAGGTCTTAACAATGAGCAAGGCGTCATTATTCCTATCCAAAATGTAAAAAACCTCATGCTTGAGCAAGAGGTCGTGGATGCGGTTCGGAATGGGTCATTCCATATTTGGGCGATTTCACATGTCGATGAAGGCCTTGAAATCTTAACTGGAAGAAAAACAGGTAAGCGTACAAAAGATGGCAGTTATGAAAAAGGAACGATTTACTATTTAGTCGATCAAAGACTTCAACATCTCGCTAAAGAAGCTAGAATCAGAGCAACACATGATAAACAGTACGATGTCGATGATAAAGCGCCTGAAAAACGAAAAACTAAAAAAACGGATAAAACCGTGGGCGAATGATATGAAATGATTCAATTGCCTCAGTTAAATGTTCTTAACCCTCTCTCAGTTATGATATGAGTGATAGGGTGGTCATAATGTTCAACTGGTAAGGCATCAACACACTGCAGATCAAAGGCGATTCCTATTTTGGGAATCGCTTTTTCAATTCTACTGAAGAAACGATCATAAAACCCACCGCCATAACCAAGTCTATAACCCTTTGAATCGAAAGCGACGCCAGGCGTGAGCACGCAATCGATTCGCGATTCATCATAAAGGGTGTGGATCTCCGGATCTGGTTCTAAAATGCCAAAAGTATTTCGTTTAAGTGACGATAAATCTTCAACTAGGTAAAACTGCATCTCTTTTGTTGTAGGTGATATATATGGCAATAGAAGATTTTTGCCTGCATCTATTATCGACTGGTTGATGGTTGTCATTGAGATTTCATCTCTGAAATCGACGAAAGAAGAGATGTTCTTCGCATTAAAAAAAAGATCAAACTGCTTTAAAAGGTTGAATACGATCAATTCGGCTTCAATTCTCTCTTCAGGTGTTTTTTGTGACCTTAATGCAATAATATGCTTCCTCAATGTTTTTTTATCCATTTCATTCACCTCCGTGTAATATT
>CAYLNI010000227.1:0-3885 GCA_964384705.1 uncultured Fusibacter sp.
CAGGCGCTATTTTTATCGATCTCTTTGGCAACAAGCTTAAAAGCACAACTTGGATTATGCTCTTGCATAAGCTGTTTTTTCTGGTCATCGCATTCGTGCCAATGATAGGTGGCGTTTCCAAGCCCTGGCTCTTTATCCTCCTGATCGCCCTCATGAATTTACCTGGATCGATTTACACGATGGGGTATCAGTCCAGCATCGGCGATATTTTTTCACCTTCAGAACGTGGCTTGGCAATGGGCCTTAGGAACCGATATTCGGATATCTTCAGATTATTGATTACATTTATATCGGGCGTCCTTCTATCCATTCCGAAAAACGACTCAGAAATCATATTGCTCTATCAACTTTTTTTCGTTATATCTTTTGTCATTGGTCTGTTTGAAGTTTACACATTTTCCAAGTTCACTGCTGTGGGCGTCAACGTATTGGCCGATCAGCCAGCGGTGCATGCATCAAATGATAAATACAAGCAAGGACTCAAGAAAATATTGCAAGCATTTAAGGTCAGTTTGACGTTCTCTTTAACGGATAAAGTTTTTAAGCAGTTCTTGATTGCTTCACTTATTTTCCACTTTGGATGGCAAATGGGATGGCCACTGTTCAACATTTACACCATCACAAAACTTGGCGCAAATGAAGCTTGGCTTAGTGCGATTTCCATTGCTGGTGGCATAACCGCCATCATGACGGCAACGCAATGGGCTAAGTTTGCCGATAAGAGAGGCAATACTCTAGCGGCTGTGATCGCTACATTTGGCATGAGCGTGACACCGTTTTTATATGTATTGAGCGATTCACTTTATATGCTCGTCTTGTTCAATGTTCTCATCGGTTTTTCTATAACGGGTACGGTACTCATTTTATTCAACTTGCTTCTTGAGGCGACCCCTTCTCAAAACCGCACGACGATCATCGCTTTATATAATACGGCCATCGCCGTATCTGCAACCGTTGCACCAATAGCTGGCGTATGGATCATGCAACAAACATCACTTGATATCTCTCTACTGATTACAGGTGCGTTGCGGTTTTTCGGTTGCATCGCATTTTTCTTGATGAGTCGACAAAGGCTCAATTAACTCAAAAATTAACACAAAAAAGGCTTGGCACATAATGATTACCTATCATTTTGTGCCAAGCTTTTTTTATTTGTCATAAAATTCGATTTCCATTGAATCTGATTGTCTACTCTGGTTCTTCAACCAGTGTGATATTGATGATTCTGCCTAGGAAATGCTGGTCGGCATCGTTCATGTGACTTGATGAAAGCTTCAAATGCGTTTGATCTTTCATCGCAAAGGTTTGTTCCATCTTTGTGCTGATGGTCGGGTTGAACAACGTCTCAAGTTCTGCAAGTTCGAGATTGTCCCCTCGCATCATGATATGAAGGATGAGATCTTCTGTTCTCTCGATTTGAACGTCTTCAATCTTTAAGAGTTGAACCGCTTGGCTGTTTATCTTTTCAATAATGCCGTTGTTTCTTATGACGACTATACCCATAGGAATTTGCTCAACAACGTGTTCAAGCAGTGTTCTCGATTCCTCAAATCGCTGTTTGACGAGCATGCGTTCCGTGACATCTGCGACACTACCTATTGCGTAGATTGGCAGGTTCTCATCATCGTAATAAACCTGCCCTATCATGTTGACGTAGGTGATTTTTCCGCGATTATGCAACCTGAAAATGATGTCCAGGTTTTCATTGTTCCAAATAAACTTTTCGAATTTTAACTTGAAAAAATCTAAATCTACAGGATAAATGCTCTCAAGTAAGCTCTCAAAGTAGATTTCTTCCACGTTTTCCTTATGTTGAAACACGCTTCCAAAGGTTTGAGAAACGGCGAACAAGTTCTTTGAAACGATGTATTTCCAATGCGCCATGTTTGCGATGCGCTCTGATTCAGTCAGGATCACGCGACTTTCCATAAGCTTTTGCGTGATCGTCTTGATCTCGCTGATATTTTGATTGATGATGACGATGGAAGCGCCGTCGTCTGCATCGATATACTTACCTGTCGCACGATACCATTGCCAGCCACCGTTTTTAAAGAATCGATATTCAAAGTTATAATTGGAGCTTCGTTCTGAAGTAATGATGTCCACCGCTTCATAGACAATGGAGCGGTCGAGGTCATGAATGCTATTGAGCCACCCTAAAAACGACATTTCAAGACCGATCAGACCCTTTTCAGAATCGAACTCACGATAAATGTTGATGGACTTTTCAGGTAGTTGAATCTCGAGTATGCTGTCCTGTAAAGAATCGAATATTTGAGCATAACGAGATTGCGAATCGATGAGACGTTTTTTATAGATGAATTTCTCAGAGATGTCGCGTACGAGCATCAGAAGCATGTCCGAACGTTCATGCTTGAGGTTCATCGCGATGACTTCAGCGGGAACTCTTATGTTATCTTTCGTCAAATAGATTCGCTCAAAATGAAGGGAGCTATGCTGTTTTGACATCTCAATGTTGCGCGTGAGCATCTCAACCGTAAGACCCAAGCTGATGTCGAGTAAATTTTTGCCAAGCAAGGCTTTGGGCTCGTAATTGAGAATCCGGTGAATCATTTCATTGGCATGTTCTATTTGGCCTGCGGCATTGACGATCATGACGCCTTCTTTGATGTGATTCATAATCATGGAGCCGATATGTGGCAAATTGAATGCCATGACTTCTGGATTGAGGTATTTCATGGAGATGCCTAAGAGATGGCCACCTGTTGAACGGATAATTTGTTCGACATAAAAATGATGCTGTGCTTGATACGTAATCGTTTTCGTATGAAAAGGGCTCGTCGAATTTGAGATGTCGAGAAAGTAAGCTTGATCTTCTTCACTTAAGCCATTGATAAACATGCCAAGAGAGGTGATTTGATGATGCAGCAGCATACTGAGGCGTTCTTTAAACAAGATATCGTAATGAATGAAGTCAGCGACAACATATGAAATTGAACTCGGTTCTTGCGTTCTCATGTGGATTATTTGGAAGGAAACGTTGAGTAGTTCAAGAAAATATTGCTGTGTGATGTCGGCTCCGGTCGTCAAAATATGCCTTGTGCCATCCCAAGTAAACAGCCTTTCCTCACACTGTAGATATCCGACTGAACGCAATGGGTATGTAAATTTAAGTACCCCTTTAAAATACGGTATCTCCTCATTTGAAATGCGGCTATGCAGCAATTGATGCTGTGCGTATTCCACAGCACTATCATAGATTTCGCTAAACGAGCGATTAATCAATGCCACCTTTGATTTATGAAGAAAATGCGCCATGGCATCGTTTATAAAAATGATTTTTCCTTCAATATTTCTGAGCATGATTAGACTCGGTGAGTTTTCCCAACTTGCATACAAGTCGTTTTTAAGTTTTTCCGCTTGTATGTTAGTGGTGGCAACGTCACTTACGTCCTTTAAATAGAGCAGTGCATAGCGCTTGCCGTAACTGATCAAACGCGCTTTTACCGTACGCTTCTCATTTTGAAAATCTGTAATTTCAATATGTTCTTCGCCTCTTAACAAAGCACTAACAACATATGGCAAGGATACAAATGCGTTTCCAGTCCCCATGATCGTCTGATACATCGGGTTAGAGGCAAGGATTTCCAAAGTGTCACTTCTTATAAGCGCTACCCCTTCATCCAATTTTTCGATGATCTCTGAGTCAAACAAAGTCTTAATGTCGACGAAATTTCTCATAATTGGAGATGACTTAGCTTTTTCACCTGTCAATCTATATAGGAAATAAAGCAAGAAAAACAATACCGCTAGTTGACCAATGGTATCATGCGGAATTGTTTTCAAAAGGATGTTTCGCACATCGACGATCACTATGAATGAGATGACAAAAAGTAGCAACGCATTTTTTTCACGGCGATCCAC
>CAYLNI010000228.1:0-209 GCA_964384705.1 uncultured Fusibacter sp.
CTCATTGCAACTTTTAAATCATCCATAAGCACATCTTTTAGTGACATTTGATCACCTCTTCACTAAAACTGCTTTTTCTTTTTCTTTCTAGCTGCTTCAGATTTCTTTTTACGCTTTACACTAGGCTTCTCGTAATGTCTTCTTTTCTTGATCTCAGCCATTACGCCCGCTTTAGATGTTTCTCTCTTAAATCTCTTTAAAGCACTATC
>CAYLNI010000228.1:219-482 GCA_964384705.1 uncultured Fusibacter sp.
TTCTCCCACGTGGACGCCAGACATCCACATTCCCTCCCTCCGTGAATAGATTCTTTAATAGTACAGAGGAATGTACCTAGAACATACTCGATTATTATACACTAGCTATCCATAAAAATCAATATACAAAGTAATGTTTTTTTACTTTCAGGTTTTTAGCCTTTTGCTTTCAGCTATTAACCTGGAGGCCATTTGAGCCTACGACCGCCAAGCAAGTGATAATGAAGATGCTGTACGCTTTGACCGCCGTCGATACCGATATT
>CAYLNI010000228.1:513-2560 GCA_964384705.1 uncultured Fusibacter sp.
TGCCAGCCTCCTGCGCAATCTGTTTTGCAACAGAGTGAATATGACCTATTAAGGAATGGTGAGACACATCAATCGATGCAGCTGAATCAATGTGTTGTCTTGGTACGATCAATACATGGACAGGCGCTTCAGGATTGATGTCTTTAAAAGCATAGACAAGCGCGTCTTCGTAAACCTTCGTTGACGGAATGTCACCGTTAATAATCTTACAAAATATACAATCCATTTTATAACACCTCCCTTCATGCATTTAAAATACATTTTCATTATATCAAAAAAAAGCCGATTGGACAGTGCTTTTTTCTCTATTTAGGCAAATTGTGAGATAATTTTTTCGTTTTCTACTTCTTTCACTATAACCGTATACACTTCACCCTGTTTTGCTATGTTTTCAGGGTCCAATACGCTTAATTTCAAATAGTTTTTTGAATGCCCGATGCATTCAATGCCTTTTCGTTCTTCAATTAGAAGTTCAATTTCATCGCCGATAAATGATTTTTTATACGCATCACCCAATTGCTGTGCGAGAGCAATCAATTGCTCACTGCGCACTTTCTTGATGGCGGAATCTACTTGATCCGGCATTGTTGCTGCAGGTGTGCCTTCTCTTTTGGAAAACTGGAAGACGTGAATCTCACTAAACTTGATATGACGTACAAAGGCCATTGTCTCTTCAAATTCAGTTTCTGTCTCACCAGGAAAACCTACTATGATATCCGTTGTAAGCGATGGTTTGCCATAGAGACCTCGCAAACGTTCTACGGCTATGCTAAAGGCTTCTGCTGTATACTTGCGGTTCATTCGATTTAATACGGTGTCTGAGCCACTTTGCAGTGACAGATGGAAATGATCGCAAAGCTTGTCAAGTGGCTGGATTCGTTTTATAAAGTCTTCACTTATCAATCGCGGCTCAACTGAACCCAGACGAATGCGCTGGACACCTTCAAGCTTTTGAATGGCTTCCAACAAGTCAATAACGGATACGCCATCTAAATCGAGACCGTATGAGCCAATGTGAATGCCGGTTAGAACAAACTCGACGTACCCTTTAAGTGTCAATGCTTCAATTTCGTCCAAAATATGTTGCAACGAGCGACTACGTACGTGTCCCCTTGCATACGGGATGATGCAATACGTACAATATTGATTGCACCCTTCCTGAATCTTGATAAAGGCTCGGGTATGCGTCGTGATGCTGCTTACTGACATCTCTTCAAAGACTTTGATCTTCATGATGTCTTCGACGATGACATATGGTTTGTCGGTCAAACACGCTTTGTAGTCTTCGATGTAGCTTATGATGGCACTTCTTGAATCCGTGCCGATGACGATATCGACATCTTCTATCGCACTGACTTCATCAGGTGATATTTGTGCATAGCAACCTACAACGACGACAAGACCATCTGGATTGCTCTTTTTGGCACGTCTAATCATCTGTCTAGACTTTTTATCGCTAACGTTTGTAACGGTACAGGTGTTGATGACATAAACGTCAGAAAAGTCGTCAAAATCAACGACTTCGTATCTGTTTTTATAAAATATGTCCATGAGCGCGTCTGTCTCATATTGATTGGTTTTACATCCTAATGTTACGAATGCTACTTTGTTCATTTATTATTCTCCTTTAACCCATCGCACCCACATGATATTGGATGCAAGAAACGGCTACAAATCCAGCTGTTTCAGTTCTTAAAATGCGTTTGCCCAGCGTCGTTGATAGAGCACCCGCTTGGATGAGACCATCCACTTCGGATTGATCAAGACCACCTTCTGGTCCAATCAAAATCGCAATTTTTTTGCCATTGAACGCGTCAAGCCTTGCTTTTAAACCTTCAGAATCTTCACGTTCATATAATACAAGAAATTGATCGTAGTTATCAATCTTATTGAGTGTATCTTTTATAGTTAAAATGCCATGTACTTTGGGAATGATATCGCGCTTAGACTGTTTCGCAGCTTCTTTTGAGATTCGATCAAGACGTTCTAGTTTTTTGGGAACGTCCTTAGGTTTATAATCTACGATGCATCTTTTTGAAGCGACAAG
>CAYLNI010000228.1:2592-3884 GCA_964384705.1 uncultured Fusibacter sp.
CAACGTTTTTTTGAATGATGAGTTCGAGTTTCTGCCCCTTTGGCAGGCACTGAAACAAATCAATTTGTATTGGCGATTCATTGGCATGTTTCTCTTCACTTTGAATGGTTACTGCGACTGAATCTAAACCTATCGCGGACACTTGACCGATTATAGTCGTTTCACTTGTGACGATTTCAACGCCCTCACCAGTTTTTACGCGAAGGACACGTACGAGATGATTGACCGTCTCACTATTCTTTAGCACGACTTCATGTGCTTCTCGCGTATCTTCAACTTCCATGAAAAATCTATGCATAATTAGCCCTCAGACTTTTTTCTTTGAAACGACGACAGCCCACTCGCCTTTTTTTACAACTTCTATGATATCGAAGTTGCGTTTGATCAATTCTTCAATGACCCAATCCACTTTTGTCATAATCAAGCCTGAGCTTATGAATATAGCGTCTGGTTTGAGGATTTGATCAATATCATCTGATAATTTTACGATGACATCAGCGATGATATTTGCGACAACTAGATCTGCCTTTTCTGGAATGACAGTGATCAAATCGCCATGTCTAACGTCAGTGAATGCAGTTAAACCATTTAACGCGACATTCTCACGAGCTGTCACGACAGCGTTTTCATCGATATCCACGGCTATGATATGTTCAGAACCTAATTTGCCAGCTGCTATGGCAAGTATGCCACTGCCACAACCGACATCGACAACGGTATCCGATTTTTTCATATACTTTTCAATCATTTCTATACACATTGAAGTGGTTTCATGTGTGCCCGAACCAAAGGCATTACCTGGATCAATCTCGATAACAAGGTCGTCAGGAAGGATGTCAAATGTTTCCCAGCTTGGTTTAACGACAATATGATTTCCCAATCTAAATGGTTTGAAATATTTTTTCCATTCATTTTCCCAATCTGAGGCAAATATTTCTTTATAGTCAATTTCAGCAAGGCCAGGATCGATATCAAATGCACGAAGGCCATCCAAACTTTCTTTCATATCTATGAGTGTCGCGTCTACATCTATATCTTCATAGTAGCCAGTCAATAGAGCCCCTTCAAAATCGAGTTTTAAATTTTGTGGGTCATAATAGTCCCATTTGCCTTCTTCTTGATTGGTGAAATCGGCATCGTCAGGGTTATTGATCATAACACCAGTTGCGCCATAACCGTATAACAAATTTGTGACAGCATCGATTGCTTCTATCGACGTTTTAATATGGATTTCGTACCAACGCATCGTTTTACCTCTATCTTTCAAATTATCGATAAACGGAATTTTGCAA
>CAYLNI010000229.1:0-3876 GCA_964384705.1 uncultured Fusibacter sp.
TCACTCCCAAGTGGAAAGAAGACAAAGACGGGGTACTCAACGGGTATTGATGTGCTTGAAAAGCTCATAGATAAGCATCCAATCGTGCGGGAAATTATCGAGTACCGTATGTATACCAAACTTAAGTCAACGTATATCGACGGTCTGCGACTCGTCATCGACCCAAATGAACCACGTGTCCACACATCGCTTAATCAGACAATCGCTGTGACCGGTAGACTCAGTTCAACAGAACCAAATTTACAAAATATCCCGATCAAACTGCCTTATGGCCGTAAAATAAGAAAGTTCTTTGTTGCAGATCCAGGGTGCGTGCTCCTAGACGCCGACTACTCACAAATTGAACTTCGCGTATTGGCTCATTTGTCCAAAGATCCAAAACTCATCGATGCATTCAACAACAATATAGACATTCACACATTGACCGCTTCACAAGTTTTCAAAATACCAGTTGATGAAGTCACTTCACTACAGAGAAGCCGTGCAAAAGAAGTCAACTTTGGTATCGTGTACGGCATGGGGGATTTCGGTTTATCCGAAAGCATCGGTGTAAGTAGAAAAGAAGCAAAACTCTACATCGAGAATTATTTTATCAGTTATCCACGCGTACAGGGCTTTATGGAAGAAATTATTGAAGCTTGTAAGGAAAATGGTTATGTCGAAACGATCCTAAACCGCAAAAGAACAATTGCCGATATCAATGCCAGTAACTTCATGCTGCGTTCAGCAGCTGAAAGAACAGCAAGAAACACGCCGATTCAGGGCAGTGCAGCTGATATCATAAAACTCGCGATGATCAAGGTTTATGAAACACTCAAGCAAAATGGCCTCAAATCGAAACTCATCCTTCAAGTACACGATGAGCTCATACTCAATGTACCCCTTGATGAACTTGAAGTTGTTAAGCCAATCCTCAAATATTGCATGGAAACATGTTATGATCTTTATGTGCCGATGAAAGTAGATATGAATACGGGAGACAGTTGGTATGACGCAAAATAATAGACCATTTCTGATAGGGATCACTGGTGGCATCGGATCAGGGAAGAGTGTAGTAAGTAAATATTTAATATCACTGGGTTACCCGTTGATTGATGCCGATCTCGTCTCAAGAGAAGTCGTTGAACCAGGGGAAATAGGTCTATTCAGAATTGTGGAATCATTTGGTGAAGGCGTTCTAAATCCAGATCGGTCTTTGAACAGAGGGAAATTGGGTGAGATTATCTTCAATAATGATATTTTAAGAAAACAGTTAAACGATATTTTGCATCCTCAGATTAGACTAAGAATGAATCAGCATCTTGATTGTTATAGGGATGAACCATTTGTTTTCTTTGATGTGCCACTCTTATTTGAAACTGATAAGAAGTCAAACTACGATGAAGTGATCCTTGTGTATGCACCTGAAGCGGTATGTCTTGAACGCATCATTAAGAGGGATCGGATTACTGCAGACTTAGCATTGAAAAAAATAAGATCACAAATGTCAATTGAGTTAAAACGTTCAATGTCGGATTATACAATTGAAAATACCGGAGACTTGTTCCAACTTCATAATCAAATGAACTTTTATTTAAAATCACTCCACGAACGATTCAGTCATAATCCAAAGCTTTAGAATCATAAAAAGGGATTCAAAATGAAGCAAGCTTCCTTTGAATCCCTTTTAACAAACTGAATGAATGCAATTTTCACAAATAAAAAAACGACCTCAAAGGGTCGTTCTTTTTGATGGTGCGGATGGCGGGACTCGAACCCGCATGAGCTATGCTCGCCACCCCCTCAAGATGGTGTGTATGCCAGTTTCACCACATCCGCATGCCGTGTTGCGACTTTTTTATTATAGTTTTTGTACGGTTAAAAGTCAAGCGTTTTTTACACTTATTTTATTATAATATTCAGAGGCCATTTTCAATAATTATCATTTTGTACTTTGGAATACATAATGATATAATTAATAAAGGTCAAACCAACTACTAATCTGGAGGCTTCATGGACTTTTTTATTGCATCACTTATCATTTTACTGGCGGCTATCGTACAAGGCGCTACGAGTTTTGGTTTTTCTTTGTTGGCATTGCCGCTTCTAGGGTTACTTTTTGAACTTAAAGTAGTTGTCCCGACACTTGTCCTATTTAGTATAGTACTGAATATCATCATCTTAGTCAAACTAAAGATGAAGCCTCACTTAAAAGAAATTGGATTGCTGGCCTTATTTGCAGTTGTTTGTATACCTATTGGTGTTCAATTACTGATCGTGGTAAGTGAATCTACTCTCAAATTAAGTGTTAGTATTCTTTTAATTGCTATTTCAATCATCATGATTAGTGGTGTAAAACTTAACATTAAAAATAAGAGAGTAGCCTACATAATAACGGGCATACTAAGTGGAATCCTAAATGGAGCAGTTTCACTAAGTGGACCACCCGTAGTCGTTTTATTAGCCAACGATGACAAGAACAAAAATGAATTTAGAAGCAACTTAACATTTCTCTTTGTCATCTTAAATATCGTTACAATAGCACTTTATTTAAAGCGGGGGTTATTTGAAAACCCTGATTTGATCAACATGATTTATTTGTTGCCAGTAATGGTTATTGGTACTTTTCTAGGCATTCATTTAGGCAATAAAATTGATGATGCAAAATTCAAGAAACTCGTTTTGGTACTTTTGCTCATTATGGGAATCGTGAATTTGTTTTAACGATAATGGAAATTGCATAATTCCAATTTTAAGGAGTGGTAATATGAGTAAAAAAATTCTAATTGTCGACGATGCACTTTTTATGAGAAAATTGTTGAGTGATATTGTCGTAAGAGCTGGTTACACAGTGGTTGCTGAGGCTGGCAATGGTGAAGAAGCCTATCAAAAATATAAAGAGTTTAAACCTGATCTTGTCACGATGGATATTACAATGCCAGAAGTAACAGGTATCGAGGGGTTAAGAAAAATAATTAAGGATTTTCCCGATGCCAAAGTACTCATGTGTAGTGCGATGGGGCAAGAGAGTATGGTTATTGACTCAGTACGTTCTGGCGCTAAGGGCTTTATCGTTAAACCATTCGTCGCAGAAAAAGTGATTGCAGAAGTGCAAAAGCTCATTGGATAATCAGATGGCACAATACCATATTTCATGTTTATGAATAGGGTTTTGTGCTTTTTTTGATGTGCTTTTGTGAAATGTGATGATTATATTTTAACAATCTAATGCGTATAAAAACACATCAAGTTGTTTTGAATTCTTAATAAATTAGTATTACCAATGTTTTTAGGACATCCGTTGATTGGTAAATAATTAACTTATTAAGCGTTTTAAACGGTTGAAATTTCAATGGGTCATGCATTGACCTAGCTATGGTTTTATAGTAGAATTGTTATTGGTGAGATTAGAAATTGTATACAGTATAATTTCTTGATCAATAAAGTTACGTAAATTTTTTTAAAGGGGTGAGTATATATGGGGCTTTTAACTTTTAAGGGAGGCATACATCCTCCACATTCCAAAAAGTCGACTGAGAATTTACCAATTGTTGATTTTTTAGGCCCTAAAGTTGTTGAAATTCCTTTGAGGCAGCATATTGGTGCACCTTGCGAACCAACCGTCGCAAAAGGCGATTTGGTAAAAGTGGGTCAGCTAATTGGCGCTGCAGGTGGCTTTGTTTCTGCAAATGTTCACAGTTCAGTTTCTGGAACTGTGCTTGATGTCAGAAAACAAAATACAGCTTATGGATTTGATACTTGTGTCGTGGTAGAAAATGACGAAAAGTATGAACTCGCAGAAACTGTCAAACCAAAACCGGATTTCAAAACTTTAACAGGCAAGGAAATTGTAGATATTATCAAAGATGCTGGGATCGTTGGCATGGGCGGTGCAGG
>CAYLNI010000230.1:0-1574 GCA_964384705.1 uncultured Fusibacter sp.
GCATATAACAACCTCCTTCCTTCGTAGATGTTCTTAATGACTTAAAGTTAAAAGAGGAACATCCGTATTACAACAAGATGTATTATATCATCTTAATGTTGGTATTACAAGTGCTTTTTGAGTATTTTCAGAACGGATTTATCATGGTTTTTTTTGCAAAAAGCCTCAAACAAATCCGGTCGTCTCTCTTTTGTAATTTGTAACGACTGATCCAATCGCCACTTGGCAATTTCAGCATGATGGCCCGATAAAAGTACATCGGGTACTTTATCACCATCCACTTCTGGAGGCCTAGTATAATGTGGGTATTCCAATAAGCCACCAGCAAAACTTTCCTCTTCAGCTGAAGTGTCATTCTTAAGCACAGCATCCACCATACGACTCACACTATCAATGACGACCATCGCAGCGAGTTCACCACCTGTGAGAACATAGTCGCCTATTGAGATCTCTTCATCGACGTAGCGATCGATAAAACGCTGATCGACCCCTTCATAATGGCCACAAACTAAAGTCAAAGAGCCATATTGTGATAGCTCGACAACTTTGTCATGATCTAAAGTACGCCCCCTTGGTGATAGGTAAATCACTATGCCATTTTCAGATACTGGTTTGGCTTGTAAGGCGTCTCTCAAAGGTTGTACAGTCATAACCATACCAGCGCCTCCGCCAAATGGTGGATCATCCACTTTTTTATGACGGTCAGTAGAATAATTGCGTATTTGATCAACTTCTATGGTAATCGTGCCTTTTTCAACAGCTCTGCCTATGATACTCGTTGCAACAAACCCATCAAATTGCTCTGGAAAAAGGGTTAAGACGCGAAATTTCATTCCATTATCCCCTCAATCAGATGTACGGTGATTTTTTTATTCTTTATATCAATATTTTTAACAAACGCGTCCACAACAGGTAAATAGAACATTTTTCCGTCAGACGCTTTTTTGATTTCGTAAAGATCTTGTGCAGAAGTCTGGAGAACATCTTTCAAATGGCCAACAAATACTCCCTGGTCATCAAAAATCTCACACCCAATCAGATCGACAATATAATGTCCTTCACTGTCATCCTCAACGTCTTTGCGTTCCATATAGACGTTTTTATTGAGAAAGTTTAAAACCTTATTAATATCTTCATATCCCTTGAACTTAACAAGCACCATATTTTTATGGACGCGTGTGGATTCAATCTCGTATTTCTTTTTGCCTTCGCCTTCGATATAAAAATACTCAAAATCTTCAAACTTTTCAAGATCATCTGAATACGGATAAACTTTCACTTCTCCGCGTACACCATGTGTATTGACAATTTTGCCCATATTAAAGCAGCCTTCCATAAATCCTCCATATCAATTTAATGCATTTTAGTACGTTAAATTTCCAAAATTAAGAAAATAGCTATTTCCTGTGTGAACACTTGAAATAGCTACTGTCATAATGATCTTAAAATATAACATTATTGAATAATTTCTACAACAACGCGTTTATTTTCTTTAGTTGCAGCAGCTTTAACAACTGTACGAATTGCCTTAGCGATCCTACCTTGTTTGCCGATCACCTTGCCCATATCTTCTG
>CAYLNI010000230.1:1584-3860 GCA_964384705.1 uncultured Fusibacter sp.
TAAGTTCAATGATAACAGATTGAGAACCCTCAACCTCTCTCACTTCAACTTTTTCCGGATGATCGACCAACGAAGCCGCAATAATTCTTACCAATTCGCTCATTTAGTCACCTCGTATGCTAATTACTTCGCATCATATACGCCATGTTTTTTGAAAAGCGCTTTTACGGTATCAGTAGGTTGTGCACCATTGCTTAACCAATGATTTGCTTTGTCAGCGTCAAGTTTAACTTGGTTGCTTTCTAAAAGCGGGTTGAATGTACCGATTTGATCGATAAATTTACCATCTCTAGGTGCTCTAGAATCTGCAACGACAACTCTATAGAAAGGTTTTTTCTTAGAACCCATTCTCGTTAATCTGATTTTAACTGCCATTAATTTCACCTCCTTATTTTTTTGGACTATCTTGAAGTTACTATGGAAACCGTTTCAGTATAACCTAAGCGATTACCATCATTATGAAAAGCTATTTTAATTAGAAAGGAAACTTAAAGCCTCCGCCTCTTTTCATCTTTTTCTCCATACCGCCAAACTGTTTCATCATCTTCTTTGTCTGTTCAAACTGTTTGAGCAGTCTGTTGACTTCAGAAACATGCACGCCACAGCCTGCTGCGATACGTTTTTTACGACTGCCATTGATAATATCGGGATCCATACGCTCTTTTCGAGTCATCGACTGAATAATCGCCTTGGTCCGAATCAAATCTTTGTCATTTACATCAACGCCTTTTAAGGCTTTGTTGTTGTTCATACCTGGTATCATACCGAGCAAATCGCCGATAGGTCCCATCTTTTGCAGCTGTTCAAGTTGGTCTAAAAAGTCTTCAAGGTCGAAAGTCGATGTCTTCATCTTTTTTTCGAGCTTTTTAGCTTTTTCTTCATCGAAGTTTTCTTGCGCTTTTTCAATCAGAGAAAGCACATCGCCCATACCGAGGATTCTTGAAGCCATTCGATCCGGGTAAAATTCTTCGATATCAGTGAGTTTTTCGCCGATACAGGCATACTTGATTGGTTTACCTGTAACTGCGCGTACAGAAAGTGCTGCACCACCACGTGTGTCACCGTCGAGTTTTGTCAGGATAACACCGCTGATTTCAAGTTGTGCGTTGAAATGCTCAGCGACATTGACAGCGTCTTGACCCGTCATGGCGTCTAGAACTAAGAGAATCTCTTTAGGTGAAACCGTTTCTTTTATCTGTATAAGTTCTTGCATTAGATTTTCATCGATATGAAGTCTACCCGCTGTATCCAGGATGACGACGTCGTTGTTGAAGTGGATCGCATGTGCAAGACCTGCTTTTGCGATCTCTACCGGATTGGTTTGGTTGCCCATCTCAAAGACGGGAACGCCAACTTTTTCTCCGACGACTTTAAGCTGCTGAATCGCGGCTGGTCTATAGATGTCACAAGCGACGAGCAGTGGTCGTTTGCCTTGCTTTTTCAAAAGGCTACCAAGCTTACCACACGTCGTTGTCTTACCGGCACCCTGCAAACCGGCCATCATGATGATGGTTGGTGGCTTAGAAGAATACTCGAGTTTGCTTTGTGTCTTACCCATAAGATTCGTCAGTTCTTCACTCACGATCTTGATGACTTGCTGACCTGGTGTCAGGCTTTGCATAACGGACTCGCCGATGGCGCGTTCCGTCAGTGTATTGATAAAGTCCTTGACGACCTTAAAGTTTACGTCCGCTTCCAATAAAGCAAGTTTGACTTCTCTCATGGCGTCTTTGACGTCTTTTTCGTTTAATTTTCCCTTACCCCTTAGCTGGTTAAAGGCACCTTGCAGTTTTTCGGCTAAGCTTTCGAATGCCACGTTATGCCCTCCTATATGTCAATTTCCATACTTATTCGATCTCACTTGTCGCAATGCGTTTGACCTCTTTGATTAACTGATCATCACGCGATGTTTCAAACTGATCGATCAGTGCCATGATCGTTTCAAACGCTTTTTGCTTCTCTTCAAAACGCTGATACAGACCAAGCTGCATCTCATAGTTTTCAAGAACTTTCTCAGTCCGTTTGATCGTATCGTGAATCGCCTGTCGGCTGACACCATGTAGTTCAGATATTTCACCAAGTGAATAGTCCATATTGCAAAACAGGTCCATGATCTCACTTTGCTTATCGGTCAACATCTTTCCATAAAATTCATATAGTGCGTCGAGCCTCATTTTTTTTTCAAACATAGCATCCTCACAAATTATAATTCATATTATAGTAACTGTCAAGCAAAAAACCTTTACAACTTTTTGTTAATTGAATAATGCTTCCAC
>CAYLNI010000231.1:0-3848 GCA_964384705.1 uncultured Fusibacter sp.
ATGACTGAAAAGTGGTGAAATAATGTCTAATAAAATCAACTTAAATTCAAAAATAGTAAGCAGCTTTGAAGGTCCAAGTCAAAGCTATTACACCGCCAAGAATCGATTTGACGAGATTCTCAGAACAAAATTAAACGTCACGTCTGCCTCTGGTAGTGTTTCAACTGGTTCAAGCGTCTATAATGCAGGGACTGCGACGACAGTCAACGCCATATATGACGACGTGAGACTATCTAGTGGCGCCAATGCTGCCGATATCGATGCGCGTCTTGCTGGAACAGGTTTAGAAGGTCTTGGGACATCGTTTGTGGAAGCTGAAAAAAAATACAACGTCAACGCTTGGTTCTTAGCTGGCCTAGCGATACACGAATCAGGTTATGGATCCAGTAAGATTGCCACAGAGAAAAACAATGTCTTTGGTTTTCAGGCATATGATGCTTCACCATATACCAGTGCACGTACGTTTGGCACGAAAGCTGAAGGTGTTGATACCGTGGCAAAATATATCTCTGAGAATTATCTGACGGCAGGCGGTAAGTATTACAACGGCGTTTCTATCGATGGTATCGGCAAGCGCTATGCAACAGATCCAAATTGGTCTACGGCGATCAAGAAGCATATGGCGAATCTGCTTCTGACGTAGCACTGAGAGCATTTGAATAATAAAGGAATTAAGGAATATGAGCAATTAAAAGATATTAAGGTTATCAACGGGTTTAACCAAGGAGGCAACATGTCAAAAGTATATTTTAAAAGGGTTGAAAATAAGGATTATAAATTGCTCAGTGATACAGCGCGCATGCTGATGGAACATTTGATTGCAGAGTCAGGTCACACGTTCAAAGGAACAGTACCCTTAAAGGTACATTTTGGCGAAAAAGGCAATGACACCTATGTACCATCTACTTGTTATGAAGGCGTTATGGATTACTTGAAAGAAAACGATATTGAATCTGCGTATATCGAAACCAACGTACTCTACAGAGGATCGAGAACGACTGCAGATAGCCATAGAGAAATCGCAAAGAATCACGGGTTTACACAGTTACCGGTTATCATCGCTGATGGTCACATGGGTGAAGCATTTGACGAAATTGAGATCAATAAGGAATACTTCAAGTCATGTAAAATTGGTAAGTCATTTGGCGATTATGAGCAATTTATCGTTATGAGCCACTTCAAAGGTCACGGCTCTGCCGGATTTGGTGGGGCGATGAAGCAACTTGCTATGGGATTTGCCTCAAGAGGTGGCAAAATGGCACAGCATGCAGGCATTAATCCCGTTGTTAAAGAAGCGCGTTGCACGGCTTGTGGGTTATGTATCAAAAAATGTGACGTGGACGCCATCACTATGAAGGGCAAAGCGTATATCGACCACGATCTTTGCGTGGGATGTGCCGGTTGTATCGCAGTATGTCCTGTTGGCGCGATCATGAGCGATTGGACGGGTAAAAACTTCAAAGAAAAAATCTCCGAGTATGCTTACGGCGCACAACTTGGTAAAGATAATTTATACATCACTTACCTCATCAATGTGACACCAGAATGCGATTGTATGGGGCAACACATGCATACTGTCGCGGAAGATATTGGCGTGTTCGTCTCTAAAGATCCCGTGGCGATTGATGCCGCTTGCCTCGACTTGCTCCAAAAGAACTCAGGTGAGAAGTTGTTCGAAGATGGCCGCGAATCCATCATACACGCAGTGAAAATCGGACTTGGTACGGATGTGTACGAGTTGATAGAATTGAGCTAGACCATAGATGGGACGGTTTGGGAAGCGGAAATATTGCGCGACACAAATCGTCCCTTATTTTAAACAATTAGTGTATTTGTACGTAGTAAGGATGGTTCCATGACAAAAAGAAAATTTGAAATAAAGATAAAATCAGTGATGATCAGCTTAATTGTGCTTATGCTTGTTGTGTTTGCTATGTTGCTGATCATATTGCCAATGCTCGGGTTTACGATGTTTGATCGTGAGAAGCGTGCTCTTGATGGCGATGCAGCTACAGGAGAGGGTTCGAGTGCGTCAGTCGAGATACAAGGTGATCAGCCGATTTTTGTAAATGAAGGTGATAAACGCCAAAGCACAAGTCAAAATCAAAGCTATGTGTTGAATGGAGTGGACGAAATTGACGTGCGGATTATTTCCGACATTCATCAACTGGCTCCAGAGCTCAGAGCTGACAATGATGTATTTGAGTTTTTTTTAAATTCGGGAGACGGCAAACTGCTCAAATATTCGACTGAAATTTTAGAGGCTTTTGCAAGGACGCTGGATTCGGACGTTTTGATCGTCAGTGGCGACCTAACGACCAACGCAGAACGTGCAACGCATCTCTGGTTGGCAAGTTATTTTGAAGCTATCGAGGCAAAGGGCACTCAGGTTTTTGTCATACCAGGCAATCACGATATCGACAACCCTTATGCGACGGGCTTTGAAACAGGCAAGCAAAAACGCGTCGAGACTGTCACGCCTGAAGACTTTGCTGATATCTATGGTGCTTTTGGCTATGACCAAGCTTTCAGACGTGATCCAAACTCGCTGAGCTATATTGTAAGGCTGACGGATGACACTTATCTTCTCATGCTTGATTCAAATAAATACGAACAAAATCAAACAGTTGGCTACCCGGTCATGGAAGGCGCGCTTCGCACTGATACACTCGATTGGTTGGAAGAGGTCAATGTAGAAATTCGCGAAATGGCCAATGAACCCAAAATCATCTCCGTCTCGCATCACAACATCATCAGCCACTCACCTGTTCACTCGAAGGGCTTTGTCGTAGAGAATGCCGATGAAAGCGCTCAATCACTGGAAGAAATGGGGATAACTTTGAATTTCTCAGGGCATATCCACATTCAAGATATCGAATACGACCCAAGAACAGACTTGACTGAAATTGTATCGGGCTCGCTCATACAATACCCTCAGACCTATGGCGTTTTGAAACTTGGTAAAGATGGGTTGCGTTATGCCACCGAATGGGTGGATGTTGAAAGTTACGCCGTGGACAATGGCCTAACTGATCCATTTTTACTGAACTTTCACAGCGAAGCAGAGGCGCACTTTAGAGAAGAATCGCGAAAGCTTCTTGGCGAGAGACTGACTGAACTTGATTATGATGCAAACGAGATCAAAGCTATGACTGAAACCTTTGTGGCACTGAACAGCAGGTACTTTGCTGGCACGGATAGCCTTGATAAAGAAGAGATCACTCAATCGGAAGGTTTCAAGCTTTGGAATGAGGCGGATTCGCCATTTCTATCGGATTATGTGAAATCCATGCTACTAGACAAAAGTGATGACAATGCGTTTCAGAAAAAATACGGAGAAAAATGATGAAAATTACACTGATTACAGTCGGTAAAATAAAAGAAAAGTACTTCACGGACGCCATCGCTGAATACACGAAGCGGCTCACAAAGTACTGTCAACTTACACAGGTTGAAGTGGCAGATGAAAAAGCGCCTGAAACACTCTCAGATAAAGAAATGGTGCAGATCAAAGACAAAGAGGGCGAGCGTATCTTGGCTAAAATCAGGGATACCCAATATGTCATCACACTTGAAATCAACGGCACGCAGTTGACGTCAGAAGGCCTGTCCGAAAAAATTGACCAGCTTGGCGTCAGTGGTCAATCAGATCTCGTCTTCGTCATCGGTGGTAGCCTTGGCCTTTCGGACCTGGTCATCAAGCGATCAAACTTTGCGTTGTCCTTTTCGAAGATGACTTTTCCGCATCAGTTGATGAAGGTCGTGCTGCTTGAGCAAATTTATCGGGCGTATCGGATCTCTAAGGGTGAACCGTATCACAAGTAGGGACAAACGACTTTTCGGCACCT
>CAYLNI010000232.1:0-266 GCA_964384705.1 uncultured Fusibacter sp.
GCCACTTTTACATCTGCTCCGATCTCTGAAGCCATAAGGCCAGCAAGATGAGCTACTTCGATAGAATGTTTTAATACGTTCTGTCCGTAACTTGTTCTGTACTTTAATCGACCTACAAGTCTGATGAGTTCAGGATGCAAATTGTGAATACCTACTTCGAAAGTAGCATTTTCACCTTCAGTTTTGATGATTTGTTCCACTTCTTTTTTGGGCTTTTCAACCATTTCTTCTATTCTAGCTGGATGAATACGACCGTCGATAATTAA
>CAYLNI010000232.1:276-552 GCA_964384705.1 uncultured Fusibacter sp.
GTGCAGTATGAATTCTGCCATCTGCAATCAATCTTTCAAGAGCCATTCTTGCAATTTCTCTTCGAATAGGGTCGAATGATGAAAGAATAACTGCTTCAGGGGTATCGTCGATAATCAAGTCAACACCTGTGAGCGTTTCAAGCGCTCTAATGTTACGTCCTTCTCTACCAATGATTCTTCCCTTCATTTCATCGTTAGGAAGATTTACCAATGATACTGTGCTTTCAGCAACGTAGTCTGCAGCACACTTTTGAATTGCATAAGCTAAAATGTCCT
>CAYLNI010000232.1:609-3263 GCA_964384705.1 uncultured Fusibacter sp.
CAGTATCATGCTTGACTTCTTTTTCAACGTCTGCAAGCAATTGACCTTTTGCTTCTTCAATAGTCAATTGTGATATACGTTCAAGCTCTTTAATCTGTTGCTCGTATAATGCTTCTGCTTCCGCTTCCTTCTCTTCAACTGTTTTTACCTTTAAAGCGATTTTTTCTTCTTTCGCTTCAAGATTTAAAGCTTTTTTATCAAGAGCTTCTTCCTTTTGAAGATTTCTACGCTCGAGCTTTTGGATTTCAGCACGGCGATCTTTTGTTTCTCTGTCGATCTCTTTTCTGATCTGATGTGCTTCTTCTTTGGCTTCCAACACTTTTTCTTTTTTAACTGATTCAGCGGATTTCGACGCTTCTGCTATGATTTCTTTAGCTTTGAATTCAGCACTTAAAATTTCTTTTTCAGCAGTGCTTTTTCTAACTATATAACCAATACCAAACGCAATCGCTCCAATAACTAAAACAATTAATATTACTATAACTATAGGCACGTTTATGTCGTTCACCCCCTTACGTAAATTATAAGACTAGTTCAACCAGTCTTTATATAAATGTATAAAAGAAAATACACTTATACAATTTATTTTATAATTTTTACAGGAATATGTCAAGACTCCAGACGCCTCGAAAATCCCATAATGTCTTAATTGTACACATTTCGATATGCTAAAACCATTATTTTTTCAGAATAAAAATACGCATAAAACCAATTAAGGTTTTATGCGTATTTTTATTCTTCGATGGCCGCAGATTTTTTAGATTCTTTTTTTGTTTCAGCTGGTGCTGCTGTTTCATTTGGCAAATCGAGGTTCAAATTATAGAATTTTCTAACGGCATTTTCAATTTCTTGACAGGCTTCTTTGTTTTGAATCAAGTAGTCTTTGGCGTTTTCACGACCTTGACCGATCTTGTTGCCTTCGTAGCTATACCAAGAACCCGATTTTTTGATGATATCAGCACTGGCTGCAACGTCCAAAATACTGCCTTCTTTTGAGATGCCTTCGCCATACATGATATCAAACTCAGCTTGTTTAAATGGTGGGGCTACTTTATTTTTAACGACCTTCACTCGAGTTCGGTTACCGATAACATCTGCATCTTTCTTGATGGAGTCAATCTTTCTGACATCCAAACGAATAGAAGCATAGAACTTTAGGGCGTTTCCACCTGTAGTCGTCTCAGGATTGCCGAACATAACGCCGATCTTCATACGCAATTGATTGATAAAGATGACCGTACAATGTGATTTGTTGATGATCGCTGTTAATTTTCTCAATGCTTGAGACATCAATCGCGCTTGTAGACCCATATGTGAATCGCCCATCTCACCAGTGATCTCAGCTTTTGGCACGAGAGCAGCCACGGAGTCGATGACGACGATATCGACAGCACCACTTCTTACAAGTGCATCGACGATTTCAAGTGCTTGCTCACCAGTATCTGGCTGAGAGACGATCAATTCGTCAATGTCTACGCCAATCGCTTTAGCGTAAACAGGATCGAGTGCATGCTCAGCATCTATGAAAGCAGCCTGTCCGCCTCTTTTTTGTACTTCTGCAATCATGTGAAGTGTAACAGTCGTCTTACCTGAAGATTCCGGTCCGTAGATCTCAACGATTCTTCCCTTTGGAATACCGCCAATACCAAGGGCAATATCCAGATCAATAGAACCGGTAGGTGTACTTTCAACATTCATCTTTGCATTTTCATCGCCCAATTTCATGATGGACCCTTTTCCGAATTGCTTTTCTATCTGCCCAAGGACATTGTCCAACGCCTTCTGTCTTTCACTCATACGCTTACACACTCGCTTTCATTATTAGAACGTTTGTTCTGTTTTATTATATCATACTTATTTTGATATGAAAACATTTCTTTATTATTATAAACAGATTTTGTTTAATTGTCAATATTTTACATTTTGACTAAGAAATCGTATAACAATTTTAATGCCTTGATGACACAACGATTTTGTATCAATTCGCGATCACCTGTAAACTTGTTTTCAAAAGTATAGATATCGCCGCCGATCGATAGGCCAATATATACGAGACCGACTGGCTTTTCAAGCGTACCACCTGTAGGTCCAGCAATTCCAGTAATGCTTATTCCGACGTCGCTTCCAGTTTTAGCAATCAGACCTTTAACCATCTCGAAACAAGTTTGATGGCTTACAGCCCCATACGTTTGCAAGGTTTCTTGACTCACGCCAACTTCGCGAACTTTTGATGCATTGGAATAAGTCACAATCCCCGTTTCTACAATATCAGATGCACCCGCGTGTTTTACCAAGGCACTGGTCAATTTGCCTCCCGTACAAGACTCGACAATGGAAATTTTTAATCCACGTTCTTTTAAAAGTCTACTTATGACTACATCGATATCTTCACCTGAATCTGAGACGATAAAATCGCCTATGCGTCTTTTAATCTCTGCTACGACGTGATTCACTTCCATTTTGTTTTCTGAATGCAAAAGACCAGATGAAGTTACCCTAATCAACACCTTGCCATCGCCTGCATATGTCGCAATCGTAGGATTTGTTTGCTCTTTAATAAGATCCATTAGTGTTTCTTCTACAGATGACTCACCGTAGTCATATACACTAAGGTAGATTGAGTGCATGTTTAACGCAGTTGAGGCTTCAAGGTA
>CAYLNI010000232.1:3289-3518 GCA_964384705.1 uncultured Fusibacter sp.
TTTCAACTCTCTTGGTGGTCCTGGTAAAACGACTATAGCTTGATTGCTTTCTTTTAATTCAACGATACAGGCAGGTGCTGTTCCCTTTTCATTGTCAAGAATAATTGCACCTTCTGGGAAGTATGCTTGTCTGATGTTGCTCTCAGGCATCACACGATTAAATTTTTTGAAATGTTCTTTAACGATGTCAAAACTCCTCAAATCGAGTACCATTTTACGTCCAAGTGCT
>CAYLNI010000232.1:3604-3826 GCA_964384705.1 uncultured Fusibacter sp.
CAAGGCCTTCTTGATGCGCTCAGGGTTGTCACCAACGGTATAATGATAGTAGACGCCAATTCCCAGATCATTCAGTTGCTTGCTTAAGTAGGTCGCATTTGTATTGATAGTTTGACCCATCAAGAGTTCAGTACCAATTGCTAAAATTCCAGCTTTCATATTGCCTCCAATTTATAACTGTACGAGCAGTTATTCTGATATGTAGTCAATTGAGGAAATTGC
>CAYLNI010000233.1:0-3802 GCA_964384705.1 uncultured Fusibacter sp.
GTGAGAAAAATGCTGCGCATTTTCTCATTAAACTGCGTTTTCCTATGTCGGGTGAGACAAAATACGCTGTATTTTGTCTCATATGTCAGGAGAGATGACGCCTTGAACTTAACGTGAAAGTGGCATACGCCCCTCCTGGCAACCCTCCTACCAACGTTCCGTTGCTCATGTCGGGCAAGTTTGCAATGCAAACTTGTAGTTGCCTACGTCGGGTGAGAAAAAAAGGTTACTAGAAAAATGATCCTCATTTTTCTAGTAACCTTTTTTCTCATAAAAATTAAACTGCTTATAATCAGCATCCTCAAGATTTGAAAATGTCAAACCGACCAATCTGACCGGCTTTGAAAGCTCCAAATTATCAAACATGATATCCAGATTTTCCTTCAAAACACCATAATCATTGGTGTTGTATTCGAGACTGTGGCTCTTTGTGAACTGTTCAAAGTCGAAATACTTGATTTTGATCGTCAGAGTCCGTGGCATAAGGCTTTTCTCTTCGAGTTTCTGTTGGATTCTGATGAGATACTTAAGTAAAACAGCGTAAATCTCAGAGCGATCCGACGTGTCAGCATCAAAAGTGGTCTCTTTTCCATAGGATTTGCGTTCGGCATACTCACGTACAGGTCGGTTGTCTATGCCGTGAATGCGTTCGACGATTTCTTTTGCCCAAGATTCACCGATGATGTTGTTTAAGAGGTCACTTGGATAATGATACAGGTCCTCTATCGTAAAAATGCCAATGCGATTGAGTTTCTCACATGTTTTTTTACCGAGACCGTGAATTTTTATGATAGGTAGTGGCAGTAAAAGTGCTGGTATATCGTCTCGTTTGATTTCAAAGATGCCATCTGGTTTATTCCAGTCAGAAGCGAGTTTTGCTAAGAACTTGTTATATGAAATACCGACTGAAATCGTCAGTCCAGTCATTAAATTGACAGCTTTTTTTATTTCATGTGCAATAAGCCATGGGTCCTGGCAGTCAGTCACATCGATATAGGCTTCATCGATTGAAACGCGTTGGACACTTTCAAAACGTGATTCGATATATTCAAAGATTTGCTGTGAAAGTTCAGAATAGCGCTTCATATTGCCATAGACGTAGATGCCATTCGGACATAATTTTTTAGCGACAACGATGCTCATGGCACTTCGAACGCCGTATTTCCTCGCTTCATAGGAGCACGTTGACACCACACTCCGATCTGAATCACCACCGACAATCACGGGCAGCCCTTTATATTCAGGATGATCAATTTGTTCTACAGAGGCAAAAAAAGCGTCAATATCAAAATGAATAATGCGCCTGTTTTCATCTATTATGTGCGTATCGGCCATGATGTTTATCCCCTTCAATTTGCGTACATATGTTCTGTTTTATTATAAACCAAATTGCCAAATATGTCAAAAGGCCAAATCAATTCAAAACTTACGGCCATCAAAATTTCGCTTTTAGATTGTATGGATTTGTGATATACTTTCTTTATGGAAACGTTACCGAAAACGTTTCCAAACAATCTGAATTCGGGGGCACTTTGAATGAAGAATCTTAATATCAAAGATATTGCAAAATTGGCGGGAGTTGGTGTCAGTACTGTTTCAAGGGTAATCAATCAACATACGGATGTCAAAGAAGAGACGAGAAAGCACGTGCTTGAAGTTATCGAAGCCTACAATTTTATTCCCAATAATAGTGCACGTAACTTAAAGAGAACGGAGTCAATGGACGTCGGAATCCTCATTAAAGGGATGTACAACCCATTTTTCGCGCGCATGATACAAAATATTGAAAAACGTCTTTCTTATGCGGGTTATTCAGCGATTATTCATTATAACATCGACGATACGAAAGATATTGATGCAGCCTATGAGTTTATCATGGAGAAAAAACTAAAAGGAATCATTTGTTTGGGTGGTGATTTCGATCAGTTGACCAATTCTGAAATTGAAAGATTGAGAGTGCCTTTCATTTTAACATCGACTGAATTTCCAGAATCCCTAGATAAAACGTTATTTTCCAGCGTCAATATCGACAATGAGAAAGCGGCGTTTAAAGCTGTGGATTATTTGTTTAGCATTGGCCACAGAAAAATTGGTCTGATAACTACCGGCGAGGATGATAAATCAGTTGGTACGATAAGAACTGAAGGGTATATCAAGGCACTCGCAGCAAATCAGTTTGAGAAAATGGAGAACTATTTTGAAATAGGTGCCTACACATTTGAGACAGGGTATTTGGCGATGAAACGACTACTGAATAAAGCGAATGATTTAACAGCAGTCTTTGCAATATCAGACGTTATGGCCATAGGCGCTGCCAAAGCGATTCACGAACATGGCCTTAGGATTCCTGATGACATCTCTTTAATTGGATTCGACGATATCGACTATGCCGCATATTTTAGTCCGGCACTTACGACCGTACATCAACCAGTTGACGAAATTGCAGACAATACAGCGGATTTGATGATCAGTATCCTGGATGAAGGCATGCCACATAAACATCTTGTTTTCGATACGGCACTTGTCATACGACAGTCTACCACCAAAGGAGAACGCAATGAAAAGTTATAGATCTGCTTCAGGTGTTATTAAAGTAAGTTTTGGACATATGATACCCACTGAAACAGTAATGGATAATTCGTTTGTAGCCACACAAAATGAAAAGCATCATGACACAACTGAAAACGCAATCATCGATTTAATAGATGTGACCAGTCACTTTCAATTAAATCAAGATACCAAATGGTGTTTCAATTTGAAACCGGATGACAGTGTTTTCGGCCTAGGGCAAAGTTTGCGGGGCATGAACAAGCGTGGTTTTGTGTATGAAGCTTTTTGTACAGATGATCCGAACCATACGCCTGACAAATTGGCTTTATATGGCGCACACAACTTTTTCATCGTTCAAGGTGAAAAGACCTGGGGCCTATATATTGATTTTGCAGGAAAGGTCAAGTATGATGTCGCTTTTAGCGATGTGGCTATTCTCGATATAGAGATCGAGGGTGGAAACTTTGACACCTATTACTTTGAAGGGACATTCAAGGAAATCGTCAAATCGTTCAGAAGCATGATTGGGCTTAGCTATACGCCACCAAAATGGGCTTTTGGGTACCAACAAAGTAGATGGAGCTATGAAGATGAAACTGTCGTTCGAATGATTGCAGAGCAGTTTGACGCATCAGATATCCCCTGCGATGCCATTTACCTAGATATTGATTATATGGAAAGGTTCAAGGACTTCACGATCAGTGATGAAAGGTTCCCGAATTTTCAGGACCTTGTTGCTGATTTGAAGCAAAAGGACATTAAACTCATTCCAATAATCGATGCAGGTGTAAAAATCGAACCGGGTTATGACGTCTACGAAGAAGGGATCAAAAACGATTATTTCTGTACGGATAGTGACGGTAAGCCTTTTGTAGCAGCCGTTTGGCCAGGAAAGGTACATTTCCCAGATGTGCTTAATACTCAGGCACGCAAATGGTTTGGTGATAAATACCACGCACTTCTTGACATGGGCATTGAAGGTTTCTGGAATGACATGAATGAACCAGCGATTTTTTATTCTGAGCAAGGCTTAAAAGAGGCAATCGGCTTCATTAAAGATCAAGAAAATAAAAATCTGGACATATACACATTTTTTCAACTTAAAGACAAGATATTTGGCCTTTCAAACGCTGAAAAAGATTACAAAAGCATGTATCATCAAATGGATGGCGAACGTGTTAACCATTATGATGTGCATAACTTGTACGGTTACAATATGACACGTGCGGCAGATGAGGGCTTTGAACGCTAT
>CAYLNI010000234.1:0-3785 GCA_964384705.1 uncultured Fusibacter sp.
AGTGTTGCAAGCCATGCAATACCCCTTTTTTTCATGATACTTCTGTCAAATTGCATAAATCCCCCTTTTAAATGCGTTGTCATGGTTTGTGTTTATGTTCATGTGCTTATGTTGATAGTGCTATTTTACTACTTATATCAACATAAAAAGGATAAGATTTTGTAATGAATAGACGAAATATTCTGACAATGATAAGTTTCTGTAATATTAACATTAGAATTTCATTAGAACCCCATTGACCGAATCGGTTTACTGGCATATAATCAAGTTAAGCATTATAAACCGAAATGGTCGATATGAGCAATATGATTCAGATTATAGAACTGGGAGGGATGAATTTGGAGAAATTTGCAAATCTACAAGAAGATAAACAAGCGGCGATTATTAACGCGGGACTCGTAACTTTTGGTACAAATGGTTATAAAAAAGCGTCCATTTCAGATATTGCAACGGCCGCTGGGATAGCAAAGTCCATGATCTTTCACTATTTTGGCACAAAAAAAGCACTGTATCTGTATTTGGCACAGTACAGCGCAGAGCTTCTGATCGGTGAAATCAATGCGAAGCGAGAACATTGCGGTAGCGACTTCTTTGATCGAATCACTTTCATGACGGAGATCGAAGTGGATGTCATGAAACGCTATCCGGGGATCCTCGCCTTTCTGAAGAGTCTCTTTCTCGAAAAGGACCCAGAAGTTATCGCTGATGTCAAAAGCCTGATGGCAATGGGTGAAGCATTTAGAGCAGGGTTAACGCTCGATGGCATCGAGGCACACAAATTTAAAGATGGCGTCGACCCAATGCTCGTACTCAAGATGCTCGCCTGGTTTGGTGAAGGCTATATCAGTCAACTTGGCATGAGCGGCATGCTCAATGTTGACGTTCTCAATCAGGAGTTCCATCAGATTCTTGCCATGCTCAAACAAAATTTATACAAGGAGGCATATTTATGATCGAAGTAAAAAACATGACACTGACCTACCCTAGTGGCAAAGGCGTTTTTGATTTGGATTTTTCAGTCAAACAGGGCGAAGTCATGGGGTATCTTGGTCCAAACGGCGCGGGTAAAACGACGACGATACGGGCACTTCTAGGCTTTATGACACCCAATTCAGGGTCTTGCCAAATCAACGGGTTGAACTGTACAAGCGATGCGCCAACGATCCAGAAGTCGCTCGGCTATATTCCTGGTGAAATCGCCTTTTTAAATGACATGAACGGCGATGCCTTTTTAAAGTTTATGCATGAAATGCGTGGCACTAAAGACATGTCTAGGCAAAAACAGCTCATGGATATGTTTGAAATCAATCCAAAAGGCAAAATCAAGAAATTTTCAAAAGGTATGAAACAAAAGCTCGGCATCATCACCGCTTTTATGCACAATCCGGATGTTCTGATCTTAGATGAACCAACCAGTGGTCTCGACCCGCTCATGCAAAACCGTTTTGTCGAACTCATCCTGGAAGAAAAAGCCAAGGGAAAGACCATTTTGATGTCCAGTCACATTTTTGACGAAGTTGAACGGACTTGTGACAATGTTTTGATCATCAAAGATGGCCGAATCGTCAAGAAATCGGATGTCATGTCTCTCAAGAGCGCTCAGCGTAAGGGCATTCTGATCAAGCCCGCCGATATCGAGATCGCATCACAATATTTGCAATCTGAACGCTTTGAAGTCAATCGATATGCACCGGACACTTTGGAGGTCTACGTCACAGGCGACAATATCGACCGATTTGTCAAAACGGCCGCACAGTTTACCGTTCTAAACTTCGATATCAAAACACAGTCACTTGAAGATCTGTTTATGCAATATTACGGCAAGGAGGGCAAAAACCTATGAGTCTCGTCTACTTTAAATCGTTGATCAAAAGAAATTGGCTACTACTTGTTATCTTCATAGCCGTCCTCACGATGTACATGTCCGTGATGATCTCAATGTACGATCCAGAAGATATGGAAGCGCTTACTGCGATGACAAAAATGCTCCCACCTGAAATGATGAACGCGATGGGTTTTTCTAGCCTCGTCACAGATTTGACCGGTTTTCTTGCAAGTTGGCTTTATGGGTTGTTGATGCTCGGATTTCCGCTGGTCTACTGCATTATTCTTGGCAACCGACTTGTCGCTAAGATGGTGGACAACAGCTCGTTCGCCTATCTGCTCTCAACCCCAAACTCCCGCATCAAGCTCATCATCACAAGTGGCGTTTATGCGCTGCTTTCCATCATGCTTCTTTTTGGCTGCTTATTCCTCATTGGCGTTGCGATATGCGAGTTGGCTTTCCCAGGTTTGCTCGATGTCGGTGCTTTTTTAGGGCTCAACATCACGACCATGCTCGTCAACATGACCGTCATGATGATCAGCTTCTTCTTTTCCTGTTTGTTCAATGAAACGCGCTTATCACTCAGCTTCGGCGCTGGTATCCCCATCGTATTTCTACTGATGAACATGTTAGGTGGCGTCACTGCCGATATGAATCTAATGAAATCGTTGTCGATCTACGGTTTATACGATCCGGTTGAGCTTGTTCAAGGCGCAGACATGCTTTTGACGAATTTGGCATATGTGGCGGTATCTGCGGCACTACTTGCAGCTGGCGTGTTTATCTTCAACCGCAAGCGTCTGCCACTTTAAATTCGATTGCATGCGTGCACGCCTTCAAATCGCCAAGCGACTGTGCATATAGGGGCTGAGTCGCTTGTGAACAGCTAAGTGTCAATGTCGGCATCTCCGCTTTCATGGACAATTTATTCTCAGATTTATACTTTCTCGCCTCCCCTATGATCGCTTTGATCTCTCTGCCAAATATCATGAGTGTCTCGTTGAGTGTTCGCGACGTAGGCCATGTCGTCAAGTGGATGGAAGCCTGTGTGGCTATCGGTTCAAGCGATTGTTCGCGAGACGCAAAATACGACTGATACAAATATTCCGTGATATGCGGCACATAAGGGGCATAGAGCTTCAACAGGCCAAGTAAGCATTGATATAGTGCTGCTTGGCCTGATTTTTGTGCTTCATAGCCATGCTTTTCGGGTTGATAAAGCCTTTCTTTGATAAGCTCGAGGTAATCGTCGCAAAAATCGCCAAAGAAGAATGCGTCGATATGATGTCTTGCCGTGCCAATCTCGTAGACATCCAGAGCGGCTGAGGCCAAATTGAACGTCTCTTGAAGGCGCTCAAGAATCCAGAGGTCGATTGGCAGGTAGATTTCTGGTTTGTCAGATGATTCTGGTGATGAGTAACGATTTGCTGTATCCGCTGAATCGGTCATTGGCGTATAATTCTCAAGCTGTGAAAAACAGAATTTGCTCGCATGCCAAAGCTTGTTGATGAAACGTTTGGCGATGGTCAACTCATCTGCGTCGAAGAACGTATCGGTGCCGAGCTTCGCATTGGCTGCCCAATAGCGCATAACGTCCGCTGAATGCGTCTCGATGAGCTCCGTTGGCGACTGAACCGCATTGCTTTTCGATTTGCTGATCTTCTCCCCTTTTTTCGCGAGGACGAAGCCGCAGATCATGAGGTCTTTCCATGGGATTTCACCCGTGTGGTACAAACTCTTAACGATGCTGTAAAATGCCCAAGTGCGAATGATTTCATGTGCCTGTGTGCGCATGCTCATTGGCATCAGTTCAGAGGTCCAATCATCCGCCTCACCCCACTTACCGTTGATCTGTGGCGTAATGGAAGAGGTCGCCCATGTATCAAGTACCGCTGACTCCGGTATGAACTCGGTATGACCACACGAACATGCACCAGTCGGTGCTGTTTCAAGTGGATTG
>CAYLNI010000235.1:0-827 GCA_964384705.1 uncultured Fusibacter sp.
TTCTTCCGTTGTTCCTGGATAAGTTGTAGATTCTAATACAATCAACATCTCTTTATGCAGGTATGGCACAATCGCTTCTGCACATGATTTCACATAACTGATATCTGGTTGTTGATGCGCATCAAGTGGCGTTGGTACGCAGATGCAAATACAATCAGCTGTAGCAACCTGTGCAAAATCCGTTGTCGCTGACAGGAGGCCTTCATTTACAATGGCATGTAAATCTTCATTGACCACATCGCCAATATAGTTTATGCCTGCGTTCACCATATCAACTTTAGATTCTTGAACATCAAATCCAATCGTTTTATAGCCAGCTTTTGCTTTTTCAACCGCCAATGGCAAACCAACATAGCCAAGTCCAATCACGCCAAGCACTGCCGTCTTATTTTTTAATTTATCCTTTAGATCAATCATTGGTTTTCCTCCGCTTATAATTCATTATAAAATTCCTTAGCAAAATCATCTGCCAGTTTAGGGTAATTGTGGTTTGTCTTTACGTATTCAATCGATTTTATTTTTATTCTTTGCAGCTCTTCAGCAGGTAACAACATCACGCGCTCAATGGCATTTTTTAAGGCTAAGGCATTTTCCGCTTCAGCTACAAATGAGTCTCCAAAATAATTAAGTGGGCTATGCTTTGAATCAAAGGCATTGATAATCGGTTTTCCCGTCAACATATAGTCGAAGATTTTGTTGGCAGAAACGCCAAATTCATAGAGATGACTCTTTTTACTGCCCAAATATAAGGCGTCCATCGCTTGTAATGTCCTGTGCACTTCACCTTTGTCTATCGCATCGAAGAAATGGACATTGTCTAGTTTATG
>CAYLNI010000235.1:837-3783 GCA_964384705.1 uncultured Fusibacter sp.
TCCTTGTAAGCAACTAATTGCTCTTTTTCAATACCACTGCCAATGATGATAAATGAAATCTTTTCATCTTTTAGTAGTTCAGCCGTTTCAAGTAGTGTCCACATCGCATTTGATACAGAAATGCCACCAGCGTAGCCAATGACAAAATGATTGATCTTTTTTAAATCATTGACTCTATCTAAGATCACTTGGTTTGCAGGAGAAAATGACGCTTCTTCTTGAAGGACAATGCCATTTGGGATGGACACAATCTTGTTATTTAAGTTCAGCGATGCCACGTACGGTTTTATATTAGGCAGTATCGATACGATTAAGGCTGATTTTTTATAAGCTGATTTTTCCGCGATTTGCATCATTTTTATAAAGGGATGATACTTGCTATACCCCCCAAGTTCCATCGGCGTTAACGGCCATAGGTCATGGACTTCATGGATGAGTTTTGCATTTGAATACTTTTTGATGCGTTGCCCCGCATAGGTGTCGAATGGATAAGTAGACGAGCAAATGACCACATCTGGACTGTATTTTTTAGCGATTTCTTTAGCATGAAGTGAAATCTTGGATACAAATTGGACCATCGATAATATCCGCTTCAAACCGTTGCCTTCATATGGGCTAACTTTCACCCAGTTGTAGTCGACGCCTTCAATGGTGCTTTCTTCCCAATCCACTTGTGTTGTGGGATTCACTTTCCTTAAATGAGAATAATCCGCCGCTATGATGGTGACATGATGGCCCATTTTCAGCCATTCTTTAGACAGGTAGTAAGGTCTGAACTCCATGCCGTGATAATCTGAGCCAGCATAGTGGTCAATATAAACAATATTCATTGGCTTCTTTCTCCTTTAATCTACTAAAACTGCCAAGCCAAATCCATGGCGACCAAATTCGTTGCCATTATAGAGCATCATGATTTTGCCATCACATTCAAAGACGTGTGGGTAACACATCATATCTGAGTCCCACTCGCCTTCAGTGCACTTGATACCAACTTGTGTGTCATCACGCATCCAGCGCATCAAGTCATGAGAATACGCATAACCCAACTTGTAACCACGGTTTTTGTTGTCTCTAAAATCAGATGCTTCTCTAAAACAAAAGATCATATGATATCTGCCTTTATGATAGAATACGGTCGGTAATGCTTGGCATTCATCTCGTAGTACATCATTAACGATAGCATGCCCTTCTCTATTCCAATTGATGCCATCTATTGATGTCGCATGTGCGATTTTATAAATTCGCTCGGGTACGTCACACCCTTCAAAAAGCTTCCACTGGGTTCCAAAGATGTACCACATGTGAAAAATATTATCTATGATTTTCACAAATGGATCGCCCACGAGGAAAGGTTCATTTAAAGTGGCTGTCATGATCGGACCATCGCCGAACTTTGCAAATGTTTCGCCACCATCGCTGCTTATCGCTAATCCAATACTTGTATCGACTGAAACAGATACCTTTCTGTTCCAACCACAGGTGTATCCAAAAACTTTATCTTTATTTCTGATCACATTCATTGGAAAAATGCCGTGCTGGTCAAATCCACCAACAACACCTAAAGGCACCACTGTCTCTTGAGAGATGTTTATAACATTCAAAAATGCTTTATCCATATCGACATAGGCAATATGACTCAGGTATTTGCCCGTGTTATCTTTTTCTCTTGTTGAAAAATATATCCTCACAAAATCCTCAAACATCAGTACTTGAGGTGATTGTGCAAAGTCGACGCAATTGCCTAAAAGCTTGTGTTCTGTCGGGTTAAATATTTTACCTAGTTTGATCCATTCCATTTGTGCGCCTCCATATGCTAAACTAAATCTCCAATCAATCTGGCAATACCGAAACCGTATTTGCCGACTTGATTTCCAAGGTAAAACATATAAATCTCACCATCGAGTTCAAAGACATGTGGGTGTGCCACCATTTCCGAATCCCATCCCTCAGGTGAGACATCGATGCCAACTTTCGAATCCTCTCTTTTCCAATTGATGAGATCCGTTGAAGATGCATAACCAATTCGGTAGCTTCTATCCTTGTTACGTCTATAATCAGTTCCTTGTCTATAACAATAAAACATATGATATTTGCCATTTCTAAAAATAACGTCCGCCGTCGCTTGGGACTCATCTTCGCCATATTTGTCTTCAATCAGGTCTTTATGCGTTCTCGTCCAATTCACACCATCCTCAGAAACCGCCAATCTAATTTTATAAAGGGATTCAACTTTTCCGTCTTCCAGTGTCAACCACTTTCTGCCAGCTGCATAAAACAAATACCACATATCATTAAATCTTCTAACTTTCGGACTGGCTATAATAAACGGTTCATCGTGTGTATAGGTAAGAACCGGCCCTTTGCCCACCTTCTGAAACGTATGGCCGCCGTCACGACTGATTGCCAAACCGAGTGACACGTTAAACGACACTGCTTCACATCGCGTCCATCCCCCATAAAAGCCGTAATGGACGCCATCATATGGCACAACGCCCATGGGATAGGTGCCAAACTCATCAAATTCGCCAATGCCACCTAGCTCAATAACCGGTTTGTCACTGACTCGTAAAATTTCGAATAAATTCTTTCGATTTAACTCAAGATAGGATTCACGACTTATGTACATCCCATTTGCATCAGGTTTCAGCCTGCAGCTAAAATAGACGCGAATAAAATCATCAAATTTTAAGACACAAGGCGCTTGTGTAAATTCATCCATGTAGTCAACATGATTGATCTGCGAGATGTTTACTAGTTGACCTAGCTTTTCCCATTTAAACATTTTACCCTCCTTATTTGTCCGTCGTTATAACGCTCTACACATATACGTAAACATGTCCGAATCACCATCACACCCTACAAACCCATGTCTTTTATAAAAAGAAATTGCGGTTTGATTTAGATTAAAAACCTCGAGTTTCATTTCTTTCATGCCCTTCTCTTTTG
>CAYLNI010000236.1:0-189 GCA_964384705.1 uncultured Fusibacter sp.
TTTTCCATTTTTATTGTTTTCAGTGGTCAATTCGGGATTTTACCGATTGCCCCTTCATTTTTAGTCTATTACATGTTTACTTTATTTTTTTATGATTTACTTGAACAGAGAAATGAGTTCATCAATTAGTGTGCCAACGTACTCTACAGCTGCCTCTATTGGCTCAGGCGTTGACATGTCAAGACCTGC
>CAYLNI010000236.1:290-1343 GCA_964384705.1 uncultured Fusibacter sp.
TGTCGCAGCTGTCAACCCAGCTGAGTAAGTGTATGGATAGAGACCCATATAGTAATGCGGTTGGCGCATCCATGTCAACCCAGCATAATCATCGATGATGACAGTGTCGCCCCAAAAAGTCGTAAGAACGTCCTGCTTGAACGCACACAAGACATTGGCTGTCAGTGACCCACCTTTTTCTGCATGCGCGTACACGCGTCTTTGAAATTCTGCTTCAAGAAGGTGCGTTACGAAATTGTGGTAGTATGTGCCGAGCAATTGAAGGATGACCCATCGCTTCATACGTGGGTTGTCATCTTGTTTCATGAGGTGGTTTGCCAGTAGAATTTCATTCATCGTAGACGGCGCTTCGACAAAATAAGTAGATGGCCTTGTATCAAATATGCGCTGTGCTTTGTTGGCAAGTGTAAAGTGACCGGCATGTCCCAGTTCGTGTGCCAATGTAAATGCAGACCGCATCGATTCTTGATAGCTGATCAAAATGTAAGAGTGCGCATCATATGGGGAGGCGCAAAAAGCACCCGTTGATTTTCCGACGTTGTCAGAGTAATCAATCCAACGTTCATCAAAAGCGCGCTTCATAATGTTCGTATAATCATCGCCTAAAATCCCGAGTGCCTCAATAATGACTTTTTGGATGCTCTCATAATTTGCAGGCGGATTGAAATCAAAATCAAGAGGGGCTTTTAAATCGCAAAAATGCAAGGCGTCTAGTCCCAGCTGCTCTTTTTTTAACGTCGCAAATTTGCGCATATGGGGTGCGAGCTTTTCAAAGATGATGTCAATTTGGCGATTGTACATATCGAGTGATACTTTTTGCGGTTCTAATAGCATTTCAGTAACTGAACGATAGTTTCTAAGATTACTCATGGCTACTTGTCTTTTGACCTCAGTGGCATAAACGGCAGCATAGGTGTTTCGATATTGGTAAAGTGCCTTGGAAAAAGAATCATAGGCTTGTCTACGGGTTTGAGTATCTGGAGAGAATTCATATTTTGACTCAAACAATGCAAATGAGTTCTCAAGCGAAGCATCTGATTCTGTGTTGAAATT
>CAYLNI010000236.1:1364-3722 GCA_964384705.1 uncultured Fusibacter sp.
AAAGACCATATCAGCGGCTTTGCTCACTTGATAAATGCGATAAGGGGCACTCATCACCTCGCCGAGACTTGCAAGGGCAACTTCAGTATCTGGCGAGAGCTTATGTGGTTTTTGCATATAGACATCATCAAGATAATTTTTATATATTTTCAAATCGGGATATGCACGAAATAAAGCATCGTATTCGGATTGATTTAGCATTGTTATTTCGGATGAGATAAAGGAAATAGTCGATTGTGAGCGTGTTGCGACAGCACCGTAAAATAAGCTGTCTTCTTGAGATTGAGGATTTGTTGCATCTTCCGACTGGCGTAAGTTGGCATAAGTACCTAATTGGACCATGCTGATATAAGCTTTTTCAAGCTTTGTCAGACATTCGTACAAATCCGATGCCGTATCACATAACCGCCCTTTATAGACTGACAAAGCGTTAAAATCTGCTTCATTCACAAGAAGGCGTTCTTTCCAAATTTCTCTGCTTTCAAAAAGATCCTTTAAATTCCAAGTCATTGGGGTCGGCACTTCAGATCGAAGCATTCTTTTTCCAACTTGATTATCCATTATTTCCTCCAAAAAGTTATTTCGCTACCCTAATAGTGTATCATTTCGAGTGAGCGATTTGTATTGAAATTTCTATACATATAAAAAAAGTTTTTCAACTAAAACACTTGACGTTAACGTAGCGTCAACGTATATACTGTATTTAAAGGAGGCACTCATGGAATATACCGTAAACAAACTTGCAGAGATATCAGGCGTTACAACGAGGACACTTAGGTATTATGATGAAATTGGCCTCTTGAAGCCAGCCCGCATAAGCTCATCTGGATATAGAATTTATGGGCGTCTTGAAGTCAATTTACTGCAACAGATTTTGTTTTATAGAGAACTCGAAGTCAGCTTAGATGAAATAAAGGCTATTATGACTTCGGAGACTTTTGATGCGAGAAAAGCACTTACTGAGCACCATGAAAAGTTGTTGGAAAAACGAGAAAGACTTGAACGACTTATTGCAAATGTTGAAAAGACAATACTGGAATCTGAAGGGAGATTAATGATGTCAGATCGTGAGAAATTTGAAGGCTTAAAGAAAAACATGTTACAGGAAAACGAAGCAAAATATGGCGCGGAGATCAGAGAAAAATATGGCGAAGAGACAGTCGCAAAATCAAATGCCAAGTTTGCCAATCTATCGGAAGCTGATTTTGAACGTTCAAATCAGTTGGCTGGAGAGATCATAGAAAGCTTGTTAAAAGGGATGGACTCAGGCGATGCATCTGGTGCAGATGCACAGGAAGCTGCAAAGAAACACAAAGAATGGCTTATGTTTTACTGGCCAGAATATTCAAAAGAAGCCCATGTTGGACTTGGTGAAATGTACGTAGCGGATGAACGTTTTACAGTATATTATGATCAACACAGACCTGGTGCTGCACAGTTTTTATGTGATGCGATCCACGTATTCACTGGATTGTAAACGATGGATCACATGGAGTACAGAGAACCTTCTGAAGATGAACACGTCTTCAGAAGGTCTTTTTTTTGATACAAATGCGCATGTTTATGGTAGAATAATTAAGGAAATTGGAGTTATGCGTTTTCCTCAGTTAAATAGATGGAGGTGCCTTATGATAGAACAAGCGATCGTGATAGCCGTCATAGTCGTTTCACTGATTTTGTTTGTCCAAGCAAAACTCCGATATGATATCGTTGCCATGCTTGCCTTATTGGTGATTACTCTGACAGGTATCACACCAGCAGAAAGCGCATTTAGTGGCTTTGCACACCCAGCCATCATTACTGTAGCCGCCGTACTCGTCGTCAGCAGAGGGCTACTTAACGTCGGTGCAATGGATCCCGTAACTGATCTCGTCAACAAACTCAAAGGTGGGATTGAGATAAAATTGCTGCTTCTCATGGGCATAACCGCATTTTTTTCCAGCTTTATGAACAATGTGGGTGCACTTGCATTAGTCATGCCAGTCGCCATCAAGATTGGTAAAGACAATAATCTTTCGCCATCTTATTTACTTATGCCGATTGCCTATGCGTCCCTTTTTGGTGGCATGCTTACTGAGATTGGCACACCACCCAACTTGATCATATCAAAGTACAGAGATCAATATGTCTCTGCGCCATTCGAATTTCTAGACTTTGTTCCTGTTGGGCTCGTGTTGACCATTGTGGGCATTTTATTTGTAAGCCTTATCGGGTACAAATTGATACCCAATAGACGGGCTAAAGCTGATCCAAACATGTTGTTCAAAGTTGAGGACTATCTCTCTGAACTCGTGATTCCGGAAGGCAACAAACTCATCGGAAAATCCATTCGCGATTTATCAAGTATCCAGAGTTTTG
>CAYLNI010000237.1:0-3709 GCA_964384705.1 uncultured Fusibacter sp.
AGATGCCGGAAAGGGCATCTACGTTTTATCAAATTTTCACGATATTTTACATTGGATGGAATAGGAGAGGATAGACTATGAAAGCAACATTTAATGAGGTCATTCATCCATTTGTGACTATATGTGATTTGACAAGTGATTCGGTAGATATGATACAGGCAGGCGGTGGCAATGCCTCTGCTAAGTATGAATCAAACGACCTATCGATGATGCTGATCAAAGCTTCTGGCTTTCTCATGTCTGAAGTGGATGTAAACAAGGGTTATACGCAAATCGAACTCGATAAGATCCTAAAAATTCTTGAAGATGTTCAAAATGGTTTTTTGTCGATTGATGATGAATCAGAGATCAACCGTAGAATAAATGAAGCAAATACAGGGGATCTGCGTCCATCTATTGAAACTTTTTTACATGCTTTATTGCCACAAAGATATATTTTGCATGTTCACGCATTAATCACTTTGATTTATGCGTCTTCAAAGCGCTTTGTAGAGGATATGGCCTCTCAGTGGGATGCGCCAAAAGAACAAAACAATCAATTAATTAAAGCATTATTAGTCCCATATGAAAAACCGGGCATTCATCTTGCCATGGCTATGATGCAGGGGATTGAAAAGTATATTGCGTATTACGGTGTCTCACCCGATGTCATCATCCTTCAAAACCATGGCCTCATCGTCGCATCTGATAGTCCTGATGCTTTGTATGATGCGATAACAACCGTAGAAGATGACATCAAAACTTATATTGGTCTACCTAAGACGTTTGGTAAAATCTACATGGATCAACGTATCATTAAATCGGCAATCAACAGTGTATTGACGCATAAACGTATTTTCGTGCGTGCGAATGAAGATCGCGACCTTGTCGATTATACAGACGGCGTGCCAAGTTTTCCTGATGCACTTGTTTTTTGTGGCCTAGAGCCAATGATTGTTGATACAAAGAATCATGACAACTCGACATTTGAACTTGTCAAAGCAGCTATGACTGGATATTTCGACAAATACGATGACTTTCCCAAAGTCGTCCTATTGGATTCGGTCCCATATTTCTGCGGTGAGAGCATCAAAAAGTGTCTCGAAGTCCAAGATGTACTAAAAATACAAGGCATCATCAGACGTGAAGTCGGTGATTCATTGGTGACTTTATCTCAAGAACAAGCTTATACGCTTTTGAACTGGGAAGCTGAAAAATATAGAAAAAATCTGTAAGTGCGAGGTTCCTATGAAAATTGTTATACCGATGTCCGGAAGAGGACAAAGATTTATAAATGCTGGCTATACGGTACCAAAACCACTGATTGTAGTGGATGGCAAACCTATCATCGAGCATGTCGTTGACATGTTTTCTCAAGAAGACACCTTTATTTTTATCTGTGCAAAAGACCATTTGGAAGCGACAGATATGCGACAGATTCTTATCGGACTGGCCCCAAAAGTTGAAATTGTCGAAATTGATCCCCATAAATATGGACCAATTTACGCAGTGAAACAAGCTTTTCCGTTGATCGAAGATGATGAGGAAGTGATCGTCAACTATTGTGATTTCGGTTCTTATTGGGACTATTCTGATTTCCTTCAGCATACGCGCAGCAGAGGTGCCGACGGTGCCATTCCAGCATACAAAGGGTTTCACCCACATATGCTTGGCACGACAAACTATGCATTCATGAGGGATAAAGACCAGTGGATGCTGGAAATACAAGAAAAGAAACCATTTACTTCAAATCGTATGAATGAATATGCTTCTTCTGGCACCTATTACTTTAGAACGGGTGCAATTTTAAAAGAGTATATGGATTTGACGATGGACAAAAAGCTCGACGTAAACGGAGAATTTTATGTCTCAGTCGTCTATAACTTACTTGTCGAAGAAGGCCTTAAAGTCTCCATCTATGAAATACAGCATATGCTACAATGGGGCACACCTGAAGATCTTGCGGATTACAATTACCATTCAAACTACTTTAAGAAATTGATTCACCATAAAAAAATTAAGGCGCCAGTATCTGGTACCACTAACCTGATTCCATTAGCCGGTGAGGGGTCTCGTTTTAAAAATGAAGGATATGACATACCAAAGCCTTTGATAGAGGTCTCTGGAAATAAGATGATTATTCAAGCGTTTGATGCGTATCCCGTTCCCGATAAAGCAAGTTTTATCGTGCTTGACAGCCATTGTGCTGCATATGGTATCGATTCGATTTTAAAAGATGCGTATCCAGGGTGTGAGGTCATCAAACTTGATCACGTCACAGAGGGGCAAGCCATCACGGCATCACTTGGCGTTGCAACAGAAGATCTCGATAAGCCTTTACTCATAGCAGCATGTGACAACGGTCTGATTATCGATGGGGATGCCTATTCAAAATTAATCATGGAAGATCGCTACGATGTCATCTGCTTAACGTTTAGAAACAATCCAACAGTTGGTGCCAATCCAAAGGGATACGGTTATGTGCAAGTAGATGCGAGCAATAAGATTTTAGACGTGTCTGTCAAAGTGCCGATTTCAGAAAAGCCTATGAACGATCATGCGATAGTGGGTGCCTTTTATTTTAAGACGGCGCGTGCCTTTATGGATGGCGTCGATTATATCAGAAAAAATGATTGCCGAATCAATGGTGAATTCTATATAGATTCAATCATGGGTATTTTAGACGCTTTAAACTTAAAGGGGACAGTTCTCGAGTGTGATTATGAGAGCTGGGGAACGCCAAATGACTACAAGACTTATTGTTATTGGCAAAGCTTTTTTCATAAAGCGTCGTTTCACCCTTATTCAATAAATCTCGATCCGATGTTTCCTGAAGATCAGCGCGAAAAGTGGATTGCTCAGGCTTATGACTTTAAGCAGGAGAGTCGCTGATGGGAACCGGTAAATCAATTAGGCATCTCTTTGAGCTTGAAATCGTCAAATATATTTGTGTCGGTGGCGGCGCTGTGCTGATTGATTTCATAGCCTATATGATCATGATTGAGCGTCTTGGTATGAATCATTCTGTCTCAAAGGGAATCTCCTATATTTTAGGGGCACTCTTCGCCTTTGTAATCAATAAGCTTTGGACGTTCGAGTCCAAACGCAAAACACATGAAGCCTTTATCAGGTTTGTTTTGCTTTATGCAGCCACCTTTACAGCCAATGTACTCATCAATGCCACGTTTTTATGGATTGGTTTTGTACCGGTCATAGGGTTTGCATTTGCAACGGTTACAAGTGTTGTTTTAAACTATGTTGGTCAAAAATATTGGGTGTTTAAAGGGGAAAAATAATGGCAATTTTATCGACAGAATCGATGACTGTATCAATCGTCGTACCCTGTTACAATGAAAAAGAAAATATACCACTGATATTAAAGCGGTTTGCGCAGGTTATAGGCGATCGACCAATTGAAGTGATTCTTGTCGATAATGGATCGACAGATGGCAGTGCTAAGGTTTTTGAAGATTTAGTGCCACAATATCCTTTCGCAAGATGTGTGACGGTACCTGTCAATCAAGGCTATGGCTACGGTATTGTTTCAGGGCTCAGACAGGCTAAAGGCGATTTTATCGGGTGGACACATGCCGATATGCAGACGGATCCAAATGACGTCGCAAGGGCATATGATATACTGACTCAAGAGGGCCATCAGAATATTTACTTGAAAGGTCAGCGTAAGAAGAGACCATTCATCGATCAGTTTTTTACAGTTGGGATGAGTTTA
>CAYLNI010000238.1:0-3701 GCA_964384705.1 uncultured Fusibacter sp.
GACACTGCTCAAGTTTCCGGAGCTCATGTCATGGTATATGGAAAAGTTTTTTCCTGTTGGTAAGATCGCATTACGCGTGCTCTCTCCAATTTCTAAAGCCATGTTTAAGATAGAGCTACCAGATAAAGAGGCGTTGACAGATATTGAGAAGCTCTATATCAAGTTGATCAGGCTTCAGGAACTGCTGAAAGACAAATCAGTGACTTCTATCAGGCTGGTTTCAATGGCAGAAAAAATGGTGGTTGAAGAAACAAAGCGCAATTACATGTACATAAATCTCTATAATTTTCATGTGGATGGTTTATTTATCAACCGAATTCTGCCAAAAGACATCGACAATACCTTTTTCAGCGAATGGATTGATATTCAAAATCAGTACATTGAGGAGCTAGAAAGCATATTTGATAGTGTGCCAATCCATAAAATTCCATGGTTTGAAACAGATCTAAATGGCCTTGAAGGCATCAACAAAATCGTTAAAACAACCCTTGAAGGTTGGGATGTCTTTGAGACGATCGACATACAAAGAGGCGAATCCTATGAGAAAACACAGGAGGGGTATTTGCTCAAGTTGTTCTTGCCGATGATCCACTCACAGGACTTGGACATGCATGAATCGGCAAGTGACATCATCATAAAGATTGGCAATTTCAAGCGAAACATTCCAAAGCCAAATGCTTTGAGAAGCTATCATATCACAGGTGCGAAGTTTGTGGATCAGATGCTCTTGATTTCATTGATATCGCAACAATAAAGGAGGCGTTCCTATGAATCAAAAAGATGCAGAGATACTGGGCAAGATTATGGAAATAGCAAGGCTTAAAAAGGAAATCGTTCAGGCGATTGTCCCAGAAAAAACCTATAAGCATCTTGAAGTGATCGGCAATGAATTCAAAGCGATGGTGGTAGATTTGATCAGCGATAGTGTATGTGATTGCGATTGCAAATGTAAGGCGAAAGAATGCAAGACGGCCAATTGCGATGGCAGTGATGACAATTCAGCCGATTGCAAGCCGTCTGAATCGGAGAGGACTTCAAAAGGTATGCATAAACAAACATCAAAGATTAAGAAAGTCGACATCGACTAAGGGAGACGTTATGAGAATTATTTTATATACGGGAAAAGGTGGCGTCGGAAAAACCAGCATCGCTGCCGCAACAGGCATAAAGCTCGCCAAGGAGGGGAAGCGGGTGCTGGTCATGAGTACCGATCAAGCACACAGCCTAGCTGATGCACTACAGACCAAGCTTAGTTATGTGCCTACTGCAATCATAGATAATTTGTACGCTATGGAAATCGATGTGGTTTATGAAAGCGAACGGTCTTGGGGTGAGATGCAGGGGTTCATTAAAAGCATGATAACTTCTCGTGCACAAGATGGTCTAGAGGTAGAAGAGCTTCTAGTTTTTCCAGGGCTAGAAGAGCTTTTCTCACTTTTCAAGATCCTTGATATCTATGAAGCAAATGACTATGATGTTCTAATCGTCGACTGTGCACCGACTGGGGAGACGCTCTCTTTGCTTAAGTTTCCTGAAATGTTTAGCAATATGGTCGGAACGGTGTTACCTAGGGAACGGGAGATGGTCAAGGTGGCTGGGCCGCTCATCCATAAAGTGACAAAGATTCCTATGCCTAAGGATTCACTTTTTGATGAATTCGAGTTGCTTTTTGATAAACTTGAACGCCTTCAACAGTTGATGCTGAATAAGGATGTCCTCTCACTTAGGCTTGTGACGACGCCTGAGAAAATCGTTATCAAGGAGACAAAGCGTAATTTCACGTGTCTTCACCTTTATGATTATAATGTGGACGCGATTATCATCAACAAAGTCTATCCTGATGAAGCGCTGGCGGGATACTTCAATAAATGGGTGACATTGCAGGCGGATGGCTTGAAAGAGCTAGAGGAGAGTTTCAGTGAGATGCCGATTTTCAAGTTGATGTTACAAAGACATGAGCTCAATGGCGTCGATGTTTTGGATGCAGCAAGTACATTTTATGGTGACGCACAGCCGGAAGCTATTTTTACGAAGCAAAAGATTTTCACCGTCGTCAAAGATGGCGCGTCGCAAAGAATGGACATTAATTTGCCCTTTACAGAAAAGGAAGAAGTCGATATCGGACAAAATGGCGGCGAACTGCAAATTGCCATTCGCAATGAAAAGCGCTGCTTTGCACTTCCGACTCAATTGCTCGGCAAGGATATTGTTTCAGCCAAGCTTGAAAATGGGGTGTTGGCGATTTATTTTTCATGAGTTGATGAGTTGATGAGTTGATGGTGCCAGGCACCATTGACTCATTTCTGGGGTACCTTGGCATGTGATTCAGTTTAGAAAATAATCGATGGGGTACTAATTGAATAATATTATCAATTAGGAGGTGCGACATGCAAATATTTGCTGAAACGCCAGATCAATATTTCGAACTAGTTCCAGACCATCAAAAAGAGGCGATGAACAAACTACGTGATGTCATAAGAGACCATATTCCAGAGGGGTTCGAGGAAGCTGTCGGATCGGGTATGGTCGGTTATGAAGTGCCCTATAGACTGTATCCTGCGGGATATCATTGTACGCCTAAACAGCCGTTGCCTTTTGTGGGGATTGCTGCACAGAAGCATTTTATTGCGCTTTATCACATGGGAATTTATTCGGATGAAAATCTTCTCAAGTGGTTCCTTGAAGAGTACCCTAAAGCGACTTCGGCCAAGCTTGATATGGGTAAAAGTTGCATTCGGTTTAAGAAACCGGAGTTGATCCCATTTGATTTGATCGGACAGCTGATGGAAAAAATGACTGTTGAGGATTGGATTGTGGCATATGAGAAGTACCATTTGAAGAAATGAAAAGACTCACAAAGATTAAGCCAGTATCTGGAAGGATGCTGGCTTTGTTCCGATATCGGAATAATGTAGCATATATGGTTGTTGAAAATAGATGGCATTGGGTATCAATTAAAAGTTAGTATGTGTCAAGTAGACACACTCATTTAGTTGATAAGGAGTGACATAATATGAAGAAGGTAATAATTTTAATCGAAAACTTGTTTGATGATCAAGAGTTAATCTACCCATATCATAGGTTAAGAGAAGATTTTGAGGTTGTATTGGTTGGGACAAAGAAAGATGAAAGTTATGCGTCGAAATCCGGTTTCAAAATGAAATCTGACATGGCCTCTGACGAAATCAATTCAGATGACTATGATGGCATTTTCATACCAGGTGGCTTTTCACCGGATTACATGAGACGCACAAAGGCTACAGTGGATCTCGTCAAAGCATTTGTTGTAGCGAAGAAACCTGTTGCTGCGGTATGTCATGGCCCATGGATGTTGGTTTCGGCCAATGCTTTGTTAGGCAAGGATGTCACGAGTGTCATCTCGATCAAAGATGATTTGATCAACGCCGGTGGAAACTGGGTAAACAAGGAACTCGTTGTTTCTGATAATATACTGACGTCAAGAAGTCCGCAAGATTTACCTGCTTTAATCAAGAAGTTCGTGAGCATGATTTAGTGCATGATTTAGTGCATGATATAAAAATAAATGCCATTACCCAGCAAATGAGTAATGGCTTTTTATTTATATTTAAATAATGATTCGATCTACCTGGCACCAATTGCTCATGATTCGATCAGCCTGGCACCAATAACTCACTCATAGCGACAGAAAAGCCCATTTTCGACTATGGAAGCGTCTGAAG
>CAYLNI010000239.1:0-1094 GCA_964384705.1 uncultured Fusibacter sp.
AAAAAGCGAAATTAACACAAATATTGGTATAAATAGATCAGATAAAGCCATATTAAACTTGATAGAATCAGAAAACACGATAACTTGTGTGATGTTTAATGTCATCAAAATCAAAGCAAAAATTACCCATGAAAATTTATCAAAAAAGTTTTTTTCCAATATAACCCCAACCTATCAACAAAATATTTTATTTTCCCACTTTTATTATTTTATCATTAATTCTGGGGCAAAGTAACCCCTCTATAGTTGAAAGAAGAACTGCTTATTTTATGATTAGACGCTTTTTTTATCTAGTATCTTCACATCATCCTTCATCTTCTATAAATTATAATATCTGAATCTTATCATTTTTACTTAGATAAGACATAGTGGATAGGTTACACTAAGTTAGACAGATTCCTTAAGGTCCTATAAAATAAGGATAAACATATGAGGGAGAAAAATCATGTCTAATGAAAAACGCAATCGCCGTGAGTTCACTGATGAATTCAAAAAACAAATTGTACAACTTTATTTAAATGGTAAGTCCAAGTCCGAGATACAAAAGGAATACGACTTGTACGCATCCACACTGGATCGATGGATTAAGCAGAACCAAGAGACAGGCTCATTCAAATCAAAAGATAATCTCACCGAAGAACAAAAGGAGCTGATTGAGCTCAGAAAACGTAATAAACAACTGGAAATGGAAAATGACATTTTAAAGCAAGCAGCGCTGATAATGGGACGAAAGTAGAAATCATCAGACAAAACAGTGATAAATACTCGATATCAGCAATGTGTACCGTCCTAAATATTCCTAGAAGTACTTATTATTACGAGTCAAAAGCAAAAGAAAAAAATCCAGATGAATACAGCGCTGATGTGATTAAAGTTTTCAAAGAGAACCGTAGAGCTTATGGCACAAGACGTATTAAGAAAGCACTTTCAACACAAGGCAAAGTATTATCTAGAAGACGTATTGGCAATATTATGAGCGAAAATGGCCTTGTTTCAAGCTATACAGTTGCAAAATATAGAGTTCATAAAACAACATGCAATGAAGCCAAAGTTGCAAATGTTGTGAACAGGAGCTTTAATGGACGCAACAATCT
>CAYLNI010000239.1:1137-2355 GCA_964384705.1 uncultured Fusibacter sp.
CTATGCTCGCGTCAATGGAAAATGGAATTATGTTTGTCTGATGCTGGATCTTTTTAATCGCGAAATAGTCGGGTTCAGCGCTGGTCCTAATAAGGATGCCCGTCTCGTTTATGAGGCGTTTGCGTCAATCAAGCATGATTTATCGAAGATCAGTATATTCCACACAGACCGTGGGAATGAATTCAAGAATAATGCAATCGACGGCTTATTGGATACCTTTGCTATCAAGCGTTCATTAAGTCAAAAGGGATGCCCTTATGATAATGCAGTTGCAGAAGCAACTTTCAAAACTTTCAAAAAAGAATTTATTTATCAAGAAGCTTTTGATTCAATTGATCATTTGAAAATTGAATTATTCGACTATGTTAACTGGTACAACAATCATCGATTACATTCATCGCTGGGCTACATGACTCCAGCAGATTACAAATATTTCCACCTTAAGAAAGTTGTCTAACAAAGTGTTGACATTCCATCTTATATTGTATTCAGCCATCGAAGTTTTAATGTATTCAAAAATTCCCAATATGTCTTTTTTTCGAGAAAAATCGCCTTTATTAAAAAGATCTCCACAAACCGCAAAAACTATCAACTCTTCACTTTTACACTTTTCTTTAATTACTTGTATCATCTCTTTAATTATCTTTTCCCTTTTTCCAAACTTCAAATCACTACTTGCGTGTAAGTCTGATATTTGAATAATTATCATTTGAATCCCTTCCTTTGTATTGTTTTTTCTAATGCCTGCTTTCTTATTTCTGGAATACTTTTTGAGTACAAAAATTCCCATTGCAATTTCGTAAATTGCCATTATAAAATGAAAAAGCTCTATGAACCACCGGAACATCCTTTCCTCACCCGCACTATATCGCATATGAACTCACCAATCCGATTGATTTCAAAATGCGTCCAAAGCGTCTTTTTGAAACAATGATTTTTCTCTTTGCTAGAACTTTCTTGATTTTACATGTACCTTAATTTGATTCGCTTTCTTGGAATATCTAATGATGTGTTCGGTTATAGAGTCCTCCAAATTCTATGATTCATAATAGTATGTACTACGAGGTATATTCATGACCTTGAACATTGCTGATACACTGTATTTGTGAATATTTTGCTTGATCACATTTACTTTTGTACCATTATCAGCGCGGCTTGCTATAAAATATCATTTTCATTTTCTATTACTGAGTTCTTTGCGAAACTTAAGTAATTCTT
>CAYLNI010000239.1:2370-3344 GCA_964384705.1 uncultured Fusibacter sp.
ATTTGGTGTGCAATTGCCCTTGGCTTTTAAAGATCCTGAAACTTGGCTCTGCATTAACCAAGTATCAAAGATAGAACCTTTCTAGTGATGCTGAGTCATCTGCTTTTTTTAAATTCATCAGTGAATACTATGTGTTCTCTTCTAGTTTAGTGTAGCTAATCCACCTCTAAATATTTCAACTCTCCGTTTTATTTTATTAATTGATTATTTACTCCATTTTATTCTTCCAAATTTTAGCCTCTTCAGATAAATATCTTTTCCTGATAAAATCCGCATCTTTCATAATATATAAACGATTTTAATTTAATTTAAATTCCATAATGTCCCCGATATTACTTTGAAGATATTTGCAGATTTTATACATGCTCTCCATGCTCACAGATTCCCCTTTACCTAGACGAGCGATAATGTTGTAAGTAATGCCTGCTCGATTCTTTAAATCAGTTTTATTCATCTTCTTATCGATTAATATTTTCCAAAGTTTATCATAGCTAATAACCATAAAATCCTCACCTCTTAAGATATAAAATACCGTTAAAAATAGCATAGCACATTACTACCCGAAATAGAAAGAAAACCTTACATTATTGCAAGGCTTTCTAATTATCACTCATTATATTTCCACATCTGCGCCAATACATCTTCAAAAGTAGGTTCTTCAAAAGTACCATCGTTATCGTAAAAATAACAAGAAGAAACGCATTCACAAAACCATTTTGACTTCATTAAACTCTTAACGACAATCCACATATTAGAGAAGTCATCTATTCCGCCCTTATCCTCAATGACCAGAAGTCCATCTTCTATTATTAACTAGGTAAATGTACTGAGCAAAAACTTTTTTTATTCAAATAGTGTTGGCAACACAACGGCAGAAACTCTATTTAAATTTCTACAACCGTTCATTTCACTAATTAAAAGTCACATAAAAAGTTTCTACTATATTTTTGTCCAGCATTCAGAAATTTATAGAA
>CAYLNI010000239.1:3371-3698 GCA_964384705.1 uncultured Fusibacter sp.
ATCTTAATAATACATTGCTTCTGCTCTTATGATTTTTATTTTTTGATATTTCACTAAATGCATCAATAAGCACCTTTGTGTTTATCATTAAATTAGTTTTAAAATTATTTAAAAATACCCTTTCAAATACGCCCTCAAACCATCATCACAAACATAAATATACGTCCCTAATATTCCTCGAGTCATAAGCGTTTTATAAATATTGATTACATAACTTAACATGTCTGATTCTGATTTCGAATTGTGTTTGCCATATCGGTCTTTGTACTTAGCTATATCTACTTTCACTTGATGATCTCGATAGATTAACTCCGGACCAACAATCAC
>CAYLNI010000240.1:0-1741 GCA_964384705.1 uncultured Fusibacter sp.
TGATGTTGTTTAAGCTGCAAGGATATAAATCTTGTAGCTTTTTTTTGTTTAATTTTAGGAGGGTGAAATCATGTTCAATACAAATCAAAAATCATTCATTAAACTAAGAGATTAAATGCCATCCTAAAAGGCAACCCTTTTAGGTGGACATTTGTTTCGGAAAAATTAACCGGGATACACCGAAAGGAGAACATTTATGACACAAAAAATGGATTATGAAAAAGCAATTATCGTAGGCGTAAACTTAAACGCACGCGTGGATTTTGAAGATTCAATGGAAGAACTTGAAAATCTAGCTGAGGCTTGCAATATTCGAGTCGTGGCTAGAATAGACCAGAATTTGAGACGTGCCCAACCTCAGTTTTATGTGGGTTCGGGAAAGGTTGATGACGTGAGAATAGCCATTGAGGCCTTTGATGCAGATCTCGTCGTTTTCAATCACGAATTGACACCTTCTCAACTGAGAAACTTGGAAAAAGCACTCAATTGTCGTGTAGTTGATCGTACGAACTTGATTCTCGAAATATTTGAGAAAAGAGCAAAGACACGAGAAGCAAAATTACAAGTAGAAGCTGCGCATCTACAATATTTGTTACCAAGACTTATCGGTTCCTATGAATCGCTTGGTAGACAAAGTGGTGGTGTCGGTACAAAAAATAAAGGTGTTGGCGAAAAAAAGCTCGAGCTGGACCGTAGGAAAGTGGAGCAGAAGATTCATGAACTCAACAGAGAAATTGAACTGATAGGAACCGAGCGCACAACGCAGCGTAAAAGACGTGCGGAGTCTGATTTACCAAACATAGCCCTTGTAGGGTACACCAATGCAGGTAAGTCAACGCTCATGAATGCGATGGTGGACATTTACACAAAAAATGACGCTAAACGCGTCTTTGAGAAGGATATGTTGTTCGCAACACTTGAGACGTCAGTTAGATTGATCAAGTTGAATGATAACAAGCGTTTTACGTTGTCAGATACAGTTGGCTTCGTCAGTGAATTACCGCATGATCTCGTCAAAGCGTTTAGAGCAACACTTGATGAAGTGAAAAATGCGGATTTGTTGCTGCATGTTATCGATTATTCAAATGAAAACCATAAACGGCAAATAGAAGTGACGATGGAAACACTTAAGGAAATCGGTGCTGATCAAATCCCTATGTTACTCGTCTATAATAAAGTGGATCTCTCAAAATTAGAGCCTCCAGAAGCTGAGAAAGATGCTGTTTACATTTCTGCAAAGCAAAAAATAGGTTTGGATTTGCTCATAGATAAAATCAAAGCATCGGTTTTTAACGATTATATTAGGTGCAAGATGGAAATTCCATATGATGATGGTAAGCTGTTTTCCTATTTAAATGACTATGCATACATCATGGATACAAAGTATTCTGAATCAGGAACATTGCTTACTTTAGAATGCAGTGCTTCTGACTTTAAGAAATTTGAGCAGTACGTTATAGAAAGATGATATTTTGAACCGATATTCGCCAAAATTGTGGGGAATATCGGTTTTTTTGCGTTGAGGATAGCGTTTATATGTTATATACTAGTTATATTAGTGTAATTAATTTTAAATTGGAATTATGCAATTTCCTCAATTATATGTTAAGAGGTACTTATGAAACATAGATGGCAATCGTTATCCTTTGGTCAAAAACTCATCTTATTCACAACATCGCTACTCTTTGTCGCTTGCTTGATCATCGGTATTTCTGGCTATGTCGTTTCTAGAAATGCAATG
>CAYLNI010000240.1:1855-3663 GCA_964384705.1 uncultured Fusibacter sp.
TGGAAAATGCACAAGAAGCCATTAAAATATATCTTATGGGGCCTTTAAGGGAAGATGGCACCAGACAGAACAACAACGCTCTCGATTTTGGTGAAAATGGCTATTTTATCATTTACAGCCAACAAGGTATCGAAATCATGCATCCAACACTTGAGGGCGAAGATGTATGGCTATATAAAGACAAAAGTAATTCAAAAAATGACGTCTTTATCGTACAAGATACTATAAAAACAGCTTTGTCTGGTGGTGGCTTTACAGAATATACATGGGAGTATCCCTATTCAAATAAGCTAGGTGAAAAAATCGTCTATGCGCAGCTCGATCCCAATTGGGGATGGGTTGTAACAGCTGGTTCCTATATATCAGATTTTGATAAGGCAGCGATGACTATCATTCAAATTACGATAACAACATTATCTTTAATCACGATTGCTGGATATATGTTGGCAAATCGATTTATTTTCAATATAACAAAACCTTTGATACAAGTGGTTGAAGCTATGAAACATGCTGAAACAGGCCATTATAGTTTTGTACCGCCCTATAGATCCAATGACGAACTTGGTACATTGATACGCGGGTTCAATACGATGATCGATTCAATCGAGACGGCACAAAGCAATTTAATCAAGAAAGACGACCAACTTTTACACTATGCCTATTATGACACTCTTAGTTTGTTGCCAAATGCATACTTTTTAAAAGTATCATTGAGCGCACGTCTTGAAAGCCTAACTTCTGAGAGCTCCTTTTTATTGATTGATATCAAGGATTTTAATGTAATCAACTCTATTTATGGATCGAGTTATGGCGACAAACTCATTGAGGCTATTGGCAAAGAAATTATTGAAAGCCAACTTGAAGACACCATCGTAGCGAGAATAGGGGGCAATGAATTCGCCGTCTGGTTAGGTCTGGGATCTGAGGCGCACGTTGAGGAGAGAATCGTTCGGTATGTTGACCAGTTGAAAGCCAAGTTGAAAGCTTTAAATTACGTCAATCAGCTGGAATTTTATCTTAGTTTTGTAGCCATCAGTTTAGAAGACAATGATTACGATATGATTTATCAAAAGGCATCAATCGCCTTACAATATGCGAAAAATCATAAAATCACACAGATCGTCAAATATCATCCTGAAATGTATCATAACCTGGAGCGGGAATCAAAGATCATGCTTCTAGCGGAGCGCGCATTGTCAAATGACGATTTTACGGTTAACTATCAATGTAAAGTAGATGTTAAAGTTGGTCGCGTCTATGGTGTAGAGAGCTTAGCGCGTTGGCATGTACCAGAAATAGGGAACATAAGCCCAGACGAGTTTATTCCATTACTATACAAAGCAAACCTCATGACGGCGTTTAGTCAGATGATCGTTTTAAAGTCGCTTGACGACATGCCAAAGCTTCAATCTCTATATGGTGAATCAGTATCCGTCTCTATTAATATTTCACCAATCATGTTTTTTAACGACGATTTTGTCGCATTCATGGATGAGAATATCAAAAAACGCGCCATCGATCCGAGTACGGTCATTTTGGAAATCACTGAGGATGTTTTTATCAGTGACTTTAATCTCGTTCAAAACAGAATCAACGAGATCAGGCGTTTAGGTATGAAGATTTCACTAGATGATTTTGGTACGGGTTATTCCTCTTTAAATTATCTTTCTAAAATCAAATTTGATGAAATAAAGATCGACAAGTCATTTATTGATAACATCGTCACAGATGCCACTGCCTATTCACTATTTATGTCCATCGTAAGAATCGCTAATGCACTTGATTGCGAAGTTGTTGCAGAAGGTGTA
>CAYLNI010000241.1:0-3661 GCA_964384705.1 uncultured Fusibacter sp.
ATGGCTTTGGTCTGATTAAGCGATTTACACAATTTGAGTATCTCAAGTTGAAATTTGATATCGAGGTGTGAAATTGGTTCATCTAGTAAAAGCAGATCCGGTTGTTGGGTCAATGCTCTCGCGATCATCACACGTTGACGTTCGCCGCCACTGATGCCGTGTAGATTCTTATCTCTTAAATGAAACGTCTCAGTTTGATGCATCGCCTTATTCGCAATCTCAAGATCCTCCGAAGATTCACTTTGAAAACGCTTCAAATAGGGATAGCGGCCCATTAAAACGACTTCGCCGACATTGAAATCAAAGGTGCTGTTTGCCCCTTGATGGACAACGGCAACGGTCTTTGCCAAGGGCTTTGCCTTATAATGTGTCAGATTTTTTTGATCGATTGCTATATGACCTTCATCAGGATTAAGCAATTTGCAAAGATTTTTCAGTAGTGTGGTTTTTCCGGAGCCATTTGGTCCGATGACACTGACAAAGCTGCCTTTGCTCACTTCAAAACTGATTTGCTTTAAAATTTCCTCTTTGCCATAACTGAATTTTAGTGTATCCACTTGAATCATTTTCTCACCTCCCACTTCACTATTTTTCCGTTCTCATCAACATTAATTCTCCATTTTTTCTCACTAATTTTCCATTTCCATCTTATTAATTTTCCATTTTTTTCTTGTGCTTATGAAGCAGCATCAAGAAAAAGGGCCCGCCAATAATTGAAGTGATAATGCCTACAGGTATTTCCATGTTAGGCAACACACTACGAGCGAGCGTGTCGCATATTAGCATGAACAATGCACCACCAATAAATGAAACTGGTAAAAGTATTCTGTGATCTGATCCAAATATCATTCTAAAAAAATGAGGGACTATAAGCCCAACAAAGCCTATAATACCGCTGACAGAAACAGAAAATGCGGCAAGCAACGAAGCGACAACTAGCGCAGTTTTTTTTATACGATCTACATCGACACCCATATTTTTCGCATCCTCTTCGCTTAAGTTCAGCGTATTGAGCTCTCGCGAGAGGCTAATCATATAGGCTACGCCAAAGAACATCGGGAGGATGATCAATTTGACATGGTCCCATGAAGCCGCATTGAAACTCCCCATCGTCCAAGTTACGATGCGATCGATTTCATTGTGGTACACGATCATAATGAAAGAAATCATCGAAGACAACAGCGCGTTGACCACAATACCAGCCAATAGGATTCCAGTCGTGGATATCTTACCGCCGACTGATGCGAGTGTATACACGATGAACATGGTGAGCATCGCCCCCGCAAAGGCCATCATAGACACGATACTCAAACCAGCAAGTGAAACACCTACGCCAAAAACGATCCCTATTGTCGCACCAAAAGCCGCACCGGAAGAGACACCCATCACATAAGGGTCCGCCATTGGATTTTTAAAGAGCGCTTGAAAGACGGTTCCAATCACTGCGAGCATCCCGCCGACACTTGCCGACAATAGGATTCTAGGCAATCTCACATGTTCGACGATGAATATGTGTGCAGGCTTTATCACGTCTTTCGCTTCACTTGAAAAAATGATGCTGACAACATTTGAAACAGGGATCCTCACAGACCCCTGTGTAACTGAAAATGTTGCAAACCCAATGAGTGCGATAACAAGCAATACGATTTTTATTAAATTGGATTTTCTCTTCATGCCATATTCCATGTGCGCTCCTAGAATCTAAGTTGATAAGCAAGCTCCGGATATAATTTTTCTATAAGCGTCTTCATGCTGTAGTCCATAATACGTGGTCCTGGGATAGAAAATACATTAGTATCCACTTCAATTGTCTTTCCAGTTTTTAAGGCCGTCAAACTCGAGTAGTTTTTGCTACCCTTCATCGCCTTGAAGCTGTAATCCGCACCGATTAGGTACTCAGGATTATGTTCGATTAGTTTCTCAAGGCTATATGACCATTTATCCACATCAGAACCGACATTTATAAGACCTGTACCTACCAAAATTTCATGGATGAAAGTCTGCTTGCCAGCTGTATATTCGCTTTTTCCAGTACCGACGACATAGTAGACCGCTTTACGCTTTGATGCTGGAATCGCCTTCATAATATTGTTGATGCGGTCTTCTTTACTTTTCATAGACGAAACCAATGCACGTGATTCATAGGTTTTATTTGTCAAACGACCTAATTGCTCAATCAACGTGTAAATTTGGTCGATTTTTGCTGGTGATTCTTGTGTTAAAGTTGAAATTTTGGCCTTTGTGAGGGCATTCATGACATCCTCATTCATATGTGTTGCAGCGATAACGACGTCTGGATCGAGATTGATGACCGATTCTAAATCGGGCTCATATAGCGTTCCAACGGATTTGACTGAAGCCGCTTGAGCTGGATACGTACAGTATTTTGTACGACCAACGACCATATCGCCTGCACCGATTGCAAAGAGGATCTCAGTAATAGATGGTGCCAATGAAACGATGCGCTTTGCAGGTTTTGTGAATTTATAGACTTTAGTGCCATCTTTAATTGTAATCGGAAATACGAAATTGCCTTTGTACTTAACTGTGATTTGCTTTGTTGCTGAACTATATCCCACAGTGTTGTTAAGTGTTTCAAAGATGAACTTCATTGGAACAAATGCCACTTTGTCTTTAAAATACGGTTTTGAATCGAGCGTCATGGTTGCCGTGTTGACCTTCACGACATTAGAGTTATTTGTAAACGTAAATGTGACATTGCCATTCGTCAGTTTTATGGTGTTGCCTGCTATCGTTGTCTTCAAACCATAATCTTTCAAAGAATCCGTTGAGATCATCGTTCTTTCATAAAGGCTTTCTGTTGTCGATTTTTTAACGACGCCATTGAAATCTACGGATGCGCCAAATGACATTGGCAATGCGGATATAAGTAATACCATTACTAGTAAGATTGAGAGTGCTTTATTTTTGAGTCTCATATTAGGGTCTCCTTCATAGCATCTAATAATGCTTTATTTGATTGTCTATCTTTTATTGCGATTCTAAAGTATTGGGCATCAAGGCCAGTAAAGTCCAAACAGGTCCGTAAATAAAACCCTTTTTCGATTAATGACTCATGCCATTGCGTAGGATTCGAGTGATTGAGTTTAAAAAGGACAAAATTTGCATGCCCGTCAAACACTTCAACGCGTTCAAGCTTCGAGAGCAGTGCTTTCATATATGCCGACTCCTCTTCACACCAATCTTGTAGTTGCTTTAAGTGTCGCTTATCATTTAAGAAATAGGGAATGCTCTCGAGTGCAAAAAGGTTCAAAGCCCAAGGATCCCTAAATTTGCTGACAAGCTTGGTGCTTTTTTCACTACCAAACAAATAGCCAATCCGTAGTCCAGGTACGCAAAACGTCTTAGTCATCGATCGTAAGATCAAAATATTATAACGCCCCATCAAGTCTTTCATCGCTTCATGATGCAATGGTCTATCTTTAAATTCAATAAAAGACTCGTCTATGACTAGTAAAAACTGGTCCACTTCCACACTTTCCAAGATGGACTCAATTTCAGCAACTGTAAATAATTGTCCCGTTGGATTGTTTGGATTGCAGAGAAACAGAGCGTCGCATCTCGCGTTACTTATCGCTTTTGAGAGATGATCCGTATTCAAATGAAAACCCGAGTCACCTTTCAAAACGTATTCGTATAC
>CAYLNI010000242.1:0-3660 GCA_964384705.1 uncultured Fusibacter sp.
GATAACCCCGTATCCATCAACACGAGCGATGGCCATGCTTTTAGCGTCTGGTGAGCAAACGACAATTGCGCTTCTAGCCATGGCCATTGATGCACTGGGACACCAAGCGGTTTCTCTGACAGGTACCCAAGGCGGCATAAAAACAGATGATTTTTATTCCAAGGCAAAAATTGATTTTATTGATACAGACCGAATAAAAAACGAGCTGTCACAAGACAAAGTCGTTATCGTCGCTGGCTTTCAAGGGCACAACCTCATTGGTGATATCACCACTCTGGGACGCGGTGGCTCAGATACGACGGCAGTTGCACTAGCTGTTGCACTTGACTCAGTTAAATGTGAGATTTATACTGATGTTCTAGGGATCTATACGACCGATCCAAGAATCGTCAAGAATGCAAGTCTACTAGAAACGATAAGCTATGACGAGTTGTTAGAAATGGCTAAGCTTGGAGCAGGTGTTATGCACCCACGCTCCGTCGAATTGGCTAGAAAAAACAAAATGCCCTTGGTCGTAAGATCGGCTTTTGATTTTACATCAAACGGGACAGAAATTATTGAGGTGAAGGAAATGGAAAAAGCACAAGTAAGAGGTGTCACTTTAGATGAGGATATTGTGAGAATATCTGTACCTAACGTACCAGACAGACCTGGTATCGCATACAAGTTATTCTCATCATTGATTAATCTCAATGTACACATCGACATGATCCTACAGAATTTGAACCATGACGGCTTTAACGACATTTCATTTACTGTGCCCAATGAAGATATCGAGCGCATCCTTCCAACTATCAACGCTTATGTGGATGAAGTAGGTGCCTCACCAGTTGTCGTTAAAAAAGATGTCGCCAAATTGTCTATCGTAGGTACAGGCATTACATCGGATGTTAAAATTGCATCTGGATTGTTTGGCAAAATTTATGAATTAGGTATTAACATAGAAATGATTTCGACTTCAGAAATCAAAATATCATGTATTATCGATCAGTCTCAGGCAAAACGCGCCCTTGAAGAAGTACACAACTATTTCAATTTAAATGGATTGCTCGACGTTTGATCAGTATGTAGTGACGTAATAATTGATTGATCACAAAAGAAAAGCTTAAGTATGAAATCACGCCAACAATAGGCAAATTTCAATACTTAAGCTTTTTTATTTCATGTAAAGTTGAACCATATTTTGATCAAACGCTTTCAATTTTTCTAGATATTTTAGTGTATCTTGGAAAAATTCTTCCGAGACTTCCCTTGCCCAACTACATATATCAATTCCCGCACGATATAAATTGAATTTAAGTTCGCTATTAAAGCTATCGTCTACATCGAGCACTTCACGATATCCTTTGAAAAAGGGTTCAATGAGCTTAGGTTGATCTATAAAATACCGTCTATAAAAACCTATGATATCTAAGTATTCATTGAATACAACGCATTTTTCGAAGTCTAAAAACGCCTCTAGCTTCAGGCCATCAGTCAAATTTACTTTAATGAGTATGTTTCTACCATCCAAATCGCGATGACAAAGTCTTCCTACTTTTAACTCTCTAATAGTTGCATACTCACTTCGCATTTTATCAATGGCATCAACGAGACACTTAAATTCAGACAAATCCTGAGACAGTATGTTTTCCGCCATTCTTTCGCAATCCTTGATAACAAATGCCTTATAGTCGTTCAATGGACTTTGTTTATCTGCTTGCCAGTCTCCAAAATAGTCAAACGTCTTAATCGTATGCAGTCTAGCGGTTTTCATGCCTATTTGATAAAAGAGAAATCGAAGCTGATCTAAATCAAGGTCATCAATAATATGATCAAAAAGCCATCCATCAATGTAATTGTACATCAACCATTCATAACCGTTGTCCATGACACCTTTAGCGAGAATTCTGAGTGGATTGTCGTTTTCAAATAGAGGAATTACTTGAAGCTCACGATCTACCTTATGCTTTTTATAGAATACTTTTACGATATAACTCGTCTCATCGACAAAGACCCTATATACTAGATTCCTGTTTAAATCATGATTACCACAAGGCACAATCTCTTTAATGTTTGTTTTTAATTCATTGGCAACGATACATTTGACTTCATCAATTAAATCATTCATAAGCTCACCTTTAGCCGCTTTAGTATGGACATAAAACCTATACCCGCATTTACGTTTTGAAAGCAACTTAACAGTTCAAATTTTACTTCGCTTTATGGGCAGCACCATGCTTCGCGTTAATATTGGTTGGTTTATCCGCAATATTCAACTTGTTATTTACAGCTTTTCTAACAACTGAATATAAAATTGCCATCGCAGGTACGCCCAATAGCATGCCCACAATACCAAACAATCCGCCGCCTACTGTTATTGCCAGAAAAACCCAGAATCCACCGATACCAATAGCGCCGCCAACGACTCTAGGATAAATAATATTTCCTTCAAGTTGTTGCAAGATTAAAATAAAGATAATGAAGAACAATGCTTTTGTTGGACTTTCCATCGCGATAATCAATACTGAAGGGACTGTTCCAATGAAAGCACCAACAACAGGAATTAAACTAGTTATGGCAATCAAAACACTTACCAATGGTGCATATGGAATATCAAATATCAATAGACCAATAAAACAAAGTGAACCAAGTATCATGGCTTCAATAATTTGGCCACCGACAAATTTTGAAAAAATCATCGTACTTTCCACACCAAGATCCGATAAGTACGTAGCAACTTTCTTACTGTTTATCGCACGATTAATTTTACTAACAATTTCAATTAACTTTTCTTTTTGCGCTAAAATATAAATTGAGAAAACTAATCCTAAGAATAGACTCAAGGCACCAGAAGTGATGTTCAGTGTTACACTCAGTACCTTCAGTAAAGTGTTTGCAGTAAATTCAGATAGGCTAACAAACATGTCTTTAAAATTTTCAAACAATTGTTTTAATGTGTCTTCAGATAGTCCAAAATAATTATAGGCCTTTGTTCCTAAAACCATTATATTTTCACCATATTCTGGCAATTTTTCAACTAGAGTTTTTGCACTCGCTACAACCTGGGGTATAATGAATAAAATAATAAGCGTTATAACTGATATCGTGAACAAATAAGTAACTAGAATTGATATTAAGCGTTTGTTCTTCTGTATTAATTTATTGTTTTTAAGTGGCTTCATCTTAGTTAGCACTTTGTTTTCAATTATTTTAAGAAGAAGATTCAATACGAATGCTATGGCTATACCAAGGATCAATGGCATAAAAACAGATATGATATTTGATAAAAACCCGAGTACCTTACCTAGATTAGATAATCCTAAGAAAAGTAAAATTGAAAATGCCACCAAAGGAAAGTACTTCTTGAGTTCAGTCATATAATTTCTCCTTAATTCTTCTTTTTCTGCGTACTTTGATAATATAAAACCTAAACTATATACTTATTAAATAAAAAAAGCGAACATATGTCAATATGTTCGCAAAATCTTTAATTGGAGCGGAAGACGAGATTCGAACTCGCGACCCTCGCCTTGGCAAGGCGATGCTCTACCACTGAGCCACTTCCGCATTAATGAGCAAAAAGCAACGCTTTTTGTCTCACCCGACATAGGAAAACGAAGTTTTCTAGGAGGGGTTGTTCTAAATATTTTTATATCTTTTAAATGTTACTGAGTACCC
>CAYLNI010000243.1:0-1451 GCA_964384705.1 uncultured Fusibacter sp.
TTCAAGATTGGGGAGAAGCACCAGAGTCTAGTATTTTTTATGGGCGTACTGAAGAGCTTGCCACCCTAACTCAATGGATTGTTAATGATAACTATAATTATCAAGCAGAAACTTCATTTTGGTTACATGAAATTTCGATAAATAATAGCCATTGCTTAGAATTAAACTTAGATATCCTAAATCAATATTTGGAAATTGATTTTGTGTTTGTTGCTAGAAAGATTACTGTACTAGCTGGTGATTATAAGCAAATGTGCAATTTACTATATTCAATGATTAAGTATCAGCATATGAATAAACGACTCGAGGACGAGTTAAAAAAGCTATTCAAAGAATATGTAATTTTCAACTATCCAGGATTTACCAACACTTTTTTAAATGATAAATTAATAACTGCTACTGCTAATGAAGTAGAATTCATCAAGGCTATTCAAGAACATTGGAATTCTTATAATTCTAAATTGAAATCACTATCCACTCTAAAGGAAGCGAAAGTATCAGATAATATTATTCGCTATTATAACAAACAAAATCAATATCGATTTAATAGAATCTCAAATCAATCCTCTAATAGAAGCCCTTTATTATCTCTCTTTAGTACAGTCACTATTAAATATGGTAAAGCATGGGCACATCAATATGAAGGAGATTTTTCAGAAGCATCTGGTATGCTTCATTCATCATTTTCAACAGAAATGCCTAGAGGTTATTATATTGATCCATTAAGTTTTCAATATCATAGAATAATAAATTTAAATCTAAGAAAAGAGGATATTATATTATGATATTAGTTATTAGAGAATACTTAAGCATGTTAAAAGAATCGGAGGAACTTGATTCTTTGCTAAATGATTTATTGCTTTCAATTGGACTAATTCCATTAGATAAACCTCAAATTGGCGCAAGACAATACGGTGTTGACATAAAAGCCATGGGAAAACTAAAAGACGATTTAGGGAAGACAATTTATCTATTCGTAATCAAGCAAGGTGATATAAAAAGAGATGTTTGGGACTCTGGTCCACAAGCCGTTCGACAATCACTAAATGATATCAACGAAGTATATTTAGATTCTATGCTGGAAGAACACTACAAAGATTATCTAATAAAAATTATACTTTGCACCAATGGTGAAATGGATCAAACTGTACTACCTAATTGGAAAGGCTATATTAAAAGAAATTCAACCACTCGAATTAGTTGTGATTTCTGGGGTGGTAATACCCTATCACAGTTGATCAATGACAATTTGTTAAACGAGTATTTATTCCCAGAAGAAATGCAAAAGTACATTCGTAAAGCCTTAGCATTTCTTGATATTAAAGACTACGATTACAAAGATATTTTTGATCTAATAGAAAGTATTGTAGAAAAAATTGATATTATGAATACTAAAAAACTTAACAAAAGTATAAGAAACAAAAAGTAACGATCGTGAAAGTGGAGTTTTG
>CAYLNI010000243.1:1482-3591 GCA_964384705.1 uncultured Fusibacter sp.
ATACCTTCCCGGGCTATGTTTCTATAAATCATGCATTAATTCGCCTGTGGGAAAAATTTGAATATGATGATATATTTAACAAATCTCCTCAAACCAATACAACAAAACTAAATGAATTCATGAAGCTATTAAAATCTCAAAATCGAATTTATATTGATTACCTAAACAATATTACTCCACATTGCAATACTTTGCATGGTTTTTCACAAGCTACAAGAAATTATGTAGAATACACAAAAATCGTCTTTGAGCAAATATCAAGAGTTTCAACCATAGCATTCCATTTCATGACTTTATCTCTTGGAAAAGACAAACTTTTTAATAAGGAGTACAATCATGCTATAAATCTGTTAATGGCTATCATCTGTAATAACCCCTCTTCTCAGATTCCAGTAACAGACGATCAAATAGATCAAATTTCTATGGCAACTATTGTATTATCACAAAGCGACCGAAAAAAAGATGTCTCTATATGGTTGAGTAATATTGTTAGTGCTTTGCAATTTAACTACAACGTTAACAAAATTTTTCCTATGCTTTCCACCGATGATGAAAAGCTAATCGCTCTACATTATTTTGAAGAAAAATATGAACCCAAAACATCATTAATGATTTTTCAACTATTTATGTGGATGTCGATGTTAGATATGAAAGTTGAATACGAGCAATTCAAAGTATATATTAATAGCAATTTGTCTAACCTCAATTTACAATACTGGTATCCTGATTCAAAATATACTGATTTTTATTATAAAAATTCACATACACCATATGAATCAGGCTTATCTGTCACAAACCTAACAATAGAATCTGATATAAATGAGTTTAAAAACTTGCTAACTAAACAATGGAAAAAATATAATTCAGAACTAAATTACTCATTTATAGAATTTTCGTTCCCTCAATTAGGATTTATTATATCAGATCATTTTAGAGTACCACTACTTCCAAAATATCATGAAGATTTTTATTACTTGCTTAATCCTAATCAAGAAAAATAGAGATTGTATATACATTTAGAAGTAAATAAAAAATAGAACAAGTAAGTGCGTATATAAAACTTAATTGAACATGAGGCAAAGGGCATTGAAAACATAACTGAATTGGCGCTTGATACAGCGGAAACGGCTTATCATTTGATTCATTATTATGATAAAAGGGGCTATCGCTATATTGAAACCATCAAATGGAATGAGACCAATTATAAGAGTGTGGTCATGATCAAGTGTTTGGCCACTATTCCGGATGTTGGCTAAAGGAGGCGAGTAGGTAATATGAATATAGGCCTTTTAAAAAGTTTTTTTGCACCTAAAACAGAACGCTTCGTGCTTGAAAAAGCATTTGAAGTCAATGGCGTGCTTTGTCATGTCATTGGTGCCGAGCGAAACGATGGCCAGTGGTCACTTTTTGCGCTTCATCACGACGAGAGAATTAACGCAGAACGCATGCCAGAATCAGACGTCAGAGCGCGTTTTACCAATCGAGAGTTGATGCGTCGGAGCGGGAAACATGAAGACTATAACCCACTAAGTCATGTCGGTTCTGTTGTGGTGGATGATTGTTCGTTCGAAGTGAGTGGTCAAGAAAGTCGCCGATTAGGTGCACATGAATGGGAAGGGTCGATTGCGCTATATGAATTTCTAAAGTCAGGTTGGGCAGCAATTGGGATAGAAGATATTGATTTTGAAGAAATGTTTTTGACACGTATAAAATTACGCGTTGATGGGGATTGTACCATTAAGCCAAAGCCAAATCCAAAATCAAAGTTGCGTTTTGTTATGCGACCCCATACTGTGGCACATTTGGTGGAGCAACCGGTGACACTTACGATTGGGGAAGACGATCAAGACAAAATTTGGTTCAGCGATGCAAAAACAGGTGAGCGACTTTGGTTTCAGATTAACCGGGTCTATTTGATGGATATTCATGTTGATCTGCTTAAAAATTTCGATGACCCCCGTATGCTTGAGCATCTGTCGTCAGAACAGATTATTGAAGCGAAAAAAGACATGGAGCATCGGTTTTTGGAAATCTGTCCAAAGGGGATGTTTTTTCCAGTTGTCGAGTATGAATGTGAGGACGACGTTTTTCTACAGTTTTATGGCAAGG
>CAYLNI010000244.1:0-3571 GCA_964384705.1 uncultured Fusibacter sp.
AATAGTTTCTGCCATTTGATGTACATGTTTTTGTGCCTCGTTTGCATGATTGGCTTGAAAAACTGTGCCTTCTGAAACATCTTGAATCGCCAAGGTAATATCTTCAGCTGCTCGACCTGCCTCCTCAGACGTTGATGCAAGTTGCTGACTTGAAATTGAAAGCTCTTCAGTTGATTTTATGATATCCTTAGAAAATTGTCGAAAGCTTGCAATCATTTTGTTGAAAGCTAAGTCGATCTGATCAATTTCATCACCAGAAGATATTGGTGTTCTACTGAGTTCAACAGATAAATCACCATCACTTGCATCATTCATCGCCTTCAGTATTGTATTTACCTTATTGCCAAAGGCTCTGGAGATTAAGAGTGAACTAAACACAGCAAAAGAAAGTAATAAAATGCCTGTCGTTAAAATAGCATACCTTAATGTAACAAGTGTTTCCGTAACATCAATTTTTGATTCATAAGTCTGATTGATGACGCTTGAAGCCTTCCAATAACTTACGCCCCCAATACCTACCACCACAATCGTTATTAATAGACATATTTGAAGCATCAACTTTAACATAAAATTTTTTTTCACAAAATAAAACATACTTTCCTCCATAATAAAGCTTTTATAAACATAACTATGACACCGTTGTTGCGTCTTCTGTTTTAAACTTTAACAAAGTCATTTCAAAGGCACTTTTATTCTTAATCATCACATCAATAATTTCAGGATCAAACGACTCACTTCTTCCATCCTGCAATATCTTGAAAGCATCTTCAAATGAAAAAGCTCTTTTATATGGGCGCTCACTGGTAAGTGCATCGAATACATCCGCAGCAGCAACAATCCTTGCGCTAAGTGGTATACTATCACCACTTATTCCGTGCGGATAGCCGCCGCCATTCCATTTTTCATGATGACATTCTGCAATTTCTATGCCCATTTGAAATATTTTACTTCTCCCTTTTTGGATACTCGCGTCAGCATCTCTTAAAACACGTCCGCCATATAGAGTATGCTTTTTCATGATTTCAAACTCTAGTTCAGTCAATTTACCAGGTTTTAATAGTATGCCATCTTCGATAGCTACTTTTCCAATATCATGAAGCTCACTATACTTTTCTATGTCTTGAATGAAACGATAATCAATGACCTCTTTGTATTTACTGTCAGTGGCTAAGAATTGGGTAATCATTTTCGTATATGTTTTGATACGAATCAAATGTTCTCCTGTGAAGTGGTCTCTAGATTCTGCAAGCTTTGCAAGTGCCAAACTATTTCCATACAATATTTCATTAATAATGATGTTTTTATTGAAACTGATAGCTATGCTGTCAGCCAACACCTCAAGAAACTGGGCGTGTTCTTCATTGTACGCATTGACTTGTTTACTTGAAAAAAACACAAAACCAAAAGCACTATTATTAATTTTGAGCGGTATGGTGATAGAAGACTTGATGCCATACTGAAGCAGAATGTGATTGTAATAGTTTTGCGGTCTGTTGAGAACATATGCTACAAGGTCTTCGATGACTCTAGGTTTTCCAGAATCCAAGATGCTTTGTAAGCTTGTTTCTTCAAGAGGCACCTTGTAGGACGACATCTTTTCTGTCATTTGTGCCATCGCTTGATCGGATATACCATAAGCAAAACTTACCGTTTTATCATCATCTTCTATAAGAGCAATACCAATATGATTAAGCGGTATAAAGGCTGAAAAGGATGTATACATAAACTGTAAGACATCATAAAAATTCTCGTTTTTATTGACATTTTGTATCATTGAGATCAGCCATCCGAGTTTTTGGAGTTTGAAATTTATTTCATGTATAATTGGATATACGTGCTTGTTTCTTGAACTTGGCTGAATATCCACCGTCATTTTGCTGACACCTACAAGTTTAATTTCCTTATAGACAGCTTCAAGAGGCAAAATCACCTGTCGGAAAATATAAATAAATTGAATGATAACAACCGAAAAAGCCACAATTAAAAGACCACATGAAAGTACAATTCTCATAAAATCTTTCTCTTTCGTCATTTCAGAAGCTTGTTCGGCTATTTTATCGCTACTCGAATAAAGTGCATCAAAATTGTTTTCTATATAGTTTATGGCTCTGAACCTTTCCGCCTCATTAAAATTGCCATCTGCAATGATTAATATAGCTTCTCGAAATGGATACCATAGACTTTTAAGTTCACCTATTGAATTTCGAAACGTCTGCCTACTCGCTCCATTGGTCAAAAAAATTGAATCGAACTCATGACTCCTTTGAGTCAACAGCTGAAGTTCTTTATCTACTTGACCCAATAACTGTATTAATTTATATCGTGTGTTTTCAGTCTCAGCTTCAATTTTTGGGTTTAAAGCCATTGATTCCTCAAACTGCAATTTATTAAGGTCAATGGCAATACTTGTCATTTGCCTCGAGTAATGTATATGCTTTCTCATTTCTAGGTTGAAATTTTGATACTCATTATTTAAATGTGTCCCAGAAAAAATGATACCCATCAGACTGGCTATCATCGTAAGTGACAATATGAATATAATTTTCAATCTTTTTTTCATAATTCTTAATATCGAATCTGTTTCATTCATTTATTCACCCTGCTCTGTTATGACCTAATTGGTTTTTCTTTGTCGTTTCGACTGATACATCGCCATATCAGCGCATCTCATCAATGATTCAATTGCAATACCATCATCTGGTATTACTGCAGTACCAATACTGATTGAAATGTAACCGATATTATTGTCCACTTGAAATGACGGTTCAAAGGATCTATGAATTCTATCAATAATAATTTGTACTTCTTCGATATGCTCAATAGCCTCAATTAAAATCCCAAACTCATCTCCGCCCAAACGTGCAATCGAATCTTTTCCACGGATACATCCTTTTAAACGTAATGCCGTCTCAATGAGCACAGCATCCCCGACACCGTGTCCCCAAGTATCATTCACTGTTTTGAATCCATCTAAATCCATAAAAAGTACCACTGCTTTCATTTTAGAACCTTTAATAAATGCAATATTATCTTTGACTTTCTCAGCGAACGCATCGCGATTTAACAAACCTGTCAAGCTATCTCGTGTTGCCTTCTCCTGTAGCTTGACATCTTCCTTGCGCCTAGCTGTGATGTCTAGTGACATCCCAACAATTTTTATAATAGATAGGTTCTGATCGAAGATGACTTTACCTCTTGTGATCATCCATCTGAAAACACCTTTGCTATTTTTGACGCGATGCTCACATTCAAATTGAGTGCAAATGCCCATAATGCACAGTTCTTTATAATTCCTTAGAATTTGAACGTCATCTTGGTGAATTACATCTGACCATTGGGAAAAGACTGTACCTACCCCATGATTAAGTGCACCATCCACAACCATCAACGAATCACCTTTTGCAACATCCCATTCCCATATGACTGCCTGAGAACCTTCTATGGCTTGTTGAAATCTCTGATAATCATCAAATTGATTACTGGAATGCATTTTTGAGTTCTTAAATATCGATTTGATTTTTTGAATCATTACGTTTATGGCTTTCATTATTTTGCTCCATTTTTTTCATTT
>CAYLNI010000245.1:0-3533 GCA_964384705.1 uncultured Fusibacter sp.
GCTTCTATTCATTTTGACCATCTGTGAATTATTTTGAAATCTGTTATACCCCCCTTACGTTTCCCCGTTTCCTTATCTACCTCGGTAGGATGCCAATTATATTGAGTAGGATTCAATGTACCATATATCTTATAGTTCTTACTAATCCTATCTAACTCACAAATACAACCACAAAATGAAATTGCTCGCCCTTGCTGAACAGTTTCATCAAAAGCAGCTCCATTAGATGACCTATATACCATTGGTGTCGCACCGCATCTCAACCCTATTCTTATGAGATTCTTAAAATATGTATAAAATTTAGAATCACAAGTACATCTCATTTCCATATTATTAAAATTCGAAATGTTATGCTTCATACCGCTATCATCAATAAAAAATGCCATATTGACTCCTCCACTAATCATTTTCTATATTTAAATTACAAAACCTTACAAGTCGAAATTTCACTATACCAACTTAGAATTGCTGACGTCAAAACATTTCACTATTAGGAAGAATTTTTACAGGTCTATTATTTACTAGATCGGTGTAATCAGAAATTATCAATTTATTAATCTGTATGGTAAAGCTGTATACGATTATTTGATTTTCAATTGTAGTTTTTGCAATAATTTTTTTGTATTTTCACTATTAAAAAAGTGATATAAATTGATCAAATGTCTTAGGTCTTCATATTGGTACAAAGATATTTTGACTTTTTTATCATGATAAATCATATTATAATCGTATACTTTATCATAAATTTCATATATTAATGCAATATCATCATTATTTAAAAAGGTGCAAAACGCTACTACACTTTGCCATTGCTCATAATATCTAATATTAACTGATGGCACATTATTATCGTCAACTTTAATATTATCAACATATGATTTAATACTTTTCAAGTCGTTAAAAATCATTGATGCATAGTGTTTTTCCTGACTTTTTATATCTGATTTCCTGAATCGTATTTCAGAAAAGTAAGTTGCCATTCCACCCACTATTGCGCCTATAATAGCTGCAACAAAACTTTCATTGTTTGTAAGAAAATGAAGTCCATTTGCTAAATTCAGTTCCATTTTGCCTCCCAGAATAATTTTGACTATTTCTCATAACGTTCAGCCGTTCCTGTCACCTCTGTGATGGGAATGGCGTGTTAGCTGAAGTCTTAAAATATGGTTTTAATTTCAATTCAATTGCTTCGATTTTACTTTTTTTGTTTAAATTGAGATAGGAATCTATATCTAGCATTGCTCTCAGCATTATCCAAATAGTTGTGACTAGTACATATCTTTGATCTGAGTATTTTGGAAGTGGATTTAATCCAACTATAATTTTGTCGTCCCAATCCATATAGCTAAATAAAGATTTTATATTCGTATGAACATCTTCACAAAGCTTATGATAAACATAAAAAAACACATCATTCATCTTTGCTTTTTTTGCGAGATTACGTGCAGTAAAATTATCCTTATTATAATTTAAAACAATATTTTCCAATTCTTCAAAATCCCTGTTCATTATGTAACTTTTTAAATCTTCTCCGTATTCATTAGGGTTTTTACGGATTCTTTTTATCAACTCATAAGTCTCATAATCTCCTTTTATTACGAACTGATCATAAAGAGATTCTTCATTAATAATTCCACTAAAAATAAAGACTGATTCTATAAAAACTCTTAGAATTGCTCTAGAATCATTCAACAAACCATAGTTGCTTATAATAAGTGTCGAATTATAGCTTTCGATTATTTTACAATATAAAGCTAATAGTACTACTTTTTTGTTATCATCATTTGCAACGTTTGTGGAGTACATAATTTCGTATGCCAGACTAACAGTCTCCAATCCAATTTCAAACAAATCTTTATTTTCAATTATATTTTGGTTTTTAATATCAAGGATTTGAGTTCCTAAGTAACCATATTTTTCAAACGGCATAATATCCTCCTTAGATTTCAGCTAACTTTCCCGCTGTTACCGTAGTCACTCTCTTTTAACGCCTTAGTGTAAAAAGTGGCGCTGACATCGCCACACAAGGGCTGTGACATCAGAGTGATTTAAGAAATAGTCGTGTTATATGAAGTAAAAGCATTTATATCTTGATTTTATTTTATGTGTAATTGCTCAGATTATCTTTTCTCATTAATTCATTTTTATTCTATTCTGCCATTATTTTTTCCCACTGATGTTGACAATAACTACACAATCCTTCATTAATTTGTTCTTCAATTGTCAGTTTTTCATTACATCTTTCACAAAATTCGTATTCACGTTCGTAATTACATATCATACATTCATCATCTTCTAATGAGTAACTCAAATTGCTACATTCAGGACAATCATAAAAATTACTATTATATCCTTCTGTAACTTCTAAATATCCTTCGACACTATGAATTTTACTAATAACCGTAAGTATTGCATGCTCTCCGGTAGTTTCAGAGCCACATGTTCTACATCTCAAAATAGTATTTTCTAGCATACTTGAATCCAAAAGCTCAAATAGATTTGAAGTACAACTATCACATTCATACTCTTTCAACAATAATGTTCGTTTATTATCTAAACCAGATTTATCAAAAGTTAAATCACATTCTTTTTTCTCTTGCATGTATACTTCATTGTTTGCAAGGAGAATATCCCATAGTTCTTCACCAAATACTTCAAGTGGTTCTTCATCTAATTCATGTATAAGAAAATTTCTAATTATTACGAATGTATATGCCAATACTTCCTTAACCAGCTTAGGATCTGATGTTTCAAAATAGTGTTCTAAATTATTTCTAAGCCGTTGTAACTTTTCCATTTCTGACCACTCTGTTTTCACATTAAGTGAATCAAATCTTTTTTTTATTTCTTGGAAATCAACAGTTTTCTTTCCACTTCCTTCAAATATAAGCTTTCCCAAATCATCATGAACTGGAAGAATTTCTTTTTTTATTAGTATTTCATCAGAACCACTTGGACTTAATCGTCTAAGCTTTTCTTTGTAAAGTAGTAAAATTCCAGCATAAATATTTCTAACTGCAGATAAATATCTATGATCATCATCCATCTGAAAATCTTCAACACCCATTTTTATTGAAATTATTGCATTATCAAAAATACTTTTCATAGTAATTTTCCTTTCCATGTTCGCTTTATCTTTGTTTTTATTTCCTCTAACGTTCCCGCAATTCCCCCTCTTTTAACGCCTTAGCGGAAAAAGTGTCTCGAGACTTGCCTCGCAAAACTCGTGACATCAAGGGAAATGGTGGAATCGGCGTGTTAAGGGAAGTTTCAATTTTCTAATAATATCTGTTTTTTGATAAATTTAATTCTAATTGCATCTTTATAAGTTCCTTCAATTTCACAAGTAACTGGAAGTATTCTTATAATTACATAGTGTGTTACAAAACTAGTTATATTGAAAACAAAGAGTATAGTAACTTTCATAGCAATCATTTCATTCTTCGTAAAAACCCAAATTAGAGCATAGTTTATTGGAATAAATATTTTCGCGCCAACAATATAAATCATATTTAATATATTAATAAATAATA
>CAYLNI010000246.1:0-1125 GCA_964384705.1 uncultured Fusibacter sp.
GTCTAGGTTGTGGTGTGTGTGTGCGAAGCTGCACTATAAAAGCGATTGAACTCACGCGAAGAGAGGTTCAAATCATAACGCCAGTGAATAGCACCCATAGATTTGTTATGCAAGCCATAGAGAAGGGAACGCTTCAAAATCTAGTATTTGATAACCAAGCATTTGCCAATCATCGCGCGATGGCTGCAGTTTTAGGCGTTATTCTAAAATTACCGCCTTTAAAGCAGGCTATGGCAAGCAAACAGTTTAAGTCGATTTATTTGGACAAATTGTTGTCCAGCAATCGCGATAAAAGCCTATGATTCTGGAGGAAAGTATGAAAGAACTTCAATTTTCGATTGAAATTAATGCTGCCAAAGAAAGGGTCTGGTCAACGCTTTGGGAGGATAAAACATTCCGTGACTGGGCTAATAATATTGACGAAGGTACCTATATGAAGGGAGAGATGAAAGAAGGCAATAAGGTTGAGTTCATTTCATCTGTAAATGGTTATGGTGTGACAAGTTTAATCGAGAAGATGATTCCAAATGAGTACGTATTCTTCAAGCATTATGCTGACACGCAAGAAAGTGGTCAGAAGGCACGTGAAAAAGAGTGGTCTGGGCTGACAGAGAGTTATTCACTTACACAAATAAATGGTATAACGACACTAGTCGCTAAAACAGATGTGCCAGAGGATCTTGTAGAAATGTTTACTTCCAGCATTCCTAAAGCTTTGGCGTGTATAAAAGAGTTGGCAGAAAGTCAATAGACATTAAGTATAAAGGAGATTCAAAATGCTTTATTTCATGAATGATTATTCTGAGGGTGCACACAAGAAAGTACTGGAAGCACTCATCAAAACGAACAGAGAACAGCACGTTGGCTATGGTGTTGATGATATCACAGGTGATGCGATAAAGCGCATAAAAAGCAGAATCGGTAGACCGGATGCGGATGTGCATTTATTGGTAACGGGCACTCAGACAAATACCATCGCTATCGCTCATTTTTTAAGACCTTACGAGGCAGTGATAGCAACAGATCTTGGCCATATATCCGTTCACGAAACGGGTGCTATAGAAGCAACTGGTCATAAGATTATTTCTGTAAGACGAACGATTAACTATAATTTCATTGATCAGC
>CAYLNI010000246.1:1135-1406 GCA_964384705.1 uncultured Fusibacter sp.
ATCTAAGGATGGGTTGCTGACTACAGCTATGATTGAGGCTGCCATTGTGAAGCATGCTGATGAGCACTGGGTATTGCCAAAATTGGTCTATATCTCAAATGCGACTGAAACGGGTACCATCTACACTAAAGCGATGCTTGAAGACTTAAGAAAAACTTGCGATAAGTATGGGCTTTATCTTTACCTTGATGGCGCAAGACTAGCCAACGCGTTGACTTGTGCTGACAACGATATGACGATCGAAGATGTTGCGAATTTGGCCGATGCATTT
>CAYLNI010000246.1:1418-2632 GCA_964384705.1 uncultured Fusibacter sp.
CGATTGGTGGTACAAAAAATGGCATCTTATTTGGTGAAGCGCTTGTTATCACCAATGATATTCTGAAAGAGCACATCAGGTTTTCGATCAAACAGAGAGGGGCACTTCTTGCAAAAGGCCGACTGCTGGGTGTTCAGTTTAAAGCTCTATTTGAAAATGATCTCTATTTTGAAATGGCAAAACACACCAACGAGATGGCGAGCCTATTAAAAAATGGCATCATTGAGTTAGGTTATGATCTGGTGACATATCCATCGACAAACCTGATTTTTACGATCCTTCCTAACAACGTTCATGAAAAGCTCTCAGAACTTTGCTACTACGAAGCGGAGCATCCATATGATGCAAATAACATGGAGGCGAGATTTGTAACTTCATGGGCAACGCCAAAGGAAGATGTTTTAGAACTGCTCAGGCTATTAAAAGCGTTTAAAGATATGTAAATTCAAGTAGAACTGTCGCATACATGACGTGAACGCAAGTATAGATGACATATAATCAAATTATGATATCAAGTATCGACAATCGCGAAGTGTCGGTGCTTGATTTTTTTTGTCTTAAGGGGGGTATAAATATAGTTTAGAAAGCTGTTTACGAAATATTTTGTTTAAATAGAAAGGATGGATCTTATGAGATCTATATGGAATGGTGCAATATCTTTTGGGCTCGTAAATATTCCAATTAGCTTGTATTCTGCAGAAGATTCCAACGAGCTGAAATTTAACTATATTGATTCTAGGGATGAAAATAAAGTTAAATATAAAAGGGTTAACGAAGTGACTGGTGAGGAAGTGCCTTGGGAAAACATTGTAAAGGCTTTTGAGTTTGAAGACGGCAATTATGTGGTGATGACAGATGATGATTTTGTAAAAGCTGACCCAGTCGCTTCTAAAACGGTTGATATTGAAACGTTTATCAATAGAGAAGAGCTTTCATTGCTATATCTTGAGAAACCATATTACATGGCCCCTACTAAGGGTGGTGAAAAACCATATGTCCTACTTCGAGATGCGCTAAAGAAAGCGGACAAAGTTGCCATTGCACGCGTTGTGATTAGAACGAAGGAGCACCTTGCAGTGATTTATACCAATGAAGATGGCTTGGTATTAAATTTGATTCGTTTTCATGAAGATATAAGGTCCATGGCACAACTGAATCTCCCTCAATCTATAAAAATAACAGATAAAGAGATGGATTTAGCTCAGAGTCTCATC
>CAYLNI010000246.1:2648-3482 GCA_964384705.1 uncultured Fusibacter sp.
TATGACTGATACGTGGAAACCAGAAGCATATAAAGATCAATTCACCGAAGCGATTATGAAGCGAATCGAAGCCAAAGCTAAGAAAAAAGGTAAAAATATTGATGAAGATGAACCCGATACTGAGACTTCAAAATCATCAGGTAAAGTTGTGGATATTATGGATCTTCTTAAAAGAAGTGTCGAAGCAAATTCAAAAAAATCCGACGACAAGCAAGAACCTAAAAAGAAAAAAGCAGTAGCAAAATAATGTAAATATATTGATTCGCAAAAGGAAGTGTACGGATGGCAAGAAAATTGGAGGAATATGATAAAAAGAGAAATGCCAATATAACGCCAGAACCAGAGGGAAAGGCAACCACAAGTGGCAAGCGATTAAGGTTTGTCGTGCAGCACCATGCCGCATCACGTGATCACTATGATTTTCGCCTTGAATGGGATGGTGTCCTCTTGAGTTGGGCAGTTCCTAAAGGGCCCTCTTTTAATCCAAATGACAAGAGATTAGCTGTTGAAGTTGAAGATCATCCACTTGATTATAGAGATTTTGAAGGAACGATTCCAAAGGGGGAATATGGTGGTGGCACGGTTATGCTGTGGGATGAAGGTATATGGGAACCTCAAGTAGATGTGGAAAAGGGACTTAAAGAAGGTGACTTAAAACTCATTTTAAAGGGCAGTCGACTAAAAGGAAAATGGGTGTTAGTCAGACTAAAGCAAAATAAAGATATTAAAGACAACAAGAAAAATTGGTTGTTGATAAAAGAAAAAGATAAGTATGTATTGGATCACGATGGCATTTCAGAATATCAAACGAGCGTCCGTTCAAATCGAACGATG
>CAYLNI010000247.1:0-2294 GCA_964384705.1 uncultured Fusibacter sp.
TAAGACTCGTCTTTCCTGCGCCATTGACACCGACAACCGCTAGCTTTTGACCCGCTGGGATATGAAGCGACAAATCTTTAAAAATGTTTTTTTCAGATCCAGGATAAGAGAAGTTAACAGAATCGAATTTGATTTCTAATTGTCTGCCTTCTGGAACCTGTGCAGGCATCTCAGGACTAAAGTTACCATCAATATCCATATAATCTCTAAACTCATCTACAAACCTGGCTGAAACTTTCAGCTCGGTAAAGTCGCGCATCAACTCTTGCATCCAAACGGCAAATCCGCTCACAGTGGCTGTGTACATGATGAAATCGCCAAAAGTAATTGAGCCAGACAGGGCCATAAAAGCAATATATCCATAGACGATGCCATCTCTAATGAGCACAAGTGCAGCATCAATCAGTTCGACTTTCAGGTATTTCGTGAAGACTTGCTTTGAGATGTTTTCCGAATATAGATTAAATTCGAGCATTTTTCCTAGAATCATGTCTTTAAGCTGATAGATTCTCATGTCCTTGCCATATTCAAAATCCGTCATGGTTCTTGCGAGATAACGCGTTTTTCTCTCAGCTGGACGAATCTCGTCTTCGCGTGAAATTTTATAGGCATCCGCCTTATTTTTCAAGTGATAAATGACTAGGACGGTTACGAGCAAATAAGCTAAAACTAAGGGATGTAGTACAAATATGATACCGACATAACCAATAAAGCCGAGTACATAGCCGACGATTGAGAATGAATACTTCATGACGCCACCCATGCCATGACCTGGATTGGATGTGGTACGTGTAGCTTTATGTAGTGCATTTTGCGTGTCTACATTTTCCACATGATGATAATCAAGGTTCATCGCCTTTGCATGGAGCTCTAGGCCAAATAGCATGCGTATGCGAGACATCTTCATACGATAGACGCCAACACACGCTTCTTTTACAAAGAATACGATCGATGCAACGACCAATGTAACCCCTAATATCGTGAAAAGGTGTGGCAATCTCGCTTGCCCCTGAAGCTCATCGATCAATAGTTTTGGCACGATCACCCATATAAATGGCGCGATCGCCACTGCCAAGGTGTTCATGAAGATGAGCCACATGGATTCCGGCATCCATTTATACATGTGCTTATACACATATAGAGCGTTACTCCCAAGCTTCCGTTTCTTTGTGACTGTGGTGTTATGTATTTCTTTAGTGTTGCTTGGTGAATCTGTTACTTTGCGTTTCATTATGGCCCCCTAGTGTTTTAAAAGTGTATTGATAAGGTCAATTTGAATCAATTAAGTCATAATAATACTTTAATGTCGTTTTTTAATGAATTAACTTAAAAAAATACCTACCAAAGATGATTGAATCTGCGTTCAGATCATTAGTATCAAAGGCGTTGTAGATTACAAATTCTAGGTCATTAAATGCATTTGTATTCATCGCCTGACTGAATATTCTTCGCGTTGGTGTACCGCCAACTACGTCTTTTCTAGTCGGTGTTGGTATTTCATAATTGGCTATTTCTATAACATCAGGGATGTCACATACTGTGATTGCTCTGACTGTTTTAAACTCAGGAAATGAATAATAAATCGTTTGAACCAATTCATCTACTGGAAGTTCAATGATTTCATTGCTTGCGGTATCACATTCAACGATGATGCGTTGATAGCTTTCAGGATAAACCATATATATGTAAACACGTTTTTTGTCTACCTCTGAACTCAATTCGAATAATTCTGTCTCGTTGACTTCTGTTAGATTAAAATCTTTTTCGATTCTTTCCATAGAAATGAATCGATCTTCGATTGATTCTGACTTGTTGTTTGATTGGGTATTATGCTGAGTTAAAAGTGAAACGTTGTTTATATTTAGAATTATTAATAAGCAAATCCCAATGAAAACACCAATGAAAACACCAATGAAAATACGCTTAATCACATTATTCATAAACACCTCGTTTGTTTATGGTCCGTAAAAGATTGCACTACTATTATTTTACAGTATCTGTTAATGAATTACATTAGATATTCATTAAAATTAGAGCGACTGTTGATTGATTATCAGTCGCTTTAAGATTTTTTCTTATATTAGTATTACTGATTGACCATCGTTAGTTGATTTTCTTTACTATGATTGTTTGATCATCCCTCTTATAAACGGGGCAGTTGCTATTTACAATTTCTAACATTCTCTGAACACAGACTTTTGCATCTTTTTCTTCATAAACGATATTCTTGACATCTTCTTCTCTTATCCAATCGCTCACACCATCTGTACACATGATTAAAGTGTCACCTGAGT
>CAYLNI010000247.1:2304-3467 GCA_964384705.1 uncultured Fusibacter sp.
CAAAAACATCTAATACAATCGGTAAGAAGTAATCATACACCGACCACAGTTCAGGTGGAAGTTTACCAATTGCTTCTGTTACTTCGTTCTCCTTTAAAATGCCTAGTTCAATTAATAATGAATACCGTTTCCTTGGACGCGTTATTTTTTCTATTTCATTATCATGAATCAAATATGTAATTGAATCCCCAACTGAACTTGTGTATAAGATATTGTCTTTAATTGTAGAAATCATCATGGTTCCATAATGGAGACCTTGATCCATTTGAGATTGATCAATCAATTTCCTGTTTGCTTTTTCAATGCATATTTTATTAAAAAATTCAGGCTCGAGATCATGCAACTGTTTTAATTCTTCTTGAACAGAACTGGTACAAATCGTTCCAGCTAACACCTTATTTTTAGCACCTGATGCGCCGTCTGCAATGACATATACCTGATCTTTTTCACTAATAAAATATGAATCTGCGTTAATTCCTGATTTGCCTGTTAATGAATCACCATACACGTTCGTACGCTATCCCCTTGCTAATTTTATTATCATTCATCTGCTGTAAAACTTCACAACAACCGCTTTACAATGTACAATTAAACAATGACAATCATATATAAAGGCGGTGAGCTTATCATACCCACAAACATGGAACTTGGCGCACAGATCAAGGCAATCAGAGAACATTATGGCTATACAATCACCCACGTGTCACTGCAAACAGGTATTGCAAAAGAAACGATTCGAAGAATTGAGATGGACAAATTCGAACCTAAACTCTCAACTTTGGATATTTTGTCAGATTTTTATCGCATTGATTTGATTGAACTGCTTGCTCGAAAACGCGGAATCACGAGTTTGTTTTCGCAAGAACTCATCTCAAAAACCAATGGTCATATTAATTCTTTTGATTATCAAGCCCTTAAAAAATTCGCTTCAGAAACCATAGAATTGCTTAAAGTTGAAGATAACAGCCACAAATCGGTTTTAATTGGGTTTCTTGAATCTTTAAAAGGTATCAAATTCAATTCAGAAGATTCAAGACAAGATTCAATATCAACGCTTGAAAGCATCCTTCTTCAGCTAAATCCACAGTATCACACCAAACTGTCAAAGAATTTTCCTTTGCCTATAGAAGTGTCCAGTATCATCTTGCTTTCGGTATTGTATA
>CAYLNI010000248.1:0-2312 GCA_964384705.1 uncultured Fusibacter sp.
CTGGATCATGCTCCACTACGATCACGGTGTTACCTTTGTCCCTAAGTTTGATGAGCAGCTCATTGAGTCTATGGACATCACGCGTATGCAGTCCAATGCTTGGTTCATCGAAGATAAAGATGATATCTGTAAAGCTACTTGTTAGGTGCTTAACCATCTTGACACGCTGTGACTCGCCACCTGAAAGCGTAGCGGTTTCACGGTCTAAGCTCACATAGTCGAGACCAATCTGAATCAGGTCATTCAGTCGCTCTGCAAGATTGTTCACCACCGGCTGAACACTAGGTACTTTAATTCGACGGATGATTTCCAGTAGCTCATCCACCTGAAGCGCTGTCACCTCAGCGATGTTTTTGCCTTCAACTTTTACACCTAGAACGGTGTCGTTATAACGCTTCCCGCCACACTCATGACAGACGGACTGCATGGTATAAGGCGCAATTTTCTTTAAGTTTGCCTCAGATTTTTCATATTCCGTTTTAATATATTGACTGATGAACTTCTCTACGAGTCCCATATAGGTAGAGTTCATACCCTCTATAAAAACCGAGTTGATTTTTTCAGGCTTCCCGTAGACGAGCTTATGATATTCTTCCTCAGAATAGTCTTTAATTTTTTTATCCAAATCGAAGAACCCAGACAAGGCATACATTTTCCATTGCCATGTCCCCACTTTATAACCAGGCAATAAAATCGCACCTTCGTTAAGCGATTTGTCCATGTCCAGCGTCTTTGACAGGTCCAGTGTCATCATCTTGCCGAGACCTTCACAGGTTTTACACATTCCGTTGGGATCGTTGAAGGAGAAATAATTGGATGGCCCGATTTGCGGCTCACCAATCCTAGAAAATAGAAGTCTTAACAGCGGATTGATATCTGTGATGGTTCCTAAGGTCGAACGGGAATTGCCACCGATTCTTTTTTGATCCACGATGATAGCCAATGAAAGATTTTTAATCTCATCGACATCCGGATGACCGTATTTTGGCATGAAGCCTTGCACGAACTTACTGTAAGTCTCATTGAGCTGACGCCCTGCCTCTTGGGCGATGGTTTCGAATACGATGGATGATTTTCCACTGCCAGAAACACCCGTGAAAACCGTTATCTTTTTCTTAGGAATTTTCAAGGAGATATTCTTTAGATTATTCACACGCGCGCCAATTATTTCGATATGATCACGATTCATTTTTCACCTCTTTTAAGATAGGTAGTATAATCCATGGATTACCATTTTAAACATCCAATTGGTACAACATGTACGCCGTCCTCACGTGTATAGCCAATATTCGTCGCTGTTAGAATCATTAGAAATGATGGTGGTTGCATCTTATCTAAGTCAATTCTTTCTTTTAATTTAAATAAATTCTCTGAAGCAGTATCAAACTCTTTTGGCCCCATTTTAATTTCAATTGCACCCCAACGACCATCTCGAAGTACAACTATCGCATCACATTCCAAATTAGATTTATCTCTGTAATGATATACGTTGCCGTCCAAATAGTCTGCATAGACCCTCAAGTCTCTTATACACATTGATTCAAACAAATAGCCGAAGGTATTAAAATCCTGTAAAAGTTTTGATTCGTTAATACCTAAAGCTGCACATGCTATTGAAGGATCAATAAAATGCCTCTTTGAGCTTGACCTTAACGGCGTTTTTGAGCGAATAGCTGGATTCCATGCTTCTAAATCTTCAATAACAAAAATCCTTTGCAACGCATTTAAGTAACTCAAAACTGTTGGTTGTGACACTGAATTTTGTTCGTTTCCTTCCATATCTCTTCTAATCGTCTCTACCGAGGCTTCTGTTGAAATATTTCTTGCTAGAGATTTCAAGAGTATTGCAACCTTTTGTGGATTCTTTTCAATCCCATCAACCCGTGAAATATCAATATTTATAATCGAATCCAGGTAATCTTGTACAGGCTTTGAAGCGTCTTCATATTTATTCGAAATTGTAGCTGGCCAGCCTCCTCTAACAATTGATTTTGCCAAAGCTTCTATGTTTAAGTCGGTCATTGATTCCAAATCAAGCCTATTATCAAATAGCTCATTTAAGCTTATACTTCCATTTGATTCTCCTGATTCATATAAGCTCATCGTTCTCATTTTAATTCTAGAATATCTTCCAGTCCCTGTATGTGTGATTTTTTCATCAATTATGGGAACTGCAGATCCTGTTAAAATGAACTGCCCGAACGCACCTCTCATATCAACCTCATGCCTTACTGAATCCCAAATAACTGGGGCAATCTGCCACTCATCAATCAGCCTTGGTGTATCGCCACGAAGCAAAAGCGAGGGCTTAG
>CAYLNI010000248.1:2356-3465 GCA_964384705.1 uncultured Fusibacter sp.
ATAATTGGATCTTTGATCTGGATCTTGCATGTATAAGTAACTTTTGGACAAATGTCGTGCAGTGCTGGTTTTCCCACACCATTTTGGACCTTCAACCAAAACGGCACCAGTAGATTTAAGTGCTCTTTCAATAAGTGTATCCGCGATTCTTGGAATATATCTATTCACATTGCACCTCCACGTTATTTTAATATATTATATCAAATTTTGTGATTTGGCGCAATTTCATTTTGTGATTTGGCGTATTTTCACTTTGCGATTTGGCGCTTTTTTATTTTGTGATTTGGCGAGTTTTGTTTTTGTGATTTGGCGAGTTTTGTTTTTGTGATTTAGCGTGTACAACCAATTGCTACTTCTTACCGTTACAGATACTTGTGTTTTTTTCAGTTCCAAGATTCCACATCGTATTCACACGAAACATCAAGCGAAGCATCCTCATCCAGCCACGCCAGTATCTCATCAATCACAGAGTGCAAATAATCCCCATCATCCGATACCATACAAGTATATAACTCAAAACGGCGCATATGATCCTCATAAATCAACTTAACCGACACATTATATTTGGATTTGATCCAATCACGCGCTTTCTGAGCCACTTGTCTTCTATCTTTGAGGGAGTTCGCCCAAGTGACATTCACCCTAAATTTGGCACTGGCTATATATATCATAGTGTTCACCTCTAAACAATGATTGCTGCCATTCTAAACACGACATCGGTTCTCTATTCATCCATTTATGGTGTCAAGCACGTTTTCATAATCAATTAAATGCTTTGATCACTGCATATTGTAGTTGCTTCCGTTTTGGTACCTGACACCAGAATAAATCACTGATTTTGCGATTTACCAATTCTTTTAATTTCCTCAATTATAGTCAATGTACAATAATAAACAGTAAAAATAATACCTATCAATAAACATACAACTATAGTCATATCCCCACTTTGAAACACAAAATCAAGTATAAAACCCAATCCATACAATACACAAAAAACGGTTATGAAAGTATACATTGCAGATTTCAATATTTTCTTCATTAATTTGTTGTTATATGCCATCATTTCCTTTTCCTTAACATCCAAAGCATTTCCTCCTTACATTGCAATC
>CAYLNI010000249.1:0-1476 GCA_964384705.1 uncultured Fusibacter sp.
GCATAGGCGTCGACGCATTTGGAAGTCATCAATATAAGAGACGAGGAGATATAAATGATTCAATTAAATCATGCGGATAAGAAAAAGAAAAGCTTCATGTATCAAAATTTACAAAAAAGCAAATGCTATAACACGGATTTTTCAGGCTCAAACTTTGACTATGCATGCTTTAGAGGGGCACATATGAAATCATGCCTTTTTAATGCGTGCACTTTCAAAGGTGCTGAATTTGTGGGAGCCAATTTAAAGGACAGTCAATTCAAAGAGGCGCTATTTGAGTACACCGTATTCGAAGGCGTCAAACTTGAAGGGGTTGATTTCAAAGGTGCAAAATTTGTAAATACGTATTTTGTAGCATCGGATGTGGATAAAGCTATGAATTTGAATATTTCCGATGAAGGGATAAGCGTTATGTCTGAAATGCCTGAAATTGAATTGAATGCAGATCTTTTGACAGCCTTTGAGACGTTGATGCTGAATCCATATGTCAAATCATCGAGGGTTTTGGACACAAAGGATAAGAAGCTCAATACCATTAGCGTGCTGATTTTACTTAAACTTTTTTCTGAGGAAACACTGATTAAAGCATTTGATGAAATTCAGTCTCACCTTGATCGAAATTTTTATACACTAAGCTATTTGATTAAGCTTATTGAAAAAATCGTCAAATAGAGCATAAAAAAAGTATAAAAGGGTATTTTGTATGAGTAACATAAATTTAGGAGGATTTTTATGAGAGTAATCTTAGGTATTCAAATTGGCGATCGTGAACATGAAGCACTTAAAGTACAAGAACTTTTGACAAAACATGGCTGTATCATCAAAACGCGCCTAGGTCTCCATGAATCAGGTGAAGGCTTATGCAGCTCAAAGGGTCTTGTTCTTCTTGAGTTTTTACAAAACAAAGAAGTTGAAATTGAAGAGATGGAGAGTGAGCTTTCCAAACTCGAATCTGTCATCGTAAGAAAAATGGCATTCTAACGCGAAACCAGGAGGTTTTGTATGAATATGATTTACAAACAAAAGACGGAAAAGACATTTGATGAGGCTCTTGAGAGTCTAAAAGCAAATCTATCTGAAGTAGAATTTGGTGTTTTGTGGCAGTTGAATTTCAAAGACAAGTTGCAAGAAAAAGGGTTGACATTTGACAACAATTTTATGATTTTAGAAGTATGTAATCCTGTGAAAGCACAGCGTGTTTTAAGTGAACAGATGGAAATGGGCTTTTTTCTGCCTTGTAAAGTTGCCGTTTATGAGGAAGGTGGTATAACCTATATCGGTATGCCTAATCCAACATCGCTTATGTCCACGATCATGGTTGACAATGTTGACCTAGAAAATATGGCTAAAGAAGTTGAATTGCAGCTCCAACAAGCTATTGACCGTTCTGTTTAAAATTGACGAGGTGAAAGCAATGACAAAGGAAAATGACAACGACAAGGTGCAAACCCTTTCTAAAAAAACTGAAAAAGAGCA
>CAYLNI010000249.1:1520-3446 GCA_964384705.1 uncultured Fusibacter sp.
AGTTTATAGCACGGCATATAAGTTGAGTCTTGCTAAAATACTTTTAGTAAAAGGTGCCAAAGCAGCTTCAAAAGCGGCAGTAAAAGGTGGAAAATTCGTCAAGTCAAAATATGTTGAAGTAAAGGAAAACAGAGCAGAGAAACGCGATAAGTAAGCATGCATTTCCATAATGCCACAATTTTCATAAATGAATAAGCTGATTAAATTTTAACCTAAATTTAATGCAGCTTTTTTTTATATGTGTTAAACTATTAACGCGAATAGATATATATGGAGGCATTGAATGATAAAGGGAAAAATAAAGGGTAAAATAAGCACGAGAATCGTCAGAACGACTCTTGTTGCAATTCTAGTATTAGTTGCGATTATAATTGGCATTACATACTATTTCGTTTCAAAAGATTTGAGATCTCGTACAAATGACATGGCTGAAGGCGTTTGGATTGCTGTTAGTGAAAGCATCGCCCCTGAATCATTAATCTCACTGATATCAGATCCAACCGTTGACTCACAGAGTTATGATATCATCAAACAAGATTTAAGGACGATACGCGATGCCGTTAATGCAAAGTATTTACACATCGTCATGGCATCTGATTCGGGATATGTTTATCTTGTAGATGGCATTGAAGAAAACTCTGACGATACCATTTTGCCACTTGATCCAGTTGAAGAAGATTATATAGATGAGTATCAAACCATTGAAAAGACAAATGCGCCACTCTATGGTACATTTGATAAATACGAAGGACGCATCCTGTTTTCAAATTACTTTCCTCTTAAAGATGACAATGGTAATTTAATTGCGCTTCTTGGTGCAGATTTTGACATAACAGATGATCTGGCGGCATCGCGTGACATGTCGATTCTCATCGTGTTATCTACGGGCGTTGCACTGATTTTTATAGGCGCCATATTAACCTATATGATCAGAAAAGCATTGCGTCCTATTGCGTATTTGACACAGGATTGCCAACGTCTATCAGAATTTGATTTGACACAAGAAATCAATACGGCTTATAAAGGTGAGTTTAAGATTCTTGCCGAGTCTCTAAGTGTACTCAGAACAAATAACGCCACTTTGATTTCTGAAATTCAAAGAATTGCGAATACTGTATCTGAAAACTTTACTTCTGTTCACGAATCAAGCCACAATATTTCAGCGATGATTCAAGAGACGACGACCGCTTTAAGTGAAACGGCAAATAACATTGAAGACGAAGTAGTCGAGATGGAGAAGCTCGCAGGCAGTAGTGATGTTCTTGCTCATAATGTCGGCTTGATGACACAATCGATTATTGAGTCTGCGTCAGTTGGAGAAAAGGTCATTGTTCAGACAAAGGCATCGAGTCATCAAATCTTGCAGATGAAAAATCAGTTTGATGAGACTGCAGCAGGTTTTGAAAGCTTAAGTAAGAAGATGTCAGATCTATATGAACGCTCAGGGCTTATCCTTAGTATTATAGAGACAATTAGAAGCATAGCAGGGCAGACGAACCTTTTAGCATTAAATGCGTCTATAGAAGCAGCTAGAGCCGGTGAACAAGGCAGGGGATTCGCTGTCGTCGCAGAGGAAATCCGAAAGTTGGCTGAAGAGTCTTCAGCTTCTGTCTCAAAAATAGATGAGATCATCAAATCTGTCCTGCAGGAGATCAAGGCTTCAAATGATATCACAGCTGAGAATTACTCGTTGATATCCAGTTCCAATGCCAATATTGATCAGACATTGGTTCAATATGGTGAAACAGAAAAATCAATTCAAAGTATGATTCAAAGTATTCGTTCCATGGATGATAAAGTTAGGACAATCGATGCCATTCAGGACAAGGTTTTGTCCGGCACATCGATCGTCAAGGAACTTTCTCATAAAAATGCAGTCATGATTGAACAAATCAGCGCAACTTCTGAAGAAGAGAGTGCGAATGT
>CAYLNI010000250.1:0-1267 GCA_964384705.1 uncultured Fusibacter sp.
AGCGGTGATACATTTACCTTTGCCGTGCAAGGCGCTTATAAAATTGAAGGCGGCCAAATCAAAGGCATGGTAAGAGTTTTAGCGCTCACTGGGCATTTGTTCACAACACTTAAAAACATTGAAATGATCGGAAATGAAGTATCCTTTTCACGAGCAGGTGGCTGTGGTAAAGGCGGCCAAATCTTGATCAAATCAGGTAAAGGGTCCGCACCGATAAAAATAAAAAATATGGGCATAGGAGGCAAGTGATATGAAGACACTGATAGATAAAGCCCTAAAAATCTGCGATCAAGCGGAAGTCAACTACAGAGACGTCTATAGCACCACAGTCAGCATATTGCTGGGTGATATGCAGGATATTGAATCTGAAAAGAAAACTGAAGTTGCCCTAAGAATCGTCAAAGATGGCAAGATGGGAACTGCCATTTCGACGTCTTTAGAAGATGAAACCATCGTTAGGCGCGCTGTGATTTCACTAGAAAATCAGACCTCAGAGGCAAGCACCTTTCCCAATGTTCCCTATTCCAAGGTCCAATCCTTTTCAAATGACGTTAAGTCGATAACGACTCAGGATCTCGTCAATATGGCCATTGACTTATCCAACCGATTCAAAGCGATGGCAGAGGATGTCGGTTTTGGCGTTCAGATCGTAAAGACACTAAAGACCGTAAAACTCAGCAATAGCAATGGCTTTAACGGCGAATACGATTATACTAATTTATCTGTTTTAACTTATACCCTTAACAAGCAAGGGTTTTACAGCACCATGAAAGAATTTACGAACGGATTTATACCAGAGATTACAGATGAGGATCTGTCTACTCAGCTTATGTTTCACCGATTGGGCGAGGTGCCGATAGAAATTGGCAACGAAAAGCTTCCCGTCATCTTCTCGGGAACGACGATGGGCTCATTGATGTTAAGAGTTGTAGGTGGCGTCAGCGGCGGCAACATAACCAAAAACGTCTCACCACTTGTTGACAAGCTTGGTCACAAGCTCTTCTCAGATAAAATTACGATCCGTGATGATGCAACGATGCCATATGGTGTCAATACATTTGCCTTTGACGACGAAGGCACACCGGCGCAAAACACGATGGTATACGATAAAGGGGTCTTAACCAACTATTTAACGAGCCTCTCTCATGCAGAAAAACTGGGCACATCACCAACGGGCAATGCCATAAAAAGGACGCTATTCTCCAAGGAAATCGAAGATGCGCCTACCGTGTTTGATACGAACCTTATCGTAGAAGGGGATTCTCTT
>CAYLNI010000250.1:1293-2613 GCA_964384705.1 uncultured Fusibacter sp.
AGGTGTGAAGCGCGGCCTTTATATCACAGGTGTTATGGGAGCGCACACAGGTAACATCAATCAAGGTGAATTTTCCATGAATATTTCTTCAGGGTTTCTTATCGAAGATGGGGTTTTTAAGGGCAAAGTAAAAGGTGCCATGATCGCTGGCAACATCTATGAATTATTTAAAAGCATCGAAGCAATCGGTACGAAAATGGAACCCATGCGCAGTATTTTCTACCATATGGGCTATGCGCCCATGGTTAAATTTTCAGAGGTCAATATTATTGGAAAGTAATAAATTCTGATACAAAAAAATTACACCTTATTGTCACTATTTTGAGACAATAAGGTGTTTTTTTTCCAATAATATAGCATTATATGAGCTGATTGCTTTGATTTTTTAATTTTATATCTATGATGCGCGGGTCATCATTCATTTGTTTGATGAGCGCACTACATATGTCGTAATGATCACCAAAATGTATTGGCATTAACCATTTTACGCGCTTTGACTCTAGAAAGTATTTTGCTGCGTAGTAATATGCGCCTTTTAGACGAGGATCAACTGGTATAAAAGCAATATCTATTGCAACATCTTCTATGCCATCCACAATCGTTTTATAATCGTGTGCCTCTTTTTCCTGGTCAGTAACTGGCGCATTTTCCCAGTGCCACCAATTGAGATCACCGGCATGAAAAATAACCTTCTTATGAATCTTAATTAAAAAACTCACCCCACGGTCTGTTGAAGCATATGTGTTGATTTTCATGTCATCAAGTGTATAGTCACCGCCTGGTTTAACCCATAAGATTGATTCAAAAGGTTCAGTGGTTACGTCATCAGAAAACACATACTTTACTTGTTCACCTTTATATTTCAGAATTTGAGTGGAAAAATGATCGCCATGCACATGTGTGACAAAAAAATACACTTTTTTTGTCACATCAATCATGCTTTCAATATCAGATATGACATCGAAAAACAATTGCGCATTTTCAGTTTCTACAACCACACCACTATGATACAAATGTGTGATTTTCATAGTTTCACTTCCTTCATTTACTTCTCCAACAAAAAATCAATCGCATTAATGACGCGGATACCGTCATAGCTTATTTCAATATCATCGTCTAGAGTAATGATGTATTTAGGATAATGATCACTTACAGCTCTAAGTGGTCTCAGTTCGCGTTCAAGAGTCTCTTTATCTTTAACTGTAAATGCAACTTGATAATAGAGGGTCTCCTTCTGAGAAACTGCTATAAAATCTATCTCATAGGCATCTATTTTTCCAATATAGACGTCATAGCCTCTTCTCAATAGTTCTAAATAAA
>CAYLNI010000250.1:2688-3163 GCA_964384705.1 uncultured Fusibacter sp.
ATACCTCAGCCCAAGATCTGCTATATAATACTTCTCAAGCGTTTTCAAGTGCTGTTTTCCCTTAATATCATAGCGTTTAACGGGATAAAGCACAAAACTATCAACCAAACCCGTTATATAGGATTCAACAGTATGTGATGATATTTTTCTACCTGAAGAAGTCAATGTATCACTGATTTTCTTTATTGAAATAATGGAACCCACCGCATCAAACAAAAATCTGATGACGCTATCTAACATCATCACATCGGCAATTTTCTTTCTTGCAACGATATCTTTTAACACAACCGTATTGAAAACACCTTCTAAATAACCTCTGATAATTTCTTCATCTTCATCTAATTCTAAGACATAGGGCAATGAGCCATACTGTATATATCTATTGTATACTTCTTTGAAATTGATGGGTTGGCTATGTGCACTAACAAATTCTTTAAAACTAAGCGGTAACATCATAATCTCAACATATCGCCCT
>CAYLNI010000250.1:3194-3434 GCA_964384705.1 uncultured Fusibacter sp.
CAACTTTGCGTTAGAACCAGTTACATATAAATCGACATTATCCTTTATATACAAACTGTCCATGATTCTCTCAAAATTGTTAACTTGCTGAATTTCGTCTAAGAAAACATAGTATTTTTTCTTTGAATCGGATATTTTTTCTTTTAAATAAGCATAAAGTGTCTTCGTCTCAAGCAAATCATAATACTCAAAATCTTCAAAATTTATCGCTATTATCTGATCTGTTTCAACTCCGCTTTC
>CAYLNI010000251.1:0-610 GCA_964384705.1 uncultured Fusibacter sp.
GCCAACGAATAAAGGATTTCTTTCAAGGTAAACAAGTTCTTTTTCCTTAAATTGTGAAATCACGTAAGGACCTGAACCCATTGCATCTGTAGTAAGCGCTTCAACAGAAGCAGTATTACCAACAGCAAAATCAGCACCATAATAGTGTTTTGGAATAATTGAGAAAGAGCAGTTTTCAAAGTTAACACGAAGTGCTTCTTTGAAGTTGAATTTTACTGTGTATTCGTCAACTGCTTCAACACCAGTAAATTCAGTTGTTTCGCCAGCATAATACTCATCGTATCCTACCAAGTCTTTTACAGTTGAGCTGTAACGGCCAGTGTAGGATGGATCAGCAAGTACTTGGTAAGTAAATACAACATCGTTTGCAGTTAATGGTTGGCCATCAGAGAACACGATATCTTTCTTCATGTTGAAAGTAATCGATTTTCCATCTTCTGAATATTCCCAGCTATCTGCAATATTTGCTTCGTATTCGCCTTCAAAATTTCTTTTGATTAAGCCTTGGAATACCATGTCCACAACGTATCCATCGTATGCTGATGAATAGTAAAGTGGGTTGAAGTTACCTGATGCTTCTGTGATACCAACTACTAATGTGCCACTTGGC
>CAYLNI010000251.1:668-3396 GCA_964384705.1 uncultured Fusibacter sp.
ACTTCTTTAGGGCTACATCCTGCTAAGAAAGCAGAAGCTACCATAACTAAGCAAAGCAATAAAACTAACGACTTCTTCATTTAATAATCCTCCTTATAAAATGCTAAACTCAGGATGGTTGTCCATCCCATGATGCATATATATAAACCTTTCGGTTTATAACACAATTAAAAAATATTACAGAATTTGATGAACTTTCGAATAGATTGAATAGTTTGACAATTCGCCTTAAAAGAAAATTTGAACTGTGATTGCACATCAATACGCCTACCCGAGGGATAATTTATTTCGTACACATTTTGTTCAAATGTATTTAATTATAATTTAAAATTAGCATGTTTTGTTTTAAGTTTGTTCACATGTTGTTCAAGATATTTTTCATTCTACACTAGTTTTTTAGAAATTAAAACATAAAAATCCGTCACATTTTAAATGTTAAAATCTCGCAACATTTTGCTATGACTCGATTTAACTGATAATATGCGATGGCTGTATACCGCAAAAACACATACTTCTGTACCCGAAATGTTTTTCTTTTTTTTGTACCCCACAGTTTGTAAGGCTTTTAAAAATATGTATAGATTATTTTATATGACTAGAACAATTAGCTTTGTGTCTATGCATGAATCATTAGCCTTATTATGCACAGTTTTTTTTATATGTTTAAAAAAACATTTGAACAAATCTTAACATTTCTATTCCAGTACCCATAAATAGTATTGCGATTTTAGAATGAAAAAAAGCCCTCCACTTTGAAATATGAAGGGCTGCACTAATATATAAACACCTAAATTTCTCCATTTTGATTGATGACAAGTCGAGGAAGTGGCACCTCTATTCCCGCGAGATCAAAAGCTTCTTTTAATGCTTCAATTAATGTGAAATGTACATCCCAGTAATCAACAGCTAATACCCAAACTCTGATCGTGAAATTTTGCGATGTCGCACCATGCGATGATAGGCGAACAAAAGGCTCAGGATTATCCATAATCATTTTATTTTGACCAATAACTTCGTGGATCACTTCTTTTACTGTCTTTATCTTTGCTTGATTCGAAACGACCACTTCTAGATCAACACGGCGCGTTGGAAATATGCCATAGTTAACAATAGAACTGTTAGCAATACTTGCGTTGGGAATAATAACAGCACGATTGTCCGGCGTTGTTAAGTGGGTATAAAATAGACCTATATCCGTGACTGTACCCGATTGACCGACGCCCTCCACATAGTCACCAACTCTAAATGGTCTGAGTGCAATTATGAGGACGCCACCTGCCAAATTGGATAAACTGCCTTGTAGTGCGAGACCAACAGCAAGTCCAGCAGCACCAATGACTGCAACAAAACTCGTCATCTCTATGCCAGCCGTGTAAATTGCTGTGACGATAACCAAAAGCTTCATGCCCATTTTCATAAATGATCTTAAAAAAGATTGAAGTGTTGGGTCTGTCTTAACCCAAGACCTATTTTTCATGATGCGCTTTTCAATAAATCGTACGATTCTAAACCCAATAATCAAGACCAGTAATACTGAGATTACTTTAATCCCCAAATCGACGCCCATCAGTTTGATATCATGCAAAAGTTGCTCCGACATTTATGCCTCCTACAATTTATGAAATATTGGTTTCATATTTTCAAATGTACAGATGTATTTAAAACCAATTGACTGAATTAGTTCAATATTCTCCTTATAATGGTAACCAAGATCAACTGGCTTATGGGCATCACTACCAAGCGTAAGAATCTCACCATGCATTTCCTTATAAAGCTTTAACAAGTGACTATGTGGGTTATTGTGACCAATGCCATATCTGTGACCACCGGCATTGAGTTCTATGCCCTTACCTGCTTGGATAATATGCTTATATATCTCACAGACAATGTCTCCATAATCGCCGAATTTTACTGCCTTTAGCTCAGGTTTATACCTTAAATACAAGTCCAAGTGACCTAAAACTGAATAGTCATTGAACGACTTTATACTTTGATAATATTCGTCAAAATAGATTTGAACCGCTTCTTTATTTGAGTGGTTTTCAAAATACCTTCTATAATATAGATCTTTTTTCTCAACGGAGTGAATAGACGCAATGACAATGTCATAATTGTTTTTTAACACGATCTCAGCATTTTCTTTTGCAAGATGTGGTTGAATCCCAATCTCTAGACCGTTATATAAGTTGATTTTGCCATCGTATTCTCTTTTAAATGCATTGATCACACGTTCGTGGTCATCTCTGTCAAAATCCCAATTCTGTACCGTTTCAGAATCCATGTCTGCATCGAGATCTACATGATCTGTAAATGCCAAATCGGTTATGCCTAAATCCAATGCGCGATCGATCATTTCCTGCATCGGTGTATTCGAATCAGGCGAGTAATCGCAGTGTGTATGAAAATCAACCATTAAAGGTCGATTCAACTTTCTATCCATTATTAAACCTCTTTCATAATCAACATCATTCTTGTGCTTATGCCTATTTTGTTTCCATAAAAATAGGTTACCACAAATGTACGGTGCGTACAATTGTAATAACCTATCCCACTAAAATATTGATGTTATGATACCTGATCTTAAATTAGATCTCACCAGCAAAGTGGCATGCCACAAGGTGTCTTGGCGATACTTCTTTAGTAGGTGGAATCACTTCTTTACAGATATCTTGAGCATATGGACATCTCGTATGGAACTTACAGCCTGATGGCGTGTTGACGTTACTTG
>CAYLNI010000252.1:0-3352 GCA_964384705.1 uncultured Fusibacter sp.
CTGGCACCATCTGCTCATGAGTCGATCTGCCTGGCACCATCCACTCATGAGTCGATCTGCCTGGCACCACCGACTCAGCCGACTCAGCCGCACCATCCACTAGTAAAGCCCATACGCCTTCAGAAGCCTTTGAACATAAAGCACGCCATTGCCCGGCTCTTCAAGCTTCATGTCTTTTACGATGGCATCGCAGATTTTCTGAGTTTCTTCATCAGTGACCAAGATGAGCACGACTTCCTTTTCAGGTTCCACTTCCATAGAAAATAGCTTATGTGTTTCATGGATGCCCGATCCACGTGCACCAAAAATCGTACCGCCTCGAGCGCCAGCCTTTTTGCTGGATTCGATGACATCGTTTGCCTTGCCTTTGTCGACGACAACATAAATGGAATTATACATACGATCTCCTTTAATTTTAGCTTTATTCTCAGAGTTTAATGCATCGAGATTGCCAAAGTCTTCCTGTATAAAATTAATTGAATCAGTCATTGGGTGTTCTTCTCTAATTTTGGTTGAATCAAAGTTGTGCATGCCGCGCACACTACAAATTTCAGTGGCAAACGCAATGCCATGATGGGGCTTAGCTAGCTTCAGCCTCGAGTTGAGCGTTTCAAGTAAGTTTTGTGCGAGATGACTTTCAGCGATAAAGATCAGTTCGCGACGGTCTTCATTTAAATCCAACAGTTCCAATAGTTTATTGGTTACTGTACCTCGGCATAACACCGTTGTGCTACCTAAAGCGCCACACTCTTTGGCAATCCGTATGACTTTATGGCTCACATTGCTGTTGACGACCACACTGATGCTGCAGAGCGAATATTGGTTGTCTGATGATATCATTCCTTAGATACCCCCTTTTGAAGATTTCATTTTATAGAGTAGACCGAGAATTTGAAGGGTGATGATCGGCGTAAGCGCAACCATGGCTATCATTCCGAAGCCATCCACGAGAACATTTGCATGCTCAATGCGTTCAGCGGCGCCCTGCGCAAATGCCAAAATAAATGTCGCAGTCATCGGACCAGAAGCGACGCCTCCTGAGTCGAAAGCCATGCCGATAAACATCTTCGGAACGACAAACATGAGACCCACCGATATGATATAGCCTGGCAGGAGATAATGCCATAGCTGGATTTCTGGCACGAGGATTCGAATCATAGACAATGCAACCGACAGACCGACGCCAAGTGAAAGCGCCCTTGTAACATCTCTTTTCCTTACATAACCGCTTGTTACCGTTTCAATTTGACGCGTCAAAACATATACCGCAGGCTCCGCCAAGATGGTCACGAGACCAAGTGCAAACCCAACCAGTATGAGAAAGAAGCTATTGTCGAGGGAGGCCAGCTTGTAGCCGACCGCGATGCCGACATCCATAAAACTGCCATTGACGCCAACCAAGAATAGGACTAATCCGACAAATGTGTAGACCAAACCTTTGAGCACCTTGTAAAATGGCCGCCTTTCAAGCCTCATATTAAAAAAATGCACACCTAAATATAAAAGGAGGAGAGGCAAAAGTGCGATGACGATTTCGAGCGCGATATGGGGGACCTCTTTGAGAAATGGTTCAAATACTGCTTGCGATTCACTGACTGAAACTTCCAGACTACCGGCAAGCTTGTCGGTACCTGAAAACAGATTCATGATCATTAATGAAATAATCGCGCCTGTGGATGCGATTGCGACTAGGCCGAAACTATCTTTCTCTGAAGCCTTGCTATCCTTTTTCAAATTGGCTACACCGAGACCTAGAGCTAAGATAAACGGAACGGTGAGTGCGCCTGTCGTTGCGCCGGAAGCGTCGAACGAGATGGCCAGGAATTCTTTGGAGGTTATAATGGACAAGCCTAAAATGATGAGATAGAGCACGGATAACATTTTAAACAGTGGATAATTGTAAACGATACGGATCAGGCCGATGGCCAACATGACGGCGATACCGATGGAGACGATTAGGACGATGCTGAGTTTGGAAACGACGCCTGCAGTAACCATCGCAACCTGAGTGGCTAGAATGTGTAGGTCTGGTTCCGCAACTGAGACGAAAAATCCTAAGATAACGCCAGAGATGACGACGACCAATACTTTGTTGGATTTTGTGATCATGGCACCCATAATTGTTCCAATAGGGGTGATACCAAGATCGACGCCAAATAGGAAAATGGACAATCCGACGATGATGAGAACTGCGCCTACCAAGAATCGAAGCAATAAGGGCAGGCCCAGTGGTGCAATGGTAAAATTGAGCAGCAAGACAATAACCGTGATTGGTAGAACGGCAAGTGTCACTTCTTTAAATTTTTCGGTGATAGCGTTCAAATAAGTCACTTCCTTTCGTTTTTTCAAATAGTGTAAATTGAAAGTGTAATATGAAATGTGAAATGTTTTATTTGAAATGCGTTATTTGAAATTGTTCCCATTCGTAAGGGCTGTGATATTTTTTTTCATCAACAGTCGGCAATCGAGAATGAGGGGATCTAGAAATTTGACGACAGCTGTAAAATCTATCGGGTCGGTGAAAAAGACAAGTCCTTTAACCATGGCATCGAGATATAAAAACGGTGTCAGACCCTTGACTCTTACTCGGATTGCTGCTTTTTCGATTTCGTTGGAATTATAATGAATAATTGAAATGGGTCGCTTTGACGTCATTTCTGATGTAGGTGCAGATACATTAAGTCCCACCGGTACTAATTGAAGGACCATGATTGAGAGGATTAAAAGGATTATGATTGCTTTATACTTGGTTGATTTGAAGTTGATCATGTTGATCGACGTTTGAATGGTCAATTGGGCCTCCTTTCGTCTCGTATTCTAATTATACCATAAATCTTGGCCATGATGGGTGGATGGTCCATTTCAAAAAAGCTTGACTCTTTAACACAATAGGCATATACTGACGGTGTAATCCATTACATAAACGTAACATGTGATTGGTGAATGTTCCAATCGGCCAATCGGACAAACAACTTAAACAGCTTTAACCACAGTGCATGCCTTGATTAGAAGGTGTGCAAAATTTTTTTAGAGGTCATGTAATCGATTACATTCAGTGTTTTCAATTAACATTTTGGAGGGTTTGATGAGTAAAATTTCGGACATAGCAAAAGAAGCGGGCATATCCGTTGCAACCGTCAGTCGCGTGATAAATGGAACGGCGACAGTCTCACCAGAAGCGACGGCCCGCGTTCAGGCAGCCATAGCAAAATTCAACTACCAACCCAATGTTTGGGGACGCAGGTTGAGACAACAAGCCAGTCGAACCATCTTGGTTTTCGTACCAAACATCAGAAACCCCTATTATGCATCTATCGTGACGGGAATCGAAGAAACGGCGCGAAAGAGTGTA
>CAYLNI010000253.1:0-2554 GCA_964384705.1 uncultured Fusibacter sp.
AACGTCTTTGCATGAGCGATGCGGATGCTTGTCCTGATTCAACGACAAATGCAATGGCGTCTTCAAGGTACTCATCAACGTCGTCCATATTGTTTACACCCATCGTTTGAACCTCGTCGAGGATTTCTTCGTTATAATGGATTTCATGGTCTTGATTCTTAATATACCCTACAAGGGCTTCAACCTCTTCATCCGACATAAACGCACCTTGAGCACGTTTCGGTTTGGATGCGCCGATTGGGTAATAAAGCATGTCACCTTTACCAAGCAGTTTTTCAGCGCCACCCATATCAATAATTGTTCTCGAGTCGATAGATGACGACACAGAAAAGGCGATACGCGATGGGATGTTGGCTTTGATAAGGCCTGTGATGACGTCTACAGATGGCCTTTGAGTCGCAACAATCAAGTGGATGCCTGCCGCTCTAGCCATTTGAGCCAAACGACAGATCGCATCTTCAACGACATTTGGTGCGACCATCATGAGATCCGCAAGCTCATCGATGATGACGACGATTTGTGGTAACATCTCAAGACCATTGATTTCAGCTTTTTTGTTGTAGCTCTTCATATCTCTAACGACTTGTTCCGCAAACATCTTGTAACGTCTTGTCATTTCGTTGACAGCCCAGTTCAGAGCAATAGACGCCTTTTTAGGATCTGTCACGACTGGCAATATGAGATGTGGAATGCCATTGTAATTGCTAAGTTCAACGACTTTTGGATCAATCATCAAGAATTTGACTTCATCAGGACGCGCATTGAACAAGATACTTGAAATGATCGTATTGACGCAAACTGACTTACCAGAACCGGTTGCACCTGCGATGAGAAGATGCGGCATGTTCGATAAATCGCCGATGATGGCATTTCCTGATATGTCTTTTCCAAGTCCGATAGTCAACTTGGACTTGGACTTTTTAAATTCTGGAGATGTGATGACTTCTCTGATGGTTACCATTGATGTCACCTTATTTGGCACTTCTATACCGATGGCGACCTTTCCAGGAATCGGCGCGATACGTACATGACTTGTCGCGAGATTCAGTGCAATATCTTCACTTAAGCCGACGATCTTACTGACTTTGACACCTGGACTTGGCTGCACTTCAAACATCGTGATCGACGGACCGCGTTTCACGGAAACGACTTTAGCGTCGACGTTGAAATTGTTGAGCGTTTCCTCAAGGAGCTTAGCCATCTCAATATATTCTGATTTGTCTTCAGTCAACTGCGTGTTGACCTCGGCATTAAGAAGTTCAAGTGGCGGAAGTTCATAGACACTGACCACTTTTTGAGTGTTTTGTCTAATCTCGTCGTGAACCAGCTGCCTGGTCTGAGGATCTATATCGGACTCTTTCAGTTTCTCCGTACCATTTTTATCTACTGTGGCTTTCATAGTGCCTGTTTTATCGCCCAAAGCTCTATCTGAAGCATTTTTATCGACTGCAATACGTTCGCTTTTCTTATCGTTGTGGTCAAAGAAGTCGATGGTACCTTCGGACAAAGGCTCCGTTTCAGGTTTAAATGGTTTGAAAACAGGTGGTTTAATCGGTTCACCGATTGGAGGTTTCATATCTGGAAGTTTAGAGACTGTGCCGATAGAGCTCGTTGACTCCGATTTTACTTTTGATGGTTCTGCTATTGGTTCATTGTCATAAGAATCATAATCAAAGATTTTAACATCCTTTTTTTTGTTCATCTTACGCATATTCTCAAGATCGCTTAAAAATCCAGGATCTGACTCGACATCACCATGTTTAAATAGACTTTTTTTATTGACACCACCATTGTCAGCTGCTGCTTTAAAATCGATCTTGCTCTGCATGATGGATGCTTCAATTTCTCGTTCTTGGTCCTTAATTTGTTTACGTTCAATGCCCGTCTTCTTTTTAAGTTCCCATAAATCTTGCATGGATATTTTAGTGAAAATGATAAAACCGACGAGGAATGTCACGATAATAAGAATATAAGTGCCTACTAATCCGATGAGTTTGATGGTAGCTATAGAAAGTACATCGCCAAATACACCGCCACCTTCCAGAGTAGTTCCAAGTGCATAGGCATATTTAATCCCTTCAACGGATGCGTAATCATCGCGTAAAACCAGTTTGTCTCGTTCAATGCCATCGTAAGCGATCAACGTCGATAACAACAGGAGACCAATCACGATAAGCAGCATCGCACTGCCAACGCGCAACCTGGCCGGTCTGAAATTAGGATTGAGAAATACGAAAACGACGATGAAAAAAACGATGGGTAATCCATACCCGACATAGGAAAACAAACCGAGAATTGTATTCGTTATCGTATGACCAACTACCCCAACGGCTTTTGTGTATAAGCTGATCATGATAAAAATCGTCACAGCTGCGAGCGAGATCATCTTGAGTTCATATTTGATTTTATAATTGCGTTCTAACTCCATTTTTGTAGGTTTCGATGCAGTTGACTTACTACCTGCTCGAGCACCTGTCTTCTTTTGTGTTGTAGTTTTTTTACGCGTAGTCGTCTTAGCCAAGTGATCACCTCTTTTTTAAACGCCTGTTGAACC
>CAYLNI010000253.1:2576-3351 GCA_964384705.1 uncultured Fusibacter sp.
GTTGAACCGAATCCGCCCGTGCCACGATGTGTATCTTCTACTGAATCGACGGTTTCCCAATCGATGCGTTCATATTTTGCTATGATTAGCTGTGCGATTCTATCGCCACGTTTGATTTCAAACGCTTCATCACTTAAATTGATTACAGGTATTTTAAGTTCACCTCGGTAATCGCTATCAATCGTGCCAACACAATTTACAAGTGTAATGCCATTTTTGATAGAAAGACCGCTACGTGCTCTAACTTGGCCTTCAAAGCCAAGTGGAATTTCCACAAACAAACCAGTTGGGACTAATTGTCTCTCCATAGGCTTAAGAAGAATCGGTGTTTCATTGTCAGCTAACAAATCCATCCCTGAAGCACCAAGTGTTTTATATTCAGGTAGTGGATTTTGAGAAGTGTTTACAATTCTGATTTTCATATGTTCCCCCTTGATACTTTCTCTATTTAAGATTTCACTTTGTAATCATCTTAGGCTTTTACTTTCAAGCCCTTGCAGAACTGATGGTACAATGCTTCCGTTTCAGACTTTTCGATATCGCCTACAATTGCTAACGCGATGTGATTCGTTTCGAAACAGTGGTCTATAAGCGTCGTTACACCTGACATTTGAATACTATTGATCTTATCGAGCATATCATCGATGTTTTTATCACGATGCGCAAATAACTCAATTCGACCAATCATGTCCATGTAGTTTTCGCTACCCTCCAAATTGAGGAAAAAGCTACCTCTTAAATGGTTTTTAGCATGTTCTAAAGACTCATTCGTAAT
>CAYLNI010000254.1:0-3282 GCA_964384705.1 uncultured Fusibacter sp.
TGGATATATCTTTAATAGACTTAGACAAAGACACATTTTCAAGGGTTTTATGGCGCGTTTTCCATCGAAGCTGAAGCGATGTCGTGGGAGTGATGCCTTAGGTTATTGATTTGCTTTTCAATGAGCGTCATATGTCTTAAGGATTCATCTGAATTAAATTGTAGCATGTGTGCGTATTTTGAAAGCTCAAGTTCCGAGTGAAGCATGTTATAAAGCCAATCTTTCATGGTCTTTTGGAGTTTTTCTATCGTTTGTCCTATTGCCCGATTATGTGCAAAAAATAATCAGCACAGCGATCACGACAATCCAGAATACGGATGTACCTATAATACCAACTATCCACATATTCTTCCCTCCTCAAGTTTTAACCACTACGCTATAACGGGTGGTATTCTGTTGTTATAATTTGTCTCATACCCAGATGCGATTTGTATTAACACGGCTTCTGTGAAGGGCAAACCTAATATTTCCATTCCGATTGGCACACCAATGGGTGCGTTTTCATCTGGATTAGAAAAACCCACTGGGATACAAATTGACGGAAAACCCGTAACTGAGCTCAGTACACCATTGCGTTCCAACTGAGATGCGCCAACATGACAGACAAGCTGCTTTTGATGTGGATAGACGATGGCGTCGAGCGCATAAGCTTCAAATAAATCAAATAGTTTAGACCGCTCACTTTGTTGTCTTAACAAGCGTTCTTTATAGGCTTCAGACTCTGTTGACAATCTCAGTGCTTGTTCTATGTTGCCCTTAACACCCTCATGAATTAAATTGCTTTCATAAATCTCAGCCATGGTTCTATATGGCATGTTGTTTGGCAATTTATCTAAATAGAGATTGAGATGGTCTTTAAAATCGTAAAGATGTACACTGACTTCTTTGACAAGCCAATCAGTATCCACTTTATCATCTAGCTCGATTACGCATGCCCCTGCCACTTTCATATTCTCTATCGCTCTATTTACCACTTGATTGGTTGCCTGATGACTCTCATTGGTACCAAATAGTGTTCTTAGCACACCGATGCGTTTATTTCTCATACCATCAGACTGAAGGCTTTCTCTAAAATCACCTAGCCCTTGTCCCTCTTGACTTTGTGTGGATGCATCTGCAGCATCGACGCCTTTCATGACTTCTAGCGCAATGACGGCATCTTTCACCGTTCTCGCCAAAGGACCGGCTGTATCTTGTGTATATGAATACGGGACAATTCCCGTTCGACTCAACAGGCCAAGCGTCGGTCTTATGCCTACCAAGTTGTTTGCCGAAGCAGGCGAACGCACCGAATTGATGGTATCTGTACCAAGACCAAGCAGTGCAAAATCACACGCGATGCCTGCACCAGTGCCACCACTGGAGCCACCTGGTGTACGTGTTAGATCATAAGGATTTAATGTCTGGCCCTTTACAGAACTTATGGTTTCACCCCAAATGGCAAATTCGTGCAGATTCGCCTTAGCAATAACAAGGCCACCGGCTCGTTTGATTTTATCGACTAAGAAGGCATCCTGTTTTGGAATGAATCCCTTTAAACTCAAACTGCCAGCTGTCGTTTCAAGTTCTGCTGTTTCAAAATTATCTTTTACGAGTACTGGAACCCCGTGCAATGGACCGACAAATCCACTTGTAAGGAAAATTTCATCTAAGCGCTGTGCCTCTTCAAGTGCCTTTGGGTTTATGGAAATAATCGCATTGATTTTAGAATCTATGGTCTCTATTCTTTCTAAGTAATACTTAACAAGCTCAACAACCGTTATTTCCTTTTTGGTTAAAGCTTGATGCAAATGTTCTATTGTCATTTCACTCAGAGATAGGTGCATAGCTGACCTCCTATAATTTTCGCAGAGTATGCCTTATAATACATTTTACACCAAAATATTAAAATTCCTTCATAATTTGAAACTAAATCTCTACATGAAGTTTTGTCACCAATTACCAATAATAAAAATATTAGATTTACCTGGCACAGGCATCTTTATGCTGATTTACCTCTTGTGCTGGACCTAGGTGTTATTGTACACTAATAATACGGTACCCGAAATAATATGGTGGAGGAATTCTATGGATATTGGTTTGTTGAAATCGGCGTTATTGAGTGAGGGGTTTTGTGATTTGAGATTTCAAGACTTTGAACTGACGACGATTAAAGGTACAAAGAGAGAAATAGATACAGTGGCAGTTATCAAGAAGTCTGGTGGTAACGTTCGCGTTTTATCCGGTGGCGGCTACGGCACATTTTGTTTTACGGACACGAAGGATTTAGAATTTGCTTTTAATGAAGCGAAATTTGCCAGTGACTTGGTTGCGGGTGAAAAAAACTTTGAACATGTGGAAGTCAATGTGGATTGGGTGCGTGTCAAACCGACACTTGACCCTAGAGCGGTGTCAATGGATGATAAAAAAGCACTGATCAATCAATACATTGATTTGTTCATGAATCATGAGGGCATTGTCAATTTAGAAACAGAATATTATGAGCAGTTTACCGACACTTTGGTTCTAAACAATAAAGGCACAGAAGTAAGACAGGAAGAACTCATCGTCGGCATCAACTTTAGAGTGACCTCTAAAAAGGACGAACTGACACAAATTACACGTCTTTCATTGGGTGGCGGCGAAGATTATGCCGATTTGATAGGCAAAGAGGATGAAGTCATGGCGAAAGCGAAGCAAACCTTGGATCTGCTTGATGCTGAACCTGTCGTTGGTGGCAATTATGATGTCGTCCTAGATAGTGATGTGAGTGGCCTATTTATTCACGAAGCTTTTGGTCATCTCAGTGAAGCTGACAATCTGGTAGGCAACGCATCCCTGGCTGAAACCATGAAGCTCGGTTCCGAGTTTGCGGTGCCGACGTTTAACGTCATTGACGATCCGACACTTTACGGCTATCCAGGAAGTTATATGTATGATCATGAAGGTACTGTCGCAAAACCCACCTACCTGATCAAAGAAGGGAAACTCAGCGGACGTTTGCATTCTCTTGAGAGTGCTTATTATATGAATGAAACACCGACGGGCCATTCGAGAGCCAAGCACTTTGGTTTTACGCCCATCGTTCGCATGGGCAATATTTATATCGACAAAGGGTCACATACCCTTGATGACATGATTGCTTCCATCGATAAAGGTCTATACCTCTTTGGTTCGGCAGGCGGCCAAACCAGCGGTGATACATTTACCTTTGCCGTGCAGGGCGCCTATAAAATTGAAGGCGGCCAAATCAAAGGCATGGTAAGAGATTTAGCGCTCACTGGGCATTTGTTCACAACACTT
>CAYLNI010000255.1:0-2843 GCA_964384705.1 uncultured Fusibacter sp.
TCAAATTACTAAGTTTTACGCTTTCACTATTAAAAAAACCTCTTTCCATAAAGAAAGAGGCATCATCAATAAATCTAAAGTGTGCGCCTTATCTATGGATTGCTCCCAGGAATTAGCACCGTGCTTTTTAAAGCTGGTTGCCGGGCATCATAGGGCCAGTCCCTCCGCCACTCTGGATAAGTGTTGTTTATTAAGTTGTAATGGAAATCGTATGTGATTGTTTCGTTTGCGTTTTAGCTATGAAATGGATTATACGGAATTCAAAAAACATTGTCAATAATATTAATTTTTCTTAATATTTATGGAATTTCCCAATTTATGAAATCTATTCCCAAGTCGCCCAAACTTCAGGTGCGTAACCGACGGTAGCTTGTTTGCCGTTTCGAACAATTGGCGTTTTCAAGAGTTTCGGGTTTTCGAGCACGATTTCTTGGATCATGGCTGCCCCACGGATTTTGTCGAGGTTCTTTTGTAGGTAGAGTGGTGATGACTGGTCGACGACGTTTTGAAGTCCGACAGCACGCACGACATTTTCAAACTCTCCCTTGCTCATACCGAATTTGACGACATCTATGGCCTGAAATTTGATGTTGCGTTCTTTAAAATACCTTTCAGCTTTCTGTGTGTCAAAGCATTTTTTCTTACCGAATATTTGAATGTTCATATGTCTCGGTGCCTCCTCCTTAATCTTTTCATTCTCTAAGCATATGATATAATGATTTTAGGAATAATTATATGGAAATTGCAAAATTGTAAGTAATTTTAGATGGAGGTCCTTATGAAACGCAAATCAAAGTCGATAGTGACGATGCTCGTGATCCTTGCTATTGCACTATTTTCATATCTTAATCAGGAAAAACCTGTTGATCAAGTCATTGAAAATACGGAGAGCTCAATCTCAGAATCAACTGAAGAATCTTCAGTCGAAATCGCGTCTGAAGCCAATGCGTCAGGGGATTCAAAGCTCGACGAACAATCACCCTATTATGAAGCTGAAGAGGTCGCATTATACATCCATACATATGGCAAGTTGCCAGTTAATTATCTGACAAAAGGTGAGGCAAACGACCTTGGATGGGATAGTGATGAGGGCAATTTATGGGATGTTACAGATCAAATGGTTATAGGTGGTGATCGATTTGGCAATCGAGAGGGTTTGTTGCCAAACAAGGCATTACGGATATGGTATGAGTGTGACGTCAACTATGAAGGCGGTTTTAGAAATGGTGAGCGCCTTGTCTTTTCCAATGACGGGTTGATTTACTATACTGACGATCATTATGCATCGTTTGAAAAGTGGTATGACTAATTTGTAGAACCTAGTGGAGGGATCTTATATGTTTACATCAGAAGTAGAACTGGATGGCGCAAGGATGAATACGGTAAAGGGTACGCACTTATACCTCAAAGAAAAACTCAACTTATCAGAACATTATGGCGAAAATCTCGATGCCCTTTGGGACGAGCTGTCATCAAGAAAATATCCAATTAGCATCAAAATTGTGAACCTCGATGAGATGATCAAACAGCTTGGCGCGTATTCGGAAAAGCTGATTGAGGTTCTTACAGAGGTTGGGATGTATAACAAAGGCCTCATTATTGATTTTAATGCTGACAAGGATCTTCCTGTATAAAGGTTGACGTAATTAAGCAAATTCCTCAATTAGTACTTGATATCTGTCAGAATTTACTGATAAAATAGAGGCATATCGTTCGATAGTTATCGAACTCAATAGGAGGCCAGTCCATGTCTATTAAAACAAAATTGTTTATCTCCAAATCGACAAATCCATGGTTTAACTTAGCTTATGAAGAACAGCTCGTAGGCGAAGTAGCCGAAGATGAAATATATCTCTATTTATGGCAAAATCAACACACTGTCGTTATCGGCAAGCATCAAAACCCTTGGCGCGAAGTCTTGGTTTCAGAGCTTGAAGCGGATGGCGGCAAAGTCGCAAGAAGGCTGTCTGGTGGTGGCGCCGTTTACCATGACCTCGGCAATGTCAACTTCACATTCGTCATGCATAAAAAACACGAAGACCTTCATAGACAGCTTAAAGTGATCGTCGATGGCGTAAAAGCGCTCGGCATCGATGCAGAATTCTCAGGTAGAAATGACATTCTTGCAGAGGGCAGAAAGTTTTCAGGCAATGCATTCTATCATGGCAAAACAAACTATTATCACCATGGCACGATCTTAGTGGATGTCGACATGACAAAGCTTGGTAGATACCTCAATGTATCGATGAAAAAGCTCAATGCCAAAGGCGTCGAATCCGTCAAATCACGCGTTATCAACCTCAAAGAGCTCAACCCTGAACTCACGATTGGCAGTGTGATGATGGCAGTAGGGGAAGCATTTGAATCCGAGTACGGTAAAGCGGAGGAATTGTTCACCATTTCTGAGGACAATGCACCTGAAGGCGCACTTGCGCGTTATAACCATTATGCGTCGTGGGACTGGCTATATGGCAAGACACCTAATTTCGATGTGACTTTTGAAGAAAAATTCACATGGGGCGAACTCGTTTTGAGCTTCAAGCTAAAAGGGGCAGTGATAGAAGACAGTGGTGTTTATTCAGATGCCATGTCTACAGACTTAGTCGATGCGCTTAAAGACGTTTTCACGGGTAAAAGGCTTGAACGTACGGAATTATCAAATGCACTTAAAAATGCGACTGTTGATGATGCCATGCGCGAACCGATATTGGAAATAGCGAACTGGATTGAGACGCTTGCTATATAAGCGTGCAAGATTTTTTACAATATTTTTCTGTGTAATACATTAACGTGATATAACGCGAAACGAAGTTTCACCTCGTTTCGCGTTTTTTTTTTGTGTG
>CAYLNI010000255.1:2903-3228 GCA_964384705.1 uncultured Fusibacter sp.
AATGTGCGTCTGGTCACATAAATGACAATCGCGTTCACGTATAATTGGGTTATCAAGTATATTGTATACACAATTTATTGTTGACATAGTGGAGGCATGAAGATGAGAAAAGCATTCAAGACGGGCGCTTGGAACGATTCGATAGATGTAAGAGATTTTATTCAAAACAATTTTAACCCATACTTAGGCGATGAAAGCTTTTTAACGGGAAAAAGCAGCAAGACAGATGCCCTCTGGACGCAGGCAAAGACGCTCATTGAAGAAGAAATTGAAAAGGGCATCATCGACATTGAAACAAAAGTTTATTCAGGCATCGACAACTTTG
>CAYLNI010000256.1:0-3156 GCA_964384705.1 uncultured Fusibacter sp.
CTTCGATTGCTTTTGCGATTTTCGCTTCGTCTTGAACGGCGATTGTCACGAGGTCGATTTCGTTTCTTGAGATGCCTTCTGCGATTTCTTGTGGCGATTTTCCGAGGGCTACCATTGCGTTTCCTAACCAAAATGCTGCGCCTTCTGATAGTCCGCCACCTTTTTTGATGTTGTCTACGACGACGTTTGGTAAGGGTCTTTCAATTTCGTCAATGCCGTCTACGCCGAGCAATCTAACGATTGTACGCTCAACTGCGACAGTTGTATGACGGTCGATGAATGTTTGCGTGTCTTCAGCGATGATACGTGCTGAGGTACGCGCTCTTTCAACGACATTAAAATCTAAATTCAATTTACTTGCCATGTGATCCTCCCATTATTTCTTTTGCGCGATTTACAATTGCAAGATCTAGTCCCATGAGCTCCGAAATGCGAAGCGCTTCCTTAGGAATTTCCTTCAGACTGCTGACTTCCGATAGCTGATAGTCCATGTATTCGTGCAGGAGAGCCGCACCCTCCGCTTCAATCTTATCTCTAATCAAATCCAAATCGATATTGGATAATCCATTTACTTGATAGTGCGATGTCCCTTCCACTTCTGTGAGTCCGTCAAAATGCGTCGTGATGACCGCCCTCGATTGATGACGGCTGAGGTGCTCGATCAATGCTTTTGAGATCGCATACCCCTCTAAAGGGTTCGTGCCTCTCGCGAGTTCATCGATCAAGATGAGGCCAAATTCGTGCTGGCGTTTGAGCGCCTGTTCAATCTCCACAATTTCGCCGCCAAAGGTGCTCAGACCCATGTCGATCGACTGAAAATCGCCCACTGAGACGAATACGAAGTCAAATAATGGCACTGTGGCCGCCTCACACGGTACGAAAAAGCCGTACTGCGCAAGCGACACAATTTGTCCTATGAGCTTCAGCGACACGGTTTTGCCACCCATGTTTGCGCCTGTTATCAAAGTCACCGATTTCTTGAGGGAAACGTTTATAGGTGTAAACTTCTTACCAGAGCGTTCCAAACTGGTTGACACTTTAAGGTGTCTGCCTTTTTCTATCTCAACGTGGGGCTCTTCAGTGAGCGTCGGTCTGACGCAGCCAAAGGCTTTTGAAAATTGTGCTTTTGCAATGAGCAAATCGATCTGTCCAATGCGGTGTGTGTTGGTCAACAGTAAGTCTAAATGCGTTTTTAACGTCTCCGTCAATATGCTTCTAACTTCTAGTTCTTCATCTTCTTCTTCTAAAAGGAGCGACTCTTTCCGGTGCTTGAGTGACTCATCACCTTTGACGATGAAAAGGCTATACATTGGCACATCCGATTTGTAGTCAAAGCGGGTATCTGATTTGACGCGGGTCATAAGGGCTTGATCTCTTGCTGACACGCGCAGTTCGCCGTTTGGCATGATGGGATAGTCTTCGGATTTAAGCGTCTGTATCGCTTCGTTCAGTTGTCTTTTAGTGGTCATCTCCACATCATCGAGTGCACGTCTAATCTCAGCTAACCTGCTTGAATAGGCGCTGTAGATGTAAAATGTGCTCACGCCGCTGTTTTCAGGATCGAGCAGCTGCGTGACTGCCTCTGTTGATTCGAGCATGAAGTCCTTCACTGTGGCTTCCCAGTGTAGCGTTTTAAGCAATGCATGTATTTTTTCCATGACCATGGAAAGCTGTTTCACTTCAAATAGCTCTGTGATGGACAGTGTCTCACCCTCTGCGATGCGATCAAAAGTCACATCGAGTTGCTTGACGGCTTTCATCTGCTCTTTGAGCTGCAAGATGTCTGCACGCTGTCTTTCAAAGAGTGCCAAAGTGGCCTCTGTGCGGTCATAGACTTTAAGGAGTTCTGCTTGATCCGCTTTTAAATACGGTTTTATGGCGCGTTTTGCCGCATCGCCATAAGGCGACGACAAAGTCAGTCGTTCAAAGATAAAATTAAGGTCCAGATCCTCGAAATTCTTTTTGGTTAGATACAGGGCTTTCATTTTCTCACCTCTCAACTTAACAACTTACAACACGCAGAAAACACACGTTGAACCCGCGACCTTACGCCATAACATCTATAATCGGCAAATCCTTCACCTTCTGCGTCAACGCTTCTCTAAATAACTCAGAGTCGTAGTAGTAACCAGCAGGGGCATACGGATTGACCGTGATGGCGAGTAGCTTGATGGCATGGCGCACAGTGATGTTAACACCGATGCGCATCAAGTACAGCCAGTCTTTTTGTTCGATAAATATTTTAGTGGCATCGCCTATGACCCATGTGAGGTTCTTGTAATGCGTCGTGGTCTGTATCACATCCATGACTGTCTGTGTTACAAGTGCCCCTGGGATAATCAGCAGACGCGTATTCTCATCAATCGCCTCGGCGATGATGCGACCTGCACTGAGTGCGGTGACGACATCCAGTAGTGGCGCCGCGTTTCCCTTTTCGTCGACTAGAATTGGTCTTCGCAAGGTTTCCGCCTGTTGCCATAAGCTGTCGATGCACGGCTCTAATGAGGCTTTCAGGTTAAACAGTGACGCGCGATACGCCGTTTGATCCACGGTTTTCATCATATCGCGACTTACCACTGCTCCTGTCGATAGGATACAGGCATCTGTGATCGCTGGTGATGCGGAAGATGTCCGATCAAGTGCACCGTCCACCAGAACATAGTCAGCGCCATAGCCTATCATTTTTTCCGAAACACTTCGAATCGCAACATTGGTGGTTGGCCCCCCAACCTGTACAAAGCCATCGGCAAGTGCCCGTCCGATGATGACTCTGCCCATTGCTGTGTGATGCTCCGTAACTTCCAGAACGGCCATTTTAACTTCTGAAAGGTTAAAGAGCATTTCAGCGGTAGCGACGATCGAATGCTTGCGAACATAAATCAGTGGCTTATCCGTCTTTGTTACGATGTCCTGACGTTCCCCGTCTCTCCCTATGGACGTCAATCCAACGCACAGACTTCTATTAGCCATATCATCGATGAGATGATTGAGTGTGACGGTCTTCCCTGCATTTTTTGCCATACCGACTATGGAAATGACTCTGTATTCATTTTCAAATAGGTTTAGCAAATCCATGCAGGGCCTCCATCATGACCGATTTCTCGGACTGTTCATTCCTTATACTTGCCATCGCTTGCGCGACTCTATATCTGTCTA
>CAYLNI010000257.1:0-3144 GCA_964384705.1 uncultured Fusibacter sp.
CTGTTGGTGCTTCAGTAGTTGGAGCAGTTGTAGGTTCAGTTGGTGCCTCGGTAGTTGGAGCAGTTGTAGGTTCTGTTGGTGTTTCAGTGGTTGGAGCAGTAGTCGGTTCAGTTGGTGCCTCGGTAGTTGGCGCAGTTGTTGGTTCAGTTGGCGCCTCAGTTGTTGGCGCAGTCGTTGGTTCTGTTACTACTGCAACATAAACATAATCAACATGGCCTTGTACTTCTTCAAAAACACCTGTTGCATTTGATGGCATTGTAGTAAGTTCATAGCCCTCAAATACTTTGGCCATAGTTACATATGGCGAACCAAGTGGACCGTATAAAATTTCTTCAGGTGATAAAAACTCAAATGAAGTAGTTATATAGTGTAATAAAACAGATGGCATTGGCTCAAAATAAGCGACCAATTCTACTTTTGGAAAATAACCGTTTCCACAATGTGAAAGATTGCATGTATATTCTTGTGGAAATTCTGTGTTATTAAACGGACCATCATTAAAGCTCACCATCCATTTAACAAATTGGTAACCTGTTTTTGGCGTTGCTTTCACATGCACATCTTGTGTATAGGCATAATTACCACTTCCTGAAACATCTCCCATAGAAGGATCAAAAGCAGTAATCATGAGGTCGTAGCGTTGCTCCTCATCAATTTCTTTAAAGCATGCTACAAGATCAACATCATGTGGGTGCATATTGAACATAAGAGTAGCATTAAAATGTTCCATTGAGCCACCATCACATGTCATGATCCACTTGTAAAATTCGTACCCTGGATCTGGAGTCGCTGTAACAGTAACTTCAGCATCATATACATATTTACCTTCACCAGTAACGCTTCCCATACCCTCACCAACGGATACGGTTACATCATAGGATTTAACTGCAAAAGCACTCATGGAACTACCAAATACGAGCATGGAAATTAAAACGATCGCCAATAAAATTTTTGAATACCTCATTCTTTTTTTCTCCTCTCTTTAATGTGATAAAGAAAGGTCGGTTGCACTATTCGCTCAACAGATTTCAAGTGCCCAATTTAGAAATCTGCGTCATTGCGTCCCTCTTTAAGAACCGCATCTGCGTAAAACTTCAATTGATATAACAGCATTAACTCAAAACTCCATTTTAACGTATTAATTACACCTAAATGATTAACCCCCCCTTCAATACGTCAAAGAATCAAAATATGTAACTAATTACAATAAAATATTTGTTAATTAGTTGTCATATTTTAACGTTTACATAATACATTTACCAAATTTGATGCTGATAAAACAAAAACTGCTTTGTCACGCGTGACAAAGACTCAAAACTATTTATGCGCTTTTAAAAAAAACTGAAGGGCTCTAAGAATATTAAGGTATAATATAACTACTAATAGTCGAAAATGGAGGCCTTATGAATTTCATTAAAAAACAAAAATATATACTCTCGACATTTGGGATTTCGTTTCTCATAATGATGATCGGATTTGCTGCACTTGGCCTATTTCCTTTTGGCAAGAGCCAAATCATGGTCATTGACAGTTGGCATCAATACTATCCATTCTTACAGGAACTTCACGAGAAACTTCAACATGGCGATTCACTCTTCTATTCATGGAATATGGGCCTTGGTTCAAATTTCATTCTCGTCATGGCTTATTATGCGTTCAGTCCGATCTATTTGCTCTCGGTCATATTTCCTAGGGAATATCTTAGAGAGTTCATGATGCTTGCTACGGCCATCAAAATTGCATTTGCAGGAACTTTTTTTGCGATTTACCTAAGAGGCATTTATAAAAAAGAAGATTATTCAATCGTTGGATTCGGTATGTTCTATGCATTTTGTGGATTTGCGATGGGCTATTATTGGAACATCATGTGGCTCGACGCCATGGCCCTGTTACCACTGATCATGCTGGGTTTGAACAAGGTCATAGACGGCAAAGGATTCTCACTTTACATCATTACACTTGCTATTGCACTGATCAGTAACTTTTATATTGGATTTTTCATTTGCGAATTCATACTCATATACTTTTTTATCCTTTACTTCACTAAGACATCTGGCTTCAACCTAAATCATTTTGTGAAGAAAACGCTGTTGATTGGTCTTTATTCCGCCATAGCAGCAGGTTTGGCCGCCATAGTGCTTCTGCCGACCTTTAAAGGACTACAGTTGTCACATGCAGTGAATGCCACTTTTCCAACCGAATTTAAAACGTATTTTTCGATTATCGAAATCCTTAACAATATGTTTGCAGGCGTAAGTCCTAGCATCAAAAGTGGCCTACCAAATATCTTCAGCAGCTTCTTAGCGCTCTATATGCTTGGTGTCTTCTTCGTTTCGTCAGAGGTTAGAATCAAGGAAAAAGTGATGAGCTTTATCATGATCACATTTTTCATTCTCAGCTTCAATATCAACTATCTGAACTTTATATGGCATGCTTTTCATTTTCCAAATGAAGTGCCATACCGCTTTGCATTCCTATTTTCCTTCTTGATTCTCAATTGGGCATACAAGGGATTTGAAAATCTTGAAACCCTTCCCAAAAAACAATTTTGGTTTATCAGTTTAGCGCTTTTGGGCTACTTAATTATCAACGAAAAAATGGAACTCAGCGATGTTGTCTTCTATGTGAGCCTTGGTGCATTGGCCCTTTATACGATTCTGATCCAAATGTATCGGTATGAAGTCATTCGCAAAAAAGCCTTTGTCATCTGTTTATGCGTTATGATCTTGGCGGAATCGATCCTTTCAGCGGTCTTAGGTACAACAACAACGGGCGCTTCTGCACGTGATAGCTATCCGTATTTGGGAGAAGAAATCAGGGAAGCTGTCGACACGATCTACGCTTCAGACGATGAAGCATACCGTTTGGAAATGGTAAAATGGTATAGCACGAACGACCCGACTCTATACACTTATAGAGGCGTTTCCATGTTCTCGTCAACAGTCAATTCAAAGATATCGATATTCACTCAAAAGCTTGGACTTGCTGCATCACCTGAAGCAAACAGATATTTATTTGCAGCTTCAACCCCTCTAGTCAATGGTCTACTAGGCGTCAAATACTTTATGGGTAGGGAAGCAGCTGGAACTCAGCAAAATGCAGGCTACTCTTTAATGTCCTCAACCGATAAAGTCGCTATCTATA
>CAYLNI010000258.1:0-1668 GCA_964384705.1 uncultured Fusibacter sp.
AATGGGTTTGGGGTATAGTTATACTGATATGCTAACAATGGTCACTGCTACTCAAGTTGACATGACTGAATTCTTAAAAATCGAAGTGATTGATAATGATCCCGTTCGTGCACAGCAGATCGCAGAGCGAATCTCAAAAGCTTTTATCGCCGAAGTGACGCGCATACTCAAAGTCGACAATGTGGAAATTGTGGACCCACCAATTACACAATATGGTCAAATCAATGATCGAAGTGTCATGAACATTGCAATTTCACTTATTGCAGGTTTAATGATGGGGTTGTTCATAACCGTTTTCTTAGAATATAGTAACCGCAATATTTCTACAGGAGCAGACGTTGAAAAATATTTAGGCATGAATTTGATAGGCACAATACCTGAATACACTAGAGATATGAAAAGGAATGTACAGCTATGAATAAACTCATTTTTAACATTGCACCTAAGTCGCCGATTTCAGAAGCTTATAGGGACGTGAGAACCAACTTGTTTTATGCAGATGCACATGGTGATATCAAAACGATTTTGTTCACGAGTTCGACGTCCGGAGAAGGTAAAACGACAACGCTTTGCAACGTTGCGCTTTCTCTTGCGGACTCAGAAAAACGCGTTATCGTAGTTGATTGCAACTTGAGAAATCCCATGGTTCACAAGTTGTTGGATCTGAGTAATATTCAAGGTTTGACAGATGTTCTATATAAACTTGATCGTTATGACACATTTATTCATAAAACGGCACACCCAAGGTTAGATGTTATGACATCTGGAAAAATCCCTGCAAATCCAGCTGAAATCCTTAGCTCGGATAAGATAAAAATGTTTTTTAAACGTCTCAGCGAAGACTATGATTATGTGCTTATTGATACGGCACCTGTTATTCCAGTGACGGATACGGTCATCATGGCGACGTATATTGACCGTGTTATTGTCGTTTGTGAATCGGGTAAGCTTGGGATTGAAATGGCCCAATTGACGAAAGAAAGGCTTGAAAAGGTAGGTGCAAATGTGCTTGGCGCTATAATTAATAGAGTTAAAGTAAACAAGAGAAATTATCGAAACAATTTTTTATATACGAGTAGAAACAAAGAATAGAGGTGTGTAAGTTCATGACTCGCTTTATCTATGAGGTAATGAAGGCAAATCAAAAATTAATGAAGCAAAATGAACTGTTAAAATCCACATTTTTATCTTTAAGAGATGGGGTTATTTCTGTTGACCTAGATGGAAAAGTGACTATGATGAACACTTTGGCTGAGAAAATGAGCACCGAAGGTAATTTGAAAATCCTGCTTCCCGCCGGAAGCGGCGCCGCCCGGCTTGCCCATGATGAACACTTTGGCTGAGAAAATGACAGGATGGAAACAAGCGGATGCTGTTGGGCAACCGTTTGATTCTATTTTTGTCGTCGTTGGCGAAGGGCTAGATTGTCAGATAAATGACTATGAAAATACCAGTACAGAGTCATACGCTGATCTTCCAGAATCTCAATACATCACAAAAGAAAAATTTTTAGTTCACAGTTCCAAACATTTAATAGCGATTGAAGAATGTACAGCGCCTATTGAAGATGACAAAGGAAACATCTATGGAAAAGTGGTCGTATTTCGAGATGTAACTGAAAAAAATGACCGAATTAAGCGAATTGAGTACTTGAGCTACCACGATCAG
>CAYLNI010000258.1:1699-2877 GCA_964384705.1 uncultured Fusibacter sp.
TTTTTGATGAGGAACTAAAGCGCATTGATACCGAAAGAAACTTACCACTTTCTATCGTGATGCTTGATGTGAATGGGTTAAAGCTCACAAATGATGCCTTTGGCCATCAAATGGGTGATCGCCTTCTTAAAAAAGTCGCTAATATTCTTAAGCTTGAATTTAGGGCAGATGATATTGTCGCAAGAATCGGTGGGGATGAGTTCGCCGTACTCTTGCCTAAAACGAGTCGAGACGAATTAATGCCAATACTTGAACGCGTTAAATACGCTGCGGATCATTCCAAACTCGAGAATATCGTAATATCATTTTCAGCAGGATCTGAAACTAAAACTAGGCACTCAGAAAATATTATGGATGTCTTTATTCGTGCTGAGAATGAGATGTATCGAAATAAAATCATTGAAAGCAAAATGATTCGAAACCGAACCATTCAGATGATTTTACATGCCCTATCTGAAAAATGCATTAAAAATAATATTCAACATTCACAAGTGAAGCATTGGTGCGCAATGATCGGTCATGGGCTAAATTTAAGTCAAGAAGAGTTAAATGAACTGGATATAGTCGCTCTTATTTATGACATTGGAAAGATTTCCATTAGCGATGAGCTCTTGAGCAAACCGGACAAACTGACAGAAACAGAATATGAAAAAATTAGAAAGCATCCTGAAGTCGGCTATCAAATCTTAAAATCTGTGGAACAATATGCAAACATCGCGGAATACGCTTTATCATATCATGAGAGATGGAATGGCAGTGGCTACCCGCGTAAACTCGTAGGTGAAGAAATTCCACGTTTCTCTAGAATCATCGCAGTTGCTGATACATATGAAGCTTTAATTTCTGAACGCCCATATAGACCTGCGATGCAACCTTGTAATGCCTTAGAATATATTCAGAGCAAGTCAAATATTGAGTTTGATCCAGCAATCGTCAACGTATTTATTGATCAGTTGACGATTGAAGGCAATCCTTGTTACCAGTCATGAGGTGAAAGAGATGATGATTATCAATGCAGATGATTATGGACTTGACATTAAAACAAATGATGCAATTGTTGAGTCTTTTCAAAAGGGCTTTATTTCCAGCACGACACTCATGGCAAACATGGGTGGTTTCGATGATGCCCGCGAAAAAGCGAAATTATATGGGCTCGAGTCAAGTATTGGCATTCATTT
>CAYLNI010000258.1:2911-3144 GCA_964384705.1 uncultured Fusibacter sp.
TTTGAATCTTACATCTGGACGGCCAATTTCAGAACCAATCAAATCAAATCGTCGATTTTGTGATGCGACAGGTCATTTTTTCCGCGAAAGGAAAAACCTTTATCATTTGACCAAGCAAGATCAATCCGATATATATGAGGAGTATAGTGCACAAATCCATAAGATGAAATCTAGTGGTATTATCCCAACGCATATTGACTCTCACCATCATTTCCATACACAACTTCCTTTGC
>CAYLNI010000259.1:0-3130 GCA_964384705.1 uncultured Fusibacter sp.
TGTCAATTTCGATAAACGGAAATTTGCAACTTAAAAGGTAATTATGCATTTTCCATGACTATTAAGAAAATATATTTTCTAGAAAATCAAAATGTAACAGCTCGCCATCCCTTTTTATACCCATAAAGGAAATCGCGAATGGGGTGTATATTGCACACTCTTTTTTGATATAATACAAAGCCGCTTGCTTCATATGACTCATTTTTTTTGGTGTAATAGCCTCTCTAGGTGAACCAAAAGCGTTAGACCCTCTGTATTTAACCTCTACAAAATAGAGTTTACCAGCCCTAGATAATACTAGGTCTATCTCCCCACGAGGTGTGAAATAATTTTTTAGGATAAGAACATAACCTAACGATTCGAGATGGTGGATCGCTTCCGTTTCATATTGGCTGCCAATCGCTCTTTTAGTAGGCATTACACCCTCCTTTTATTCAACTTTCTTTCTATTATATATAAAGGGAATCTACTTTTTCTTGGACTGATCGACAGCTCCGATGAAAACCAAAACTTCTGCTACGACTTCATAAAGTTCATAGGGAATTTGATCCCCTACTTCAAGCTGTTTAAGCTGGTTGGACAACTTTTCATCTACATAGACGGGAATATCGTTTGCTTCCGCTTTTTTTATGATATTCTCAGCGATTAACCCAAGCCCCTTCGCAATCAACTGAGGCGCTGCATCCTTTCCAGGATCGAACTTTAAGGCATTTGCTATTTTAACTTTATCAGCCATTTGGCACCTACACTTTCAAATCGAATCCAAAAGATTCAAAATCAGAATTGTCACTCATTTGAAATTCAGAAAGACTGGATTTCACAGCAAAGTTCAATGCGAACTGCTTGTCTTTGTGTGCTGATAAAGCAGTCGTCAACTGTTCTTTTTTCGTTTCAAAATAAGCCATCGACGCTTCATCATTGAAACTAAAATTCAGCGTATATGTCTGCGCTTGTTTATGAACAACACATCTAACCTCACCAAAGTTAAACGTTTTTAGCGCGATTAACAAAGTAAGGTCGTCTGGATCAGGTTTTTTTTTATTCTTCTTATAATAAATATCTACATTTTGAATCTGATCATTGAAAGGAATTGGCATTTGCATGAACATCATCTGGTCATTTAAGGCTTTGTTAAGCGTTGTACTCTCCTTGATGACTGATAGCTCTCTCTCAAGTCCTTGTCTCGTTTCAGAATCAGGCATTTCCTTTCGAATGGCTTCCATCAGTGTTTCAAGTTTTTCTTCTTGGGACACCTCTGAGGTCAATACAGTTATGATGTTTAATAGTGATTCCTTTGAAAATGGCACCGTTTCCAGCCCTTTAAGGACTTCTGTAAAGCGGTTGGAAATACCACCTTCCTCATTAAGAGCATCATACGCTAAAAAAATATTCTTGAGCGTTATTGGCAAGTCGTTTTTCAATATCAAGCTCTCCTGCTTATAATCAAACTGACCAAGCATGGCTTGTACACTTTGTCTCAAGGAAGTCCCCTCTTTGTCAAAAGCAAGTTGGATCGTTTTTGACATGAGTTCCAAATCCTTTTTATTGACTTGATTGTCGTTAGTCGTTTTAGCCGTATGGCTTGCAACTGGATTCGTCATGTCAGCGCTTTCATCCTGTGCCTGCATGACTGGATTGACACCTGCGTTCACCGCTGTTGTTATAGTTGCTGTTGTATTGCTTGCTGTTGTACCGGCAGTTGTTTCGGAAGCTGTTCCAGTAGCAATTGTTCCCGCAATTATACCAGCAGTTGCTCCTGTAGCTGTTCCAGTGGGAATCGGTCCTGCATTTGTATTGGCAGTTGCAACAGAAGTCGCGCTGGCATTATTACTCGAGGCGACAATCGTTTGTTTACCGTCGGCGCTCGTTTGTTGAATGATTTTTATGGCGAGTGCCTTAATTGGCGTTTCAAGATCGTTTTCCAGTGGCAGTTGTCCTGAACTTGCAAGTTCAGAAATCAATGCCTTAACTTCACTCATCCCTTGTCGCATCATTTGAAAGTTATCTTTTGTAATAGGTATGTTGGCCGACTTCATCGCCTCAAGTATCGTAACATTTTCTGCCTGATCAGAGATGCCGAGTTTTGAAAGCATATCCGTCAAAGAGCTGTTGGATTCAGACGGAACATTTGTGCCAACGAGCTTTGCAATCAACGCACCATCCTTGTAGCCCGTTATCTTTAAATTTACAAGTTGATTTTCTTGAAGCGTCATACCGTTAATGTTGACCGTCAACTGTTTATCTCCAGTTGTGAGCGTAGCAAGCTGTTGGCCTTGAACCGCAGTGATCCGGCCTTCAATTATATTGCCAATCAGAGCCTTTGCCTCATTCGGCGTAAGCTGAGATTTGCTTATATTAACAGCGTTTTGTACAATGTTTTGCTGTGAAATTCTCATAAGTTAACCTTTCATTGCCCATAATAATGGCCACTTTAGAAAAATCCCTTCAAAAAACTTCTTCTATGCTCAGGTAGTAAACCTAATTTTCGAATGGCATCGTAATGCTTGTCTGTGCCGTACCCCTTATGCTGCGCAAAATCATAGTGTGGATGCATTTGATGCAATGCCACCATTTGTCGATCACGTGTCACCTTGGCCAATATGGAGGCCGCAGCGATAGAGGCACTTCTGGAATCGCCTTTGATGAGACTCAGTTGTCTTAAAGGATTATCGGCTAATTTTACAGCATCGATGAGCAAAAAATCAGGTTTTAAATGCATCGCTTCAATAGCGCGGCTCATCGCCAGTTTTGTCGCATTTAAAATATTGATGGCATCGATTTCTTCGTGTGTCGCTTCACCAATGCCATAACAGATTGAATGATTGATGATTTTATCGTAAAAAAAGCTTCTCTGCTCTGCTGATAATTTTTTTGAATCATCAATGCCACACCAATCGATTGCAGGATCCAATATGACAGCTGCTGCAACCACTGATCCAACAAGCGGTCCGCGTCCCGCTTCGTCAAGTCCTGCCACATAGAGACAACCGTCTTCCCAAGCCTCGCGTTCAAATTCGAAAATTCGATGCATGCGTGCCCTTTCTTTCAAATCAGCTGCTAACCGTTTTTCAAGCTGCAACGCCATTTTTTGACATGCTGCACGATCATCTATTTGTAGTGCCTCAATGTA
>CAYLNI010000260.1:0-385 GCA_964384705.1 uncultured Fusibacter sp.
AAAGTAATAAAATCAGTATAAGTTTAATCACATCTAAAATAAATATTAGTTTGAGAATAAATCTATTTAAAATTGGAGAAAAAATGAAACTAAAGAAATTATTTAATGCATCATCAAAATATTTAATTTTATATCTTTCAATTTTCATAATCTTTGGATTTATATATCTTTATAATATTAATCAATTTAATTTTGCTAACTTTGTATATAGTGAGGAATACTCAGAATTTGTACAAAAACAAGATATTATATATTCTCAATATTTAGAAAATGAATTTGTGAATTATGGTGATCAACTTTTACCAGCCATGATTTCCATTTTGGATTTATATGATCAGGATTATTTACTCGCACATGATTTACATAATCATTTAGATTATTTATC
>CAYLNI010000260.1:410-3100 GCA_964384705.1 uncultured Fusibacter sp.
GTTTCAAGAAAAAGTGATATATTTAAAAACGAATTTAGTGTATCTTTCTATGATAATTATTTTAATGAATATGAGAACCCTATAATAAGTAACAATTGCTTTCTGGGATTTGATGTTATTGTATTTAATGGTAAAACAGAAGTTAGATCCTTACGTTTTTATCCACTATTTAAAGATTATGAGGAGTCAGGGTTCAACAATTTGAATAAGAACTTAACAAATTATTTTTCTGAAACTATTGAAAATAACTGTGATTTCCATATATCTTATGACCTAATGTCGAAGACCTCAGTTATTAGTAACTTAGCACCATACTATAGACAAAATCAAGCATATGGATTTAATGGATTAACTGATTTGAGAATTAAAAGAAAAATAAATACTGAGTCAATGATTGACAGCTTCTATTTAAGTGCAGTTGTGATAACAACATTGGGATTTGGTGATGTTCAACCGATTACACCATTAACAAAAATGTTAATTTCGATTGAGGCATTATTAGGCGTTGTTACAATTGGTGCATTTTTAAATTCATTAAAGTCTAATAAATAGAGAAAACTATCATTACTTTTATGATAATAATAAAACAAATTAGTATTTTACCAAACATTAGGTTTATCATCTAATGTTTAGGATAACGATGTATTAGACAACTTCGCCTAACACCTTGCCCTCGCCACTTCACAGCGAGTGCAAGAGAAACGTTATAGGAAAGTTCATTTAGAAAGGATAAACAAATGAATATACTCGAAAAAGTATACTTCGAATTTTTATTCCATAACATGACAATTCAAGAATTCGAAAAAGAAATTTATGAAAACCAAGAAATTGAAAAATTAATTAATAATGAAGATTATATTGAATTAATTTCTTTAGATTTTAGTAGTAAATATATATTCAATGAAATAGAACATATATTGGATAAATATATTGAGTTCTCAAAATACTATAAGAACAAATTAATTACCATGATTGATATCGCTTTGAATCAGTCAGAAGGTACTGCTTTAGTTCTGATGGAATTTTATGATATGTATTGTCATGGTTGTGAATTTCTGCAAACACTTGGTCTAGATTATGGTTTAACATGTGTTGTACCACCAACGGCGAATGAATGGTTTGATTTATCTGAACAAGAACAAGATTCACTTGTCAAATCATTCTATCCTAAGATCATAGTACATTTAGCCGAAGTCAGACAGTGGATAGAAAATGATAAAATATTAATCACTAGGTACGATGAAAGAAATATGAAGTACATTTGTACAGACAAAAGATAAAAACAATTAATAAGTACAATTATCAGAACCTTCCTATAACACGCCATTCCCATCACTGAGGTGACGGGAACGGCTGAACGTTATCTGCAATTGCATAAAAAAACACACAAAAAAACAAAAAAAAAAACAAAAAAAAAAGAATGAATAATTTGTATACTATAAAGATATTTAAAGACCGTATAGTATGTCCTAGATGTGATGGAAATGGTAACTTATATAGAATGAAAGCAGATGGGATTGATAATTCTTTAATTGTATGTGATGAATGCGAAGCGACTTGGGACAGTTGGAATAAAATTTGGGAACCCCATGTAGACTTTAATGAATATTTAGGTGATAAAGGAATTTCATATACAACGACAAGTTATTCGGAGCCTGATTACATGTGGTTTAGAGATGAAAGCTTGAGAATTTCAGATTCATATTATGAATGTCCATTATTGAATATTTTAATTTGGATGGGCGATTGCTATGACATAAATATGTTTAGAAATAATTATGTGAAAGAATCGGTATTAGAAAGCGTAGAAAAAGAAATAGGATATAGAATAGATAAAAATGAGTCTAATATAGTTTGCGGTGTTTGTGTTCATGGCTTTTAGACAGATAACATGCAACAGCAGATAACACACCATTCTAGCCACTGAGGTGGCTAGAACGGTAGAACGTTAGATGACATGTAGATGAGATGTGGGCAACAGAATATTCCCGAAGCATCTCGCAACTATCGAGACTTTATCGCATTCAGGTTGAAAAGCATTAGGTGCATCAGTTTTTTTGGTTAAAAAGATTTTCTAGATTAAGGATCGCCAGATTACGTTGAGAGGGTCATTCCGAAAACCACCTCGTGAAAACTCTGCAGAGTTTAATTAGGGTTCAAGACTTGTGCTCAATGAATCGTGTTCGATAGAATTAACCTTTCTTATCTCAGAAGTCTCACGTAAACGCTTCTAATGGAAGCGTAAGGGGACCCTTCGGATAAAATGGTTGAACAAAGTTACATTGGAAAGCCTCGAGTTTTCGTCGGCGGTTACTCAAGGCTCCAGGTTGCATAACAAATTTTATAAACACGTCAACTAACACACCATTCTAGCCACTGAGGCGGCTAGAACGGTAGAACGTTAGGCGAAATCGCATTATAAATAAAAAGCAAAAGGTGAAAAAATGATTAAACATATTATAAAAGAAAAAAATAATGTATGGATTATCATAGCATACATATTAGTATTAGTTTTAATAAATGGTTTGCTTATTAACAAGTTTTCAATAAATAATTTTTTTGAAAAATCTATAATCTTTTCATTTGGAATGGTTGCTAAAATTCTTGTGGTTTTGGTGCCATTTATTGTAATTGAAGAGAAAATTGAATGTCGATCAAAATGGTCAAAGAGACTAATTAGAATAAATGCT
>CAYLNI010000261.1:0-278 GCA_964384705.1 uncultured Fusibacter sp.
ATCTTGGAACAAATGACGGTAGAGATGTTGTCAAAATGATCGAAGAAGGCGATGAAAATGCAAAACTCGTATTTGAAGCGATGGCTTACCAAGTTGCTAAAGACATTGGAAGCTGTGCGACGGTTCTCAAAGGTAACGTTGATGCCATCATCTTAACAGGTGGTTTAGCATACGGCGAGATGTTGATCAACTGGATTAAAGCGCGTGTAGCTTTTATCGGCGATGTTATCGTCTATCCAGGTGAAGATGAGATGATCGCACTTGCTCAAGGTGGCCTT
>CAYLNI010000261.1:335-3023 GCA_964384705.1 uncultured Fusibacter sp.
AAAACACAAATACAAACTGCAGATAGATAAATATGGAAATTGCATAATTACCTAATAAGTCGAGAAGTTAATTTTTCATATGATACAAATGATCGTTTAACGTCGTTTTCATGTGAGAAGTATCTTATAAATGGAATTATGCAATTTCCTCAAGCAAAGGAATGGTGAAGAAATGTCATTGGATTTAATGAAGGATGCGAGAATAAGGATATTTATTGGACATTATGGAAGCGGTAAAACAGAATTCGCTGTAAATTATGCGATGGCACTCAGTAAGCTGACTTCAAATGTCTCGTTATGCGATTTAGATATTGTCAATCCGTACTTTAGATCTAGAGAAAAAGCTGTTCTTTTAGAGGAAAATGGCATCCATGTCATCTCCGGAGCAAGAGGACACGATGCAAATCTCGACTTGCCAATGGTTTCCCCAAGCGTATTGGCACCGCTTCAAAATGAGATGATGCAAGTGATCCTGGATGTCGGTGGTGATTCTGTTGGCGCTAGAGTCCTCGCAAGATTTGCCGCATATTTTAAACCGGGTGCATATGATATGTTTTTCGTACTCAATGCAAACCGAACAGAAACACAAGATGTATCCCATGTGATCTCTCACATTAGAAACATCGAAGATACAGTTGGCGTAAAAATCACTGGCATTGTAAATAACACACATTTGCTCAGAGATACGGATGTAGAAGAGGTTTTAAAAGGTCAAAAATTAGCGATGGAAGTTTCTCGCGCAATCAATATTCCGATAAAATACATCACCGTGCTGGAAAAGGTTACCCGCCAATTACCAACGGATCTTGAGGGAGAAATATTCCCGATCCACATGTATATGCGAGAAGATTGGATGTAGAGGCTTTCATAGTAAAATTGATTAAGGTATAGGAGGCGTTAAGGTGGCTAAAGGTAAAGTAACGTTTAATGAAGACATTTGTAAAGGCTGTGGGCTATGTACAACAAACTGCCCTGTGAAAATTGTGACTATGGATACATCGAAGATTAATATCAAAGGGTTCCATCCTGCTACAGTATTTGAAATGGACAAATGCATCGCTTGTGGCAATTGCGCAATAATGTGTCCCGATTCAGTTATTACAGTAGAAAGACTCTAGGGAGGTAAGTTAATGGCAAAGGTACTTATGAAAGGAAACGAGGCTATTGGAGCAGCGGCGATTAAAGCAGGTTGCAAATACTTCTTTGGATATCCAATAACCCCACAAAATGAATTGCCTGAATATATGTCTAAGGAAATGCCAAAAGTAGGCGGCGTTTTCTTGCAAGCAGAGAGTGAAGTTGCAGCGATCCATATGGTATATGGCGCAGCAGGCGCAGGCGCACGCGTTATGACGTCTTCTTCTTCACCTGGTATTGCACTTAAGCAAGAGGGTATCACTTATATCGCAGGTGCTGAACTACCATGCGTTATCGTAAATATCGTTCGTGGTGGTCCAGGTCTTGGCGGTATTCAACCTGCACAATCTGACTACAATCAAGTAACACGTGGTGGCGGTAATGGCGATTATAAACTCCTCGTGTATGCACCGGCAAATCTTCAAGAAATGGTTGATTTAATGCAAGAAGCATTTGATGCAGCTGATTTTTATAGAAATCCAGTCATGATGGTAGGCGATGGCATGATCGGTCAAATGATGGAGCCAATCGAATTCAATGACATCAAATCTAGATTTGAACTTCCTGGTAAAGAATGGGCAACTGTTGGTACAAAAGGCGCAAGAAAGCCAAATATCATCAACTCATTGTTCCTTGATCCACAAGACCTTGAAGATCACAATATCAAACTTCAGGCGAAGTATGATGCGATGAAAGCAAATGAAGCGAGATATGAAGCTTATAATATGGAAAATGCAGATTTAGTCATCGTAGCTTATGGTACGACTTCACGTATCGTTAGAAATGCAATCATCGATCTTAAAGCACAAGGCATCAATGTCGGCTTAATCAGACCAATTACTTTATGGCCTTTCCCAGATAAAGCTTTTGATTTGGTACCAGAAAACTGTAAAGCACTTTTATCTGTTGAAATGTCAATGGGTCAAATGGTAGACGATATTAAAATTGCTTCAAATGGCAGATGGCCAGTTCATTTCTACGGTAGATCAGGCGGTATGATTCCTTCGCCAGAGGGTGTTATGGACAAAGTGAAAGAATTGGTTGGAGGTGTAAAATAATGGCTATAGTCGCTCAGAAATCCAAAGGCTTAACAGATAAAGAAACCCACTATTGCCCAGGTTGTACACACGGTATCATCCACAAGTTGGTTGCAGAAGTATTAGAAGAACTTGATGTCCTCGGCGATACAATCGGTGTTGCACCGGTTGGTTGTTCCGTATTGGCATATGATTATTTCAATTGTGATATGCAAGAAGCATCACACGGTAGAGCACCTGCAGTAGCAACTGGCATCAAGCGTGTACATCCAGAAAAAGTCGTTTTCACATACCAAGGCGATGGCGATTTAGCATCGATCGGTACAGCTGAAATCGTACACGTGGCACACAGAGGTGAAAAAATTACGACGATTTTCGTAAACAATGCCATTTACGGTATGACAGGTGGTCAAATGGCGCCTACGACTTTGATCGGACAACGTGCAACAACAGCACCACTTGGAAGAACAGTAGAGCATTCAGGTATGCCACTTCGCGTTTCAGAAATGCTTGC
>CAYLNI010000262.1:0-268 GCA_964384705.1 uncultured Fusibacter sp.
AAGGAATTAAAATGAATGAAAAAATCATAACGCTCGCAATAGAAACATCATGTGATGAGACCGCATGTGCCATCTTAGAAAATGGTCGAACCATTCTATCAAACGAAGTGTATACACAAATTGAAATCCATCAGAAATTCGGTGGCGTCGTTCCAGAGATTGCATCGAGAAATCATCTCGAAAAGATCTCTGAAGTCATAGAAAAAGCGTTGCGCGATGCCAATGTCACCTTTGAAGCCGTCGATCAAGTCGCAGTCACATATGGCCC
>CAYLNI010000262.1:278-531 GCA_964384705.1 uncultured Fusibacter sp.
AGGTCTAGTGGGTGCGCTACTCGTCGGTCTTTCAACGGCAAAGGCATTGGCCTATGCGCTTGATAAGCCGTTAATACCTGTCAACCATATTGAGGGGCACGTCGCTGCAAATTATATCGCACATCCAGAACTCAAGCCACCTTTTGCGTGTTTAATCGTATCAGGTGGTCATACGCACCTCGTCGACGTAAAAGACTATCCACCATTTGAGATCATAGGTCGCACGCGGGAGGCACACGTCTGAACTCCAGTC
>CAYLNI010000262.1:556-3018 GCA_964384705.1 uncultured Fusibacter sp.
GTTATCCTGGTGGACCGCTCATCGACAAGCTCGCAAAAGAGGGAAATCCACATGCCATCGACTTTCCTAGGGCGATGCTCGAACTCGATAGTCTAGATTTTAGCTTTAGTGGCTTAAAATCAGCGGTACTCAATTACTTGAACAGCTGTAAAATGAAAAGCATCGAAATTCACGTACCTGATGTGTGTGCAAGTTTTCAGCATGCAGTCGTCCAAGTTCTGAAGATAAAAGCACAACAGGCTCTTGCACAGACCGGCTACGACACGTTGGTGCTTGCAGGTGGCGTTGCCGCCAATAGCTCGCTGCGTGACGTGTTGGGAGAGATAGAAGGCATCAAGCTCTATTATCCGCCTATTGGTCTTTGCACAGACAATGCCGCAATGATTGGGTGTGCCGGATACTATGCAGCTAAGGCTGGTCATATAGGGACACTGCTCACAAATGCTGTTCCAAATCTTAAAATTGGTGAACAAAAATTCTAAGTTTTCTGACGCATTAGCATCAAGTGACTTATATATATTGATGGAAGCATGAAAAATGGGACTCACGTCCCATTTACTTTTTTGCCATAAAATATTGATAAATATTATTAAAACTGATTATGTAAACCGAATGCGTATAAAGATATTCATGTACTAAAATTAGTACATTTGTGGATAAAATTGTGGATACTGTGGAGCATTAACGAATATCCCAATTCCGTTCTGGATGAGTTGTGGACAAACCTGTGTAAAATAGTGGATAACTCGAGTTTTGTGTGGATTAAATGTATTATATACAAATTAATAGATGAAAATGCATAAATATTATAAAGATTATCGGTTACCATAATAAAATGACTGTTTATGAAATCAAGACAATAAAAAAATGAGCCTGATTTCAGACTCATCCTATTATACAATTTCCTCTTTATTGAGATTTTACGATTTTACTTGGTTTTTTATCTGCGATATAGAAATTAGCCTTCAATACCTAAAGTGTTCAAGTAATTCATAATATCGGCAATGGACATAAATTGTTCAGCAACATCATCTGGAATTTCAATTTCAAATTCATCTTCAATGGCCATAATGATTTCTACAGCATCTATTGAATCGATGTCCATGCTATCAAACGATGTATCTTGTTTAATATCACTTGGATCGATGACGCTCAATTGCTCAACGATTATTGCCTTTATTTTCTTAAACATAGGTTCCTCCTAAAATTGTGAAAAGTGCGATATAGTTCGCTAACTAGTTTTAATTATAATGAAAAAATGAAATTTGTCTACCTAGTTTTTAGTTATTTTGAACTAGGACTTTTGAACAAATTATAATAAGTCTAACAATTCATCCATTTCCAAGTAGAGTGCTTCAATTTCTTCTTTAAGCTTCTGAATCTGTTGTTGCGTTTTAAGTGCCAGTGCATGATCGAGGTAAACAGAGGGTTCGCAAAGTTCAAGTTCCAGCTTATGAAGCTGCTCTTCAGATGATGTGATTGATTGTTCGAGCTCAGAAAGTGCGAGCTTTTGCCGTTTAACTTCACCTTTTTTTTCTTTTTCTTTTCTTGCGATTTCTTTTTGCTTCGTTTTAGTCCGCTCTGGTTCCTGAGGTAACTTAGCGTTCAAAGTGCTCAGTTCAACCAACTTTTGCTGATAATAATCATAATTACCCCAAAATACGTCAACGCCTTCAGGTGAAAGCTCAAAAATCTTCGTACAGATCTTGTTTAAAAAGTAACGGTCATGTGAAATCGTCATCATCGTGCCATCATAATTGAGAAGTGCTTCTTCCAGCGTCTCTTTTGAATAGATGTCCAAGTGATTTGTTGGTTCGTCTAAAAAAAGCAGATTGGAAGCAGAGAGCATGAGTTTGAGTAGAGAAACCCTTCCGCGTTCTCCACCGCTCAATTGATTGATTTTCTTTTCGATATCATCGCCACTGAATAAAAAAGCGCCAAGCAAGCTGCGTACTTCTGTTAGAGTCAGCTTAGGGTTGTCATCGTGAATCTCTTCTAAAACCGTATTATCTAAGTTGAGCGTATTGAGCTCTTGGTCGTAGTAGCCTGGAATGATATGATGCCCCCATAACAGCTCGCCAGTTTCAACGTCAATCGAACCTAAGAGCATCTTAAACAGCGTGGTTTTACCGACGCCGTTTGGACCGATGAGGCCGATTCGATCGCCCTTGTAGATTTCAAAGCTGACGCCACTGAATATGGTTTTATCGCCATAGGCTTTAGCTAAATCACGTGCGACTAGAACGTCTTTACCACTTTTGACACCCGTTTTCAAATCGATTTTAAAATGGGCATTGAAGAGCTTCGGTTGTTCGACAAGCTCCATATGTGCAAGACGCTTTTCTCTGGATCTTGCGCGCTTCGCCAATTTTTCAGTGCCACGTTCTTTAAATTTTCTAACGAGTGTTTCTTGTTTTACAAGTTCTCTTTGTTGCGCTTCATATTTTTTAAGTTCCGCTTCG
>CAYLNI010000263.1:0-3012 GCA_964384705.1 uncultured Fusibacter sp.
CGATGGTCATGCGATTGGCTTCCTGGTTGTTGACTGCAAAGTGCTTGAGCGACGTCCCTATTCCTTGAGATTGAACGCCACCAATCATCGCTGCAGCCAGTTCACCTGCAAGCAGTGGATCCTCAGAAAAATACTCGAAGTTGCGACCACAAAGTGGCGACCTTTTGATATTGATGCCCGGTCCCAAAATCACAGAAACCTTTTCAGCCTGACAGGTTTCACCAAGTGCTTGACCGATCTCACCGAGAAGCGCCCTATCCCAACTGGAGGCAAGTGTTGCCGCAGTCGGAAAACAAGTGGCGGGAACACTGGCATTGAGACCAATATTGTCACTATCATCCATCTGCTTTCGGAGGCCATGTGGCCCATCTGACACCATGATTGATGGAATCCCTAGCCTTTCAACACTTTTTAAATTCCAAAAATTTTTACCTGAACAAAGTGATGCCTTCTCTTCGAGTGTCAACTGCTTTAAAAGTGCTTCTATAGCCATCGTTAGCCTCCTAAGACAATATCTCAGTGGTACATAATGCTACAATTGCAGGATCAAATTGAGACCCAGAATATCGCTGAAGTTCTGTGATCGCCTCATCTGGCGTTTTTGTCTCCTTATAAGGTCGGTTTGAGGTCATCGCTTCGTATGCTTCTGCCACAGCTATAATCCTAGCAATCAGCGGAATTTCTTCCCCTTTTAGACCCTTTGGATACCCTAGCCCATCCCAACGCTCATGATGATAGAGGGCATGCTCGGATAAATAAGCATAAGCATCTACGGATTTCAAAATATGGTAACTGCTTTCCGGATGCCTTTTCATCTCATCATAATCTTGTGCTGAAAGGAGTCCCGGGTTATTTAATATATTCTCATGGATGGTAATCTTGCCTATGTCGTGCATTAAGCCTGCAATTTCAGTCTCATGCAGCGTTGCGGAATCAAGCTGCATCGCCTGTCCGATTTTTTTGCTGAGATAACTGACGCGATCGGCATGATGCTTTTCTTGACGACATTTTTCGTTGAGCGTCTTCAAGATGACTTGTATGGTCAAGTTTCGCATGCTTTGCGTCTCTGATAACTTGCGTCTGTACATGCTCTCTTCTGCTTTTATAAATACATCCGTAATCTTTTGATCGGTCATGACCTTTGTGTCCCAACCAATGGATACAGACATGACGATGCTGTCAAGTCGTTCATCATTGATTGCATGATAGATGCGGTTCATGATATGCTCCGCTTCTGTATAGGATGTTCTCGGCAGCAAGACGACAAATTCATCGCCGCCAATTCGCGAGACGATATCGTCGGAACGACATTCTCTTTTAATCGTGGAAGATACGCGCTTTAACAGTTCATCCCCTTTGAGATGACCAAATGCGTCATTCGTTAGTTTAAGGCCGTTTACGTCGATCATGGCGATGGAAAACGGTAAATTCCGCTCTGTATCCAATCTAGATAGTTCTTCTTCAAAATACCTACGGTTATAGAGCCCCGTCAACTGGTCGTGATAACTCAAGTAGACGATTCGTTCCTGCTTCTCTTTTTTCTCTGTGTAATCTCTGAAAACTAATACCGCGCCGAGAATACTACCTCTTTCATCGCGAATAGGTGCTGCACTATCCTCTATTGGAAGCGTTTCACCATTTTTTCGAACCAACAACTTATTTGCTGAAAGCTCAATCTTATCGCCGGTTTCTAGAACATGCTGCACGGGGCTTAGGTAGGTGACTTTTGTGAACTCATCAATCAGTCTAAACACCTCTTGAAAATCTTTTCCCTTTGCCTTTTCAAGCGACCAACCCGTCAAATTTTCTGCGACGGCGTTCATAATGTCTATTTTGCCGTATATATCTGTAGAAATGACGCCATCACCAAGTGAGTGAAGCGTCGTCTGTAGGAGTGCTTTTTCTTGCCTTAGTTCCTGTTCAAGCCTTTTAAGTCTGGTCACGTCTGTGAATATCGTGACGAATTGTTTTGGTTGTGGTGAGTAGACACTGACTGAGAAAAATCTGCCAAGTTCTCTCGAATAGTTGTTGAAGGTCAAAGTTTCGCCGTTTAGAGCAACTTCGCCGTACTTTTCAATCCAATCTTTTTCAGTTCTCGGTAAAATATCGAGAACCCTTCTGTTGATGATTTCAGATTTCTTAAGCCCTGTGATGCGCTCAAAGGCGTTATTGACATCCAGATAGAGATAATCTATCGGCTTTCCATTTTCATCACATATGATTTCATGCCTCGCAAACCCTTCTTGCATATTGTCGAATAAAGTTTTGAGTTGATTATTTGATTTTTCCACACTTTCTCGATTTCTTTTGACGAAAAACAAGGTGATAAGTATGGCAACTAAGCATACTGCAAGCAAACCCGTTATCAGATGCAAATATTCATTATCAAATGTTATCAATCGTGACCTCCACCTTTTATTTTTACAACTTCCTAATACCACAATTATAACCGTCCCAATAGGGCTTGTATAGTAATATAATCTTTTTGCTTTAACCTTTAAAAACGGGATATAAATGAGTTAGAACTTTCTGATAGTGATGCGCCACCCTCACAAATGGCTGCGATCCATATCTCGGATAAAAAAGAACGCGCCTCAAAATGAGCGATTCATTTGAGGGGCGTTCTTTGTGTTCATGCATCTAAAGTCATGCATCTATAATCAAGCATCTATGTTGATAAACTTTACTCTGAACCTGCCAAAGACGAGGGCATATGATATGAGAAACCCTATAAACAGCAATACGCTGAACAGCGCTATGATGAAGTGTCCACCAAAGTCAGGCATCCACTTGACCATGAAAAATCCAATGCCGCCAAAAACGAGCCTTGGCAAGAATGCGATCATGATATTGAGATTGTTTTTCACAGCAGCCGTAGGGTTTGACCAGTTGAGATATGGTCTTTGGATATTGATCAATAAGTCCATCGTGCTAAAGCACAGTGTCGCCATGATGCAGAATACGAGAGCCAATGCGATATCCACCGCGGTAAGTGGCAATATCCAAACCGCT
>CAYLNI010000264.1:0-1684 GCA_964384705.1 uncultured Fusibacter sp.
AATTCCTGCTACTACGGCTAAAAAAATATGCTGGGCTTACGTCTTCGATTGATTGCACACAATCTAATGACAGCTACACAGCAAAATGATATGTAGGGAATAAAACAGTCGCTGGGCATGGCTTTCGCCTAACGAGAGGCGAATTCACGACGTTGCCTGTTTGACTCCGCAGAGGCAAACTTGGCGCTGGGCTTGCGTCACCGCAAGCACTGTGACAACTAGGCAATTTCGCGAATTCGAAGTTGTGCGCAGTTCGATATATATATTGTTTCAAATAAAATAATGGAATTTAATACTTGTACAAATTTATAAAACTGAATACAATTCATGTTCAAAAAATATTTGATCAAAATACGATTCTATAATTCTCTAAGTCATTTGCCACCTTAGTTAACATATTTTCCAATACATCTTGTGGATCAGTTAATACATTTCCATTAGAATCAATCAAACCATTTTTCCATTGACTAAAATGCATCTCGAATATGTATTTAGCTTCATCTGAAATTTCGCTCTCGTGCAATAAAAATTCAAATATAATCTCAAAAAAAATAATCAATTTTGAAATATGTAAACTCCAATAGCGATCATAAATTACTAACCCATTATTAGTTGTAATAAAATCATCTGATTGCATTTCATCCTCTTTATCCATAGCGTCCGTCGTCATAACTTTAAATAATAAATTATCCCTGTCTCCAAAAACTAAACAAGTAGCACCATCATGAATTATTAAGTCACGTTCAACTCTTAACTGTTGAAACCACTCCATATTAATTAGATTACTGTCCTCACTAACATTTTTAGCAACGTATTTAAGTAAATAGTCGTATTTTGTATAGTATTTTTTGAGCATTTTATACTCATTAAGTTCATTCTCACTGAGCCTTGGAGGAATGCATATTTCTAGTATCTGCTGAATATACTCCAAAATTACTCTATATTTTGCAAATAAATACTCAATAAAACAACCCAACTCAGATGTAGCTTGATCATTCATCATTGTAAAATATGAGTTCGTGTATGTATTATCTTGATAGGCACTATATGTCTTATTAATGCTATTCATGATTACAAGAATTTTGTAAAAATCTTGTCTGATAGCCTTTAATTTACAATCTAATGTTGTATAATCAACATCCTCTAATCCTATTAAAAATGACATTTGGACACGCATAGTGCTATTATGAAACGCATTGTTACTTTTCAATATTAAATTTGCCCTATTCAAAATTTCTAAGTTGCTTTCTTTGTATTTTTGCATTTTAATTCGTTCCTCCATCCTTGACGGTTCAAGTTTTTTTATTAGTAGTATTAAAGTGTTTAATATTCTATAAATTCGAATACGAATTGCGCATAACGTTTCTGCAGTTTCCGTCGCCTTAGTGACGTAAATGGTGTGTTATGCGAAGAAAAATATTATTCTTTACTTATTTTAACTTTAAACTGAATTTTATCATCTGCAAAATTCAAAGGTGGTATAACTGAACCAAAATCCGTATTATCAACAATTAAATAATATGTGCCTCTACTCAAATTATATTCAAGATGAATATTTTCCCCTGATGGAATTTTTTCGTGAGCGTATACTTTTAATGACTTAAAATAGTCTTTTTTGAAAATTTCATAATTCTCTTTGTCTGTAAAAATCGCCTCAAACTCAGGTCCACTAACATTTTCTATA
>CAYLNI010000264.1:1694-3009 GCA_964384705.1 uncultured Fusibacter sp.
CCTTAATAAAGGGAATGACAAAACTGGAACCTTTATTGTGACTGAATATGTTGAATATCGGTCTTCACTAATTGTTTTCTTTTCATCAAACAATGTAATTATGTCAGGAAAATGAAGGTTTAATTTTTTTGAATCTATTATGTTTTCCAAAGGAAAAAACATTTTACCAATCCCTAAATAACTTAATACCATCTCATTGTTACTAATTCTATAAACGCTGAAAAATAACATATTGCTTCTCGTATAAACTAAATCTGCAGCTTCAGAGACTGCTTTTCCCGTAACTGCACCAATAAGTTGATCAACAAAGCTATTTGATGTTACACCAGCGTCTTTAACAATTTGCGTAACTATTTTCTCTGTATAGTCTACAAATTCAGATTTTGTTGGGTTAGTTGCATAAAGATACAACATGATAATCAATGCAATTACTAATACTTTTTTCATTATTCCCCCATTTTAAATTTCTTTCGCATATCGGCGGGCGGCTTGCCGACGATTCCGCGGTGCGCTTTAGCGCGCAAGTGGGATTGTTGGCAAGGTGTTGTTAATTGATGTGGCGCATCGCCACATTGCTTTACAACGCCGTAGGCGCCCGCCGTTAATTTGAAATGAAGCGAAGCGCAATTTCACATTAACGTTCTTGCAGTCCTCGCAGCCTCAGTTGCGAGGACTGTGTGTTATATGAAGTAGCTTATATATTTTTCAAATAGATGATTACAATACATAGTTATTTACTCGTAGAGTTTATTAGCAAATCGTTTTATATAAGAGTTTAATCCATCACCACTTCTTGCTAATCGTTTCATTTGTTCTACATGGGTACTGCCAGCACTTCTGTATGAATATTTGTAAATAGCACCTGTAGCAAATTGCACTTTAATATAATCAGCACCAATTTCATAGGCAATTACGTTTGAATCTCCATCAATGTTCAAGTATCTTTCCATAACAAGTCTCCTTTTTATGTAATCATCCATTTGTTATATATAGTCTGTATAGTAAGTATATTGATCTTAATTGCTATTTCATATAACGTTCTACCGTTCTAGCCGCCTCAGTGGCTAGAACGGTAGAACGTTATATGATGTTATTCTTTTTCCCTTTCATACCGCCATAAATATCGCTCATCTCACTTATTTGTTTTAAAGTACTTAATAAATAAGATTAATCTGATGTGAATTCAAACTCAAGTCGATTATTCTGACCTGGCATTCCCTGAAAATGACCCGTTATAATAATTTGCCCTCTACTATTACCAGTTAATTTTATTTTCATGTCGGTTTCAAAGAACTCTAAATTTATCTCACCTTCC
>CAYLNI010000265.1:0-1001 GCA_964384705.1 uncultured Fusibacter sp.
TCTTTGTTGATGACCATTGTAAGACCATCATAAGCGAGTTTGAGTTCGATGACAGTCTCGCCCATAACTAAGCCGTTTTCAGCTAATTGAGCAACTTCTTCTTCTTTAATGATTCTTGATGAATCAGAAAAATCAGTTTCACCTGGTATGAACTTTTTGAAGCCTGCACTTGAACCTGCTCTACCAACTTGTACACTTACGTTTGGTTGAACGCTAGTCATATATTCTTCTGCGATATGTGCCATAAGAGGATAAACAGTTCCAGAGCCATCGACGATAACTTCGCCTTCTATTTCCATTGATTCAGTTGCTTCAGTTGCTGCAGTTGTTTCGCCTGCTACAGTTGCTTCTGTCGATTCCGTTTCAGAATCTGTTTGACCACATGCCGTCACCGTGAACATCATCACAGCTACAAGCATCAACATACCAATCAATTTAAGTTTTTTCATTTTTAACAAATCCTCCATATACCTAATATTTTCTAATCGTATCTTCATACATTTCTCTTGCTGTTATTAATTACACTCTTAATTTAACAGGTCATTGTTAGGTACAAATAATCCCTATGTTAAGTCTATGTAAAGTCTAAAAAAAAACCATGACGTTTGATACACGACATGGTCTGGGCCTTATATTAGTTTGTTTTGAGTTTTGAACTTTAGCTATACTTCCTTTGTGTATTTGGTAAGAGAATTTCAAAGGTACTGCCTTTTCCTGGTGTGCTTTCAACAGAAATTTTACCTTTATATAGAAGGACAATATGCTTGACGATAGAAAGGCCTAATCCTGTGCCGCCTTGGTTTCTGCTACGGCCTTTATCCGCGCGATAGAAACGTTCAAACAATCTTTCTTTATGATTCTCTGAGAAGCCGATACCAGTGTCCTTTACAATACACTTCGTCCAATCGCCCTGCTTTTGAAGCTCAATGGTGACTTCACCCTGCTCCGTATACTTGATGGCATTGTCCAATAGATTGATGAACATCTGCTTAATTCGATCG
>CAYLNI010000265.1:1036-2043 GCA_964384705.1 uncultured Fusibacter sp.
ATGAGCCTTCAACTTTTGTTACGAGACGCAAATTTTTTTCATCCGATTTTTGTTGTAATATATTGAAAACTTCGCTCACAATATCGCCTAGATCCAGCTCTGTTTGTTCAGGTTCTTGATTCATGCTCTCAATCTCTGATAGCAACAAGATGTCGTTGATTAGTCGATAGAGTCTATCTGACTCAATATCAATGATATCGAGAAATCTCAATGCTTGATCCGGTTGATTGATTGCGCCACTTTTCAACGTGTCAACAAACCCTCTTATAGAGGTTAATGGCGTTTTGAGTTCATGTGATACATTTGAAACAAAATCACTGCGCATCTGTTCTAGTTTCCGAATTTGTGTGATATCCTGTATCACGACGATACTGCCCATAATTTCACGTTCTGATGAAAAAATTGGATTCACATAGATGCGTAATACTTTGTCTAGGTGTACATAGGGCAACTCTCTCGTTTGTGATAAGCCATCGGTCATCGCTTGTTCAACTAAACTCGCAATTTCTTCATTTCGAATGATCTTATACATCGATTCATTTTCAACGACATAGTCTTGAGGCAAATCCAATATTTCAAAACAGAATTTGTTGATGAGTATGATGTTTTTATTCTGATCAATTGCGATGATGCCATTGATCATACTGTTGAGGATCGCTTCAAGTTCTAAGTTCCTTTGCTTGAGCTCATCTAATGATGTCCCAAGGTTTTGACTCATTTTATTGAAAGCTTTCGTGAGCGCACCTATTTGGTCATTTCCTGTAAGATAAATCTTTTTGCCGAATGCACCATCTGCAATTTCATTAGCAGCTATAGTTAATGAATCAATTGGATCTGTTATTTTTTTAGAGATTACTATCGACATCACTAGAGCAATGCATGCAGCGGCTATCATTAATAATAAGCCCACATTGATGATTTGTTTGTTGATCTGTTTAAGTGCTACGAGTTGCTTAGAAACGCGTATAATCCAATAATTTTCATCGATTTGGACTGGTACAGCAACA
>CAYLNI010000265.1:2097-3003 GCA_964384705.1 uncultured Fusibacter sp.
TGGACGTACCCATCTGTCCCGTTTTCACAACTTGATTGATTTCATCTCGATTGAGATGGTTGTTCATGTTTTTGGGATCTTCAATGGAATCGGCTAAAACCACGCCAAATTTATCGACAATTGTAACCCTTGTTTCACTATCCGCATTCAAAGTGTTTACAAATTGACCATAATCTAGATTTGAGTCAAGTGTATAGGCTTTTATAAAAATGTTCTTAACCAGCAACGCCTCATTTTCAAAACGCTCCTTGAACTGTAAAGTCATCGAGTCGCTTACACTGTTCATCATGATGAATGCAAATAGCATCGTTAAAATCACCGTCAATGCTATATAAGAAGCAATTATTTTTTTTCTCATGTACCTCTCCGAATTATGATTTGTATTTGTATCCGATGCCTCTAACAGTAAGAATTTTTTCAGGATTCTTATCATCTTTCTCGACTTTTTTTCTCAGTTGTCTAATGTGGACATCTACAGTTCGTGTTTCGCCGACATAGTCGTAACCCCAAATAGATTCTAGGAGTTCGTCGCGCGTAAAAACGCGTCCAGGCGATTTAAGTAGCTTCTCAAGCAACTCATATTCCTTGAGTGTTAAGAATAATTCTACACCATCATTAAATATTTGATGGGACTGTGAGTTGACATAAAGACCATTTTCTACAACTTCCTCATGATTCTTGTAACTCTCTTCTCTGAGTTGCGCACGACGTAATACCGATTTTACACGTGAAATGAGTTCGCGCGTTCTGAAAGGTTTTCCGATATAATCGTCAGCGCCCATTTCAAGACCAATGACTGCATCGATTTCTTCATTTTTAGCCGTCAACATGATGACGGGTAAATGCATATGATCTGACAGTCTAATTTGTCTCAGCACCTCAATGCCATCAATTCCAGGGAGCATC
>CAYLNI010000266.1:0-2211 GCA_964384705.1 uncultured Fusibacter sp.
GCTGAAACATACGTGGTGTATGGGGGGGATAACATTCTTTTTGTTTTTATTCCTTCTTTTTCATATAATGCCAGAAGCGACGGCTCAAACAGAAAGTGCGCGAGATTGACGACTAGTAAAGAAGGTACATTTGCAATGAGTCGTTTTGAGCGGTATGCTATATTTCCGTTGATGTCTGCAAAATTTGTTACCGGTGCGCGATAGAGTTTTTTTATTTCTTCTGTATCTCCTTTTGTTGAAAGAATTATAAATAATCATTATTTCACTTTTATAATCTAGTATGCACTGTCATCTAACGTTCAGCCATTCCTGTCACCTCAGTGATGGGAATGGCTGAACGTTAGATGAAGTTTTAAATCCAATTATTCCATGATTCATAATTAATGCATTGTTTAAAAATTTCATCAGTTTCACTGATTTTAAATACAACTGAAACTTTATTGATATGAACATTGTCACCATCGAAAACTAACTCATCGTCAAAATCATTGTAAAAATAGTTCAACATTTTTCTTTCTATATCAAATTTTAAAAAATCAATATAAGCATGTTTAGTTACTAAAATAACTCCCATTCCGAGATTGCTAAATAACTCAATGAATTCCGGCTTATTTTCATGCTCAATATAGAAAGCCTCACCACCCCAAATCTTCATAAAATTCAATAAATTATCATCTTTTCTTAAACTTTTAAGAGCATGAAATGTATATATTTTATTTGATCGGATAGGTTCATGTAGTTGACTTTCATCTATGAGTTTACATAAATTGACTTGTTTAATTTTGTCTTTGGCTCTTAAATAACCTATTTTTTTATTACACATTTTATTATTCAAAGGTAATAAGCCATTTTTTACTATTTCTTCAATTTCTTCTTCGAAAAGTCGGCTACAATGGAAACCTATGAAGTTCTTTTTACACAGTATATTTCTCATGGATGAAATTAAACACTTCAGATCATCTTCAAATATGTTATACATGAGAAAATAGTTTTTATTTTTCTTTTCTAGTTTGTTTCTATCAAGCATATTATCATATTCAAAGTAATTAGCAATCAATTCTCTATTTGATTCTAATAATTTCGTGACTTCGATTGGCCAAGTTTCTAGCTCGTCTATTATAATGCTATTTGTCCCAATGTATTCATTCAGTCTCATAACTATCCTTTAATTGAATTTCATCTAACGTTCTTGCAGTCCCTCACAGCGTAAGTTGCGAGGTCTGTGTGTTAGGTGAAGTTAATTTACGAATCAAGTTTGAATTTCGAATTAAAAGATCTTCTCAAGTCAGTATTTTGTGTGTCACGAAGTTCAGACAAATAATTATTGAAGTCATCAGTTAACTCCCTTAATAATAATTTAGGGTTTATTAGAATAGTATCATCTTCTAAAAAACTTATGGCTTCATCATAATGATTTGAAATAATAAGCTGCCCATCACTCATACCTGTGTGAAACAAGCTACATCTCACATGTTTGTATAATTTATTCAAGTTATCTTGGCTAAACTTATCATCTCCAAAAATTCTTTTCAAACTATTTACAAATGATTCTCTACTTCTATTGGTTGAAAAACTATTATTTCTATAATATTCAATTCCTTCAATATAAGACATACAGATCATTAATACTACAAAACCATATTCAGTTTTATCAACTATTAGCGCACCATTATTTAAAAACCATTCCGATACTTGTCTCTCATAAATAAATATTTTGTCCTGCAAATCTAAATAATTTAAGTTTCTTCCTGTTCTTTCATCTATTACTTCTGCACCCATTCCTTGTTTTAATACACCTGATATAGATGGGGCTAAGTAAATCGGATAATCTCTAATCCTTTTAGGCATATCTGTCCATCCTTCTATTAATTTCACCTACGTTCTTATAGTCCTCGCAGTCTTAGTTGTGAGGACTATGTGTTATATGAAGTTCTATTCACTTTTAATACACTTGGTATTGAATCATTCAGTTGCAATTGAAAAATATCTATATTTTCGGATAATACTTTATTTAATGAATGAATATACACTTTTGGAAAATCAACACCTAAAAAGACACCTTCAATTGCATTACTAATATCTACATAATAATCATCATTTTCTTCAGCGATTAACAAAAATCTGTATTCTTGTTCATCGCGCCAATCAGTAGATTTTGTGAAATATAGTCTTTCTCTATTTTTGATAATATGATGCTCTATAAAAAATTTG
>CAYLNI010000266.1:2267-2998 GCA_964384705.1 uncultured Fusibacter sp.
AGATACCTTTTGTTGAATCTGTGTATTTAATATCTCCCCTATAAACTCTATTTTGAGAGTAAGTCATACTGATTTTATCAATTAATCTCTGCTTATTAATAGCAATACAAATGCCCCTATGGTTTTCTCCATATTGTGTCCACATTCTAGGTTTATAAAATCCTGTTCTATAAATATAGCCTGGCTCTTCATTATCAACACTATACTCAAATGCATTTTCTCTATTTTTTGAAAAACAAATTAATTTTGACTTATTTAATCTGATGTCATTCAATAATTCTAAATAATCTTGTTTTTTTGCATCATCGTATTTCATTCCTGAATCTTTTGTCCAATTAATTGCGATATTTCTCCTTTTCCTTTCACAAGGATCATTTACATTAATAAATGATGAAAATCTAAGTAGTCCACTTGGTAATATTTTCTCTATCCCTGTGTCAAGTTTAGTATAGTGATATAACATGCCTGAATCACAGTATTTGTTGGATAATTCCTTATTTTCTTGTTCATCTGTATTAAAAAAGAAGAAGAAGATCACCACCCCCCAAAAATAAATTAATAATGTTGTTTGTCAATATATAGTATGTATCGCAATCAATTGAAATGAATTTGTGCTAAGCAATATCATTTTTCTAAAATTCATATAACGTTCTACCCTTTTAGCCGCATCAGTGGCTAAAAGGGTGTGTTAGGTGAAGTAATAATATTATTAATATATTTATCTGCTTCTA
>CAYLNI010000267.1:0-1056 GCA_964384705.1 uncultured Fusibacter sp.
TCCATTTTTATTGTTTTCAGTGGTCAATTCGGGATTTTACCGATTGCCCCTTTTTAGTTACATCAAATATGCATTTTCACCATGCATGATTTCATCAACCCCGGTTAGTTGATCGTTTGAGTCTATGCGAACAGGTGTGACCTTATTAATCAGGAAGAGCATGGTATATGAGACGACAAATGCATAAGTCGCTGCAAAAAGAACGGCGACGAGTTCTTTATTAAAAAATTCAAACCCACCGTATAAAAGACCATCAGGTGCCGTCGGATTTACAGCTGAACTCGAAAAGATACCGAGAAGTATAACGCCTGTTATACCACCTACACCATGGACGCCCCACACATCAAGTGCATCATCCCACTTGAGTTTATTTTTAAGATTGACTGCGAGATAACAAATAATGGATGCAAAACTACCGATGAATGCTGCTGTAGTGGTGTTGACATACCCAGCTGCAGGTGTGATGGTTGCAAGTCCAGCGACCGCGCCTGTAAGCATGCCTACAAATTTAGGTTTACCAGTGATCTTCCAATCAATGGCGAGCCATACTACAGCCGCAAAGGAAGCTGCAATGTCGGTATTGAGGAAAGCGAGGGCTGTTATTGAATCTACTCTAAGTTCGCTGCCAGCATTGAATCCGTACCATCCAAACCAAAGGAGGGCAGTACCAAGTGCTATAAGTGGGATACTATGGGGTTCATTCTTAGTGTTTTCACGCTTGCCAACAAAGAAAACGGACGCCAGTGCAGCCATACCTGCTGTAGCGTGAACAACAATGCCACCAGCGAAATCAAGCCCCACTGAGCCAATATCCCGCCACCCCATACCATATGTGTAAATGGGAAATAGACCAAAAGCAACCAAAATACAAGAAAAATCAAATAAGCCTTAAATCTGACGCGTTCTGCAAATGCACCCGTGATCAGAGCCGGTGTAATAACGGCAAACATCATTTGATATGCGACAAATACAAGCGTCGGGATATTGTTTGTGGGTGAAAATACGTCGTCAATGGTGATGCCTATTAAAAAGGCATGATCTAAATTGCCAATGATA
>CAYLNI010000267.1:1091-2939 GCA_964384705.1 uncultured Fusibacter sp.
AGCACAGTGAATATCCAACTGTAAACCATAATACTGTTGTAATTCCCAACGAGACAAAGCTTTGCATCATAATCGTCAAAACACCTTTTTTGCTAACGAGTCCGCCGTAAAAAAAAGCCAGACCAGGTGTCATCAGCATTACCAAACTTGTTGCAAGTAGCATAAATCCAGTATTTCCTGTGTCAAAGTTCATAGTTATCCTCCAATTCATAATCTGACACTAAATTATATGCAATTGCTGTGCCAAGTGACGTTTGTCTTAAAACATTGCAAACAGAACAGTTCAATTTTCACACAAAAAAAAGTGCGTCAAATATGTCGCACTGTGACATATTTAACGCACTTTGCAGTTTAAGGATGCAGATTGTATTTGTTGATTTTTCTGTGTAATGAACGTCTGCTGATTCCAAGATTTTCTGCAGCTTTCGTGATATTACCATCACAGGATAGGATTGCACTTTGGATTATTTTCAACTCAGTGCTGTCTTTGAGGGCGTCAAGGGTTTCCAAGACGTGATTCTTATTCATTCGCATCTTATCAGGAAGATCAGTGACTTGAATCATATGTGTTTCACTGATCAACAACATACGTTCTATGATGTTCTCAAGTTCACGCACATTACCCGGCCAGTTATATGCCAGCATCGTGTCAAGCGCGTCTTTACTAAATGACTTATATGTCGTTTTGTACCGCTTGACAGAATAATTTACAAAGGTATCTATCAGTGGCAATAAATCATCCTTACGTTCACGTAATGGCGGAACAGTAAGTGGGATAACATTGAGTCGATAATAGAGATCTTCTCGAAATAGTCCCTCTTTAACAAGGTTTTCCAAGTCTTTATTGGTGGCAGTTATAATACGTACGTCTAGGTTTATTGTCTGAACACCGCCAAGGCGCTCTAGCTCTTTTTGTTGTATAATGCGTAATAGCTTGAGTTGAATCAGTGGTGAGATATCGCCAATCTCATCGAGAAAAATGGTGCCACCTTGAGCAAGTTCAAAACGACCGAGCTTTTTCGCGAAGGCACCTGTAAAAGCGCCCTTTTCATAACCGAAAAGCTCACTTTCAAGCAAAGACTCAGGAAGAGCGGAGCAATTGACTTTAATGAAAGGTTTATTTTTTCTATCGCTACACTCGTGAATGGCATGTGCAATCAACTCTTTACCTACCCCTGTTTCACCTAATATATAAACGTTGGCATTACTCTTCGCAATTTTTTGGACCATCTTGATTAAGGCTTGCATCGGAGGACTGTTGGTTACTAGCATATCATGAAGATTGTAAAGAGTGGGTTCGCCATCCTCAGAGTGGCGTTTTTTCATTAGGCTGACTTTATTGACAGTTTCGAGAACCTCATCCAGATCAAAGGGTTTTCGAATGTAATCTCTGGCACCCATTTTCATAGCGTTGATTGCGGTGTCTAGTGTTGCAAATGCTGTCATTAGAATCACTTCAATATCCTGATCATATGCTTTGATCTGTTTTAAAAGCTCTATGCCATCCATATTGGGCATTTTGATATCCGTCAACACCAGGTCTATAGGTTTTGAATGTATCAAATCAATTGCTGAGCTGCCATCGGGTACTGTATATACAGTATAACCCTCTTTGGTAAGAACCCTTTCAAGCAATTTAGAGAGATTGGTTTCATCTTCAGCGATTAACAAATTCAACTTAGTCATATGAGTTCCTTTCTAAAGTGGTAATCGAATGATAAAATGTGCACCCTTATTCTTTTCACTGGTCATATCGATTGATCCGCTGTGGTTTTCTATGATTTGTGCACAAAGGGAAAGCCCGAGACCTGTACCATTTGAACGTGTGGTATAAAACGGTGAAAATAT
>CAYLNI010000268.1:0-2935 GCA_964384705.1 uncultured Fusibacter sp.
AACCTTACGGCGCTCTACAATATGAAGATGAATGGGATCCTTTTGACCAAATAATGTCGAATGAAATTGCTCAGCAATTTGTTTCAATGTCGTTTTAACGCCATCAAATTGCTCAGCAATTTGTTGACATTTATTTTAAAGCGTGCTATCTTTATGTTAACTTAATATTCTTCAGGGCAGGGTGAAATTCCCGACCGGTGGTATAGTCCACGAACCGCTTAGGCGGTTGACTTGGTGTAATTCCAAGACCGACAGTAAAGTCTGGATGGGAGAAGATGTGTTTTTGCTTATGTTTATTTGCCCTGGTTATTTTTATATAGCCAGGGCTTTTTTGTACACAAGGCAAAAATGTAGCGTCAACAAACGACTGCTTTTTCAAACGCCCTTTATCTTTCAAAGGGCGTTTTTTTATTGGAATCAGGAGGATTAATAACCTTGAACGATTTTTATTATATGAAACGCGCACTTGAGCTCGCTAAGTTCGGCGAGGGTCATACAGCGCCCAATCCTTTGGTCGGTGCTGTCATCGTAAAAGATGGACAAATCATCGGCGAAGGCTGGCACGCAGTTTATGGTGGGCCACATGCTGAGATCATGGCCTTCCAAAGCCTGAATGCCTCTGCCGAAGGGGCGACACTCTATGTCACACTTGAGCCCTGTAGCCATTTTGGCAAGACACCCCCTTGTGTAGACGCCATCATCGCACATAAAATTTCCAAAGTCGTCGTCGCCATGTTGGACCCAAACCCACTGGTAGGTGGCCGCGGTGTTCAAAAGCTGACAGAGCATGGCATCACAGTAAAAATGGGCATTTTAGAATCCGAATCAGCCGATCTCAATGAACCCTTTTTGAAATTCATCACAACAGGATGTCCGCTCATAATCGTTAAAACGGCCATGACACTAGATGGCAAGCTCGCTTCTGTAACTGGGGACTCCAAATGGATTTCAAGTACCGCCTCAAGGCAATTGGTTCACAAAATGCGAAACAAATACAGCGGCATCATGGTGGGCATCGGAACGGTGCTCGCTGACGATCCAAGTTTGACGACGCGGTTGGACGTTACAGCTCAAGACAATACAGTCAAACAATCTTTTGTTTCAGCTGACCCCCACCGGATCATCGTCGATACACATGCGCGTACACCACTCACTGCAAATGTTTTAAATCTACATGACTCGAAAGCGATGACCATCATCGCTACCACAGAACTGGCACCACTTGAAAGCAGATTGGCATTCGAGGCGAAAGGCGCAACCGTACTGACACTGCCTTCAAAGGACGGTCATGTCGATCTAAAGGCGCTCATAGTAAAACTCGGTGAGATGCACATCGACAGCGTACTCGTCGAAGGCGGATCGGAGCTAAACTTTTCACTTTTCAATGAACAGCTCGTCGATCGCGTATTTTCCTTTATTGCACCCAAGATCATCGGTGGCAGAAATGCAAAAACGCCTGTCGCAGGTGAAGGCATCGCTATGATGCGGGATGCCATACAGCTTGAGAATGTAAAAGTCTCAATGATTGAGTCGGATATTTTGATAGAAGCCACTGTAAAGAAGGAGGCATTATGTTTACAGGATTAGTCGAGGAAATCGGAACCATTGTTAGCATTTCCAAGGGACTCAAAGCCTCAACCCTTACCATAGGGGCAAATTATGTATTAACGGACGTAAAAATCGGCGATAGCATCAGCACAAACGGCGTCTGCCTCACCGTGACGCAGTTCAGCAAGAGTCAGTTTTCAGTGGACGTCATGCCTGAAACGATGAACCGAAGCAATTTTGCCTCTGCAAAGACCGGCATGAAAGTGAATCTGGAACGTGCACTACGCATGGGCGATCGACTTGGCGGCCATATGGTTTCCGGGCACATCGATGGTACGGGTAAAATCGTCGCCATCGATAAGGACGAAAATGCCACTTGGTACACGTTATCAGCACCTGCAAGCATCATGAAATACATCATCGAAAAAGGCTCTGTGGCACTCGACGGTATCAGCTTAACCGTGGCGGCTGTGGATTTTGAAACGTTTAAAGTATCGATTATCCCCCACACGCGAGCGATGACGACGCTGGATGCTCGAAAAGTTGGGGATATCATCAACATTGAATGCGATGCCTTTGGCAAATACGTCGAGCGGATCACAGCATTCAACCAAGTAAGTCAAGGACAAGAACATGAACATGGACATGGAAACGCAAAAACAAAATCTCAACTGGATATGGCATTTTTAGAGCAAAACGGCTTTTTATAATAGGAGGACATATGATTTTCAATACGATCCAAGAGGCAATCGAAGATATCAAAATGGGCAAAATGATCGTCGTTGTAGATGATGAAGACCGTGAAAATGAAGGCGACCTGCTCATGGCTGCCGACATGATCACAACTGAAGCGGTCAATTTCATGGCGATGTATGGACGTGGCCTCATCTGCGTACCGATGGCAAAAGACCGCCTGGACGCACTTGGGATTGGTCAAATGGTTGTGAATAACACCGATCCAAAAGAGACTGCATTCACAGTTTCTGTGGATGCTTTCACATGTACGACAGGCATTTCTGCGGAAGAACGTGCAATGACGATCAAATTGCTCGTCAATCCAAATGCCCGTGCCACTGATTTTAACAAACCAGGTCACATCTTCCCTCTCAAGGCAAAGCATGGCGGTGTGCTCGTACGTGCAGGCCATACAGAAGCTGCTGTGGACCTTGCAAGAATGGCAGGCTTCAGTGAAGCTGGCGTCATCTGTGAAATCATGAACGATGATGGCTCGATGTCAAGGGTTCCTGAACTCACAAAGTTTGCTGAGAAGCATGGCCTGAAATTTATCACCATCGCTGACCTCATAGCCTATCGCAGCAGAAACGAACGCCTTGTTGAACAAGTGGCAACATCGGAGCTACCTACAAAATACGGCGATTTCAAGATG
>CAYLNI010000269.1:0-2933 GCA_964384705.1 uncultured Fusibacter sp.
TTTGCAGACTTCATAATATCATGCGCGGCAGTTCCATATTCAATACCAATGCGGGTATTATCGCGTATGGGATGGGTAAAATGGACCTTGCAAAATCTTATTTTGAAGAAGCGCTTAAAAATTTCGAAACGGTGGATACGCTCTGGCGTAGAAGCGAAGCAGAAGGCTATCTAGGTGTCATCTTGATTCAAAGTGGGCACGAAGCGGCTGGTAGACAGTATCTTGAAAGAGCGCGAAAACACGCGATGATCATGGGTACCCCAGAAACGTTAAAGCTTATTGAGAGTCTTGTAAAGAACAATTGAGTAAATTGCATAAATTCATGCAGTTTCCATATATTAAACAGTTATGATGTATTATTTCAAAACTGAAAATGTTGTCAAAATTTAAAAGGTTATTAAAATTTGAAAGGGGAATTTTATGAAAACAGATGTACAGATCGCACAAGAAGCAAGTAAAATGCACATTAGAGACATTGCTAAAAAAGTAGGTATTTCTGAAGACGATCTCGAACTTTACGGCAATTATAAAGCCAAAGTCAACTTGAACGTTCTTGAAAGCAAAAAAGATGTACCAAACGGCAAATTGATTTTAGTGACAGCGATCAATCCAACAGCTGCTGGAGAAGGCAAAACGACCGTCAACGTCGGCTTAAGCATGGGTTTGAATAAAATTGGCAAATTGACTTTTACAGCACTTAGAGAACCTTCACTTGGACCTTGCTTTGGCGTAAAAGGCGGCGCAGCAGGTGGCGGATACGCACAAGTTGTTCCAATGGAAGACATCAACCTTCACTTTACAGGCGATATCCATGCGGTTACGACAGCGAACAACTTATTGTCAGCGCTTATTGATAACCACCTTCACCATGGTAACCTTTTAAACATCGATCCTAACCGTATCACTTGGAGACGTGCGATCGACATGAACGACAGAGCGCTGAGAAATTTAGTGATCGGTCTTGGTGGTAAAACGAATGGCGTTACGAGAGAAGATGGCTTTGACATAACGGTTGCATCAGAAGTTATGGCGATTCTTTGCCTCGCAAGTGGCGTGGATGATTTGAAACACAGATTATCTAAGATGATCATCGGCTATACGTATGCCAATAAACCTGTCACTGCAGCAGATCTCGAAGCAGTCGGCTCTATGGCGCTTCTTCTTAAAGATGCCATCATGCCAAACCTCGTTCAAACACTTGAAAACACACCAGCATTTATTCATGGTGGCCCTTTTGCAAATATCGCACATGGTTGTAACTCAGTAGTTGCTACAAAAACAGCATTAAAACTTGCTGATTATGTCGTTACTGAAGCTGGCTTTGGTGCAGACCTTGGCGCTGAAAAATTCTTTGATATCAAATGTAGACAAGCTGGTCTTGATCCAAGTGTTGCAGTTATCGTCGCGACGATCAGAGCCCTCAAAAAACACGGTGGCGTTGGTAAAAACGAACTGAACCTTGAGAACTTCGATGCACTTCGACTCGGTTTTGAAAACCTTAGAACACATGTAGAGAATGTTCGTAAATTTGGCGTTCCTGCAGTCGTTGCTGTCAATGAGTTCCCAACAGACACACAAGAAGAAGTAGAATTCCTCAAAAAAATGTGTGCTGAAATCGATGTACCAGTTGTCTTGACACAAGTGTGGGCAAACGGTGGCGAAGGCGCTGTAAAGCTTGCTGAAAAAGTTGTTGAGCTTGCTGAATCAGGCGTTTCAAAATTCAAACCCCTTTATGAACTCGATCAACCAATCATCAAGAAAATTGAAAAAATCGCAAAAGAGATCTATAGAGCTGACGGCGTTGAATTCAGTTCTAAAGCGATTAAAAATATCATGAAGTTCGAAGAAGACGGCTTAGGTGGCTTACCAATCTGTATGGCTAAAACGCAATACTCACTCACAGATGATCCAGAGCGTTTCGGTGCGCCAAAAGGCTTTAAAATCGTCATCAATGATGTAAAAGTATCAGCTGGTGCAGGTTTTATCATCCCTATGGCGGGCGATATCATGAGAATGCCTGGTCTTCCTAAAGTACCAGCAGCAAATAGAATCGATATCTTGCCAGATGGCGAGATCATCGGCTTGTTCTAAACTAAATAGTTGGAAACTGCATCATGCAAGTTTCCAATCTTACTCAAATGCAAATATCAAGCGAATTTCAATATTGGAATTCGCTTGATTTCTTTTATTGCCACTGATAATATAAGTATAAAAATAGATGAAGGTGACCATATGCTAGGGACAATCGTTAATTTTGCAGCAATTATAGTTGGTGGTATCGTCGGAATACTTATCAAGGGTGGGTTGCCATCACGTATTAGCTCGACAATCATGCAAGGTGTCGGTCTTTGTATCATGCTGATCGGCTTAGCAAGTGCTATGGAAGGCACCAGCTATATAATGGAAATAATTTTTTTCATAGTCATCGGTAGCTTGATTGGCGAGGGCGTAGACATTGAGAAACGCTTGGAAAAATTGGGAAATAATCTTGAAAAAAAGTTCACTCGAGATGATTCAAACTTTAGTAAGGGCTTTGTGACCGCCAGTTTGCTTTACTGCGTTGGCGCGATGGCCATCATGGGTTCGCTTGAGAGTGGACTGAACAACAATCACGAGATTCTGTTTGCAAAATCCATTCTCGACGGCATCATATCCATCGTCCTCGCATCGACGTTAGGCGTCGGCGTCATATTTTCTGCTTTTTCCGTATTGCTTTATCAAGGCTCAATCACTCTTCTAGCAGGCGCGCTTTCTTCTGTGTTGACAGAGACTGTTGTCATTCAAATGTCCGCTACAGGTGGTTTGTTAATCCTCGGATTAGGCATCTCGATGGTAACTTCAACAAAAATCAAAGTGGGCAATATGTTGCCGAGCGTTTTGCTCCCAATTGCTTATCATTTGATACTACAGTTATTCTAATTCAACAAAACTCA
>CAYLNI010000270.1:0-2904 GCA_964384705.1 uncultured Fusibacter sp.
AATGCGTCGACGCCTATGCTGTCTCACTTCAAAAAATTTCCACTGAGATTGTACTTTCAAATTGCTCTCTAACATTGGACCCGTTTCGGCATGTGTCATGCCATATTTTTTTGCTGTCTGCATCACGCTATTAAGCATCAAGCCATTTATGCCAGAATTTTGATATTCAGGTTTGACTGCGATCAAATATAAATCGAGGATATCGTTCTTATGAATCGCCTTCAAAATATGCAAGAAGCCAAATGGCAGCAGCTTACCTTTCGATTTTTGCATCGCTTTTGACAATGAGGGCATCGCCAGCGCAAACGCAGCCAATTTGTGATCTGCATCGACAACAACTTTCACAAAATCTGGATTTACAAACCCTAGAAATGTCTTGATGTACATTTTTATTTGCTTATCGGTGAGCTCTGTCGTGCCATAAAGAGGTGCATATGCCGTATTATATAGATCGAACACGTCATCTGCCCATACCATCATATCCTTTTTGCGTTTAAACTCAAGCAATTTAAATGCGCTATTTTTACTTAAATAGGCTGATATTTTTTTCAATCGTTCAGATTTTTCATCATCTAATCGCAATTGACATTCAACCCAATCAATGTCCTTTTCAAACCCCAAAGCAACCATATGCGACATGTAATACGGAGCATTGTAGATGGTAATAAACAGATCAAGTTCGTCAAAGCCTTCAACGAGCATGCCTTGATGATCGATATCTGTAAAGCCCAAAGGACCGTGTATTCCCTCCATGCCTCTTGCCTTTGCCCAATCACGTGCTGTTTGCATCAGTATTTGAGATACATCACTTCTATCGATAAAATCAAAGCCAGTAAATCGCGCATATTTCTGCCCCCATTTTTCATTGCTCTTTTGGTTAATGATCACACCGATGCGTCCAACGATTTGGTCCCCATCATAAGCTAGAAAATAATCCGCTTCACAAAAATCATAGGCAGGATTATAAGATGGCGTCAACATTTTCACGCTGTCACTGACCAGTTCAGGTACATAATAAGGGTTGTTTTTATATAAGTCATTTGGAAAGGATACGTATTTATATAGATCACTTTTAGACTTTACATGGTGAATTTTGATCATTCCAGCACCTTCTCATAGTAGTTTTGTTCTAATATTTTTTCTGCATAATAAAATTTGGCATTTACTTCATTTGAAATCTCTCTACGATAGGTATTCAGTGTCTCGACATCCATGTCCTCCGCTTTTTCTGAACGTTCAAATGCACCAGTTGCAGTATTATATCTGCCCATATCAGTTATAAAGCTTCGATTTCCAAGGATGACAAGTGGATCAGCTTCAGAAAATATATCGCGACCCATCATCAATCTCGAATCGTAGTTTAGCCCGAGGAGGTTGGAGAGTGTCGGCAATATGTCAAGACTGGAAGCTGGCTTATCGATAATCTCTGGCGTCATCCCAGGTGAATAAAGAATAAACGCATTTCGGTATAGTTCAAAGTGCTTATCTACAGAGCCCCCATTAAGTTCTTCAATCGTCTCATGATCAAGACCATATGGATAATGATCCGCACTGATTGCTATTAGCGTATTCTCAAGTTTTCCAGCCTCTTCGAGTTGTGAAAGCAAATTTGCCATAGCAAGGTCAAGTTCAACTTGTGTGGCAAGATAAGCTTTGGCTTGATTCGAATAAGGCAAATTTTCAACGACTTGACGGTTCTTTGAAGCTATAAAGTTGTCTTTAAAACTATAATACATATGCCCACTGACGGTCATGTAGTACGCATGAAATCGCTGGGCATCTACATACTCTGGTACAGTCACGGCCATCATTTCCAAATCCGATTCTGGCCATGTCTCACTGATTTCTAAACCATTGCCTACGCCTTTGTAGTCATAGCCCATATTCGGATGCGTCAAATCACGGTCATAATAGGTGTACGTATGGTTGTGATAAGCCTTAGTTACATAGTTCTGGCTTTTCAATTGGTTGCCTAAAACAAACGGCAAGGCATTGTTCCGTGATTGTCTAAAGCTCCAAACACCACTCTTCGGAATCAAACTGGTCGTCGCTACGTACTCTCCATCTGTTGTACTCACACCCCATAAGGCCGTATAAAAGTTCGTAAACTGTATGCCCTCATGAACCATCTTATAAAGCGTAGGTGTGACATCTGGTCTTATCGCCAAATGAGATAAGCCTTCAGCAGTAATAAATATCACATTGAAATCCTTATATTTTCCCGTATAGGCATTTTGATTTGTCGGTTCAACCGTTTGAAAATAGCGATGCATTTCGATTAAAGACTCGCTGTTTTCAGCCTTGATCAGCGCGTCAAAATCGATATCTAACTTATTGTAGCCAACCGGAGTTTCAGTTGTTGTCGCTTCTGTCAATGCTTCTGTTGATGCTTCTGTCGATGCTTCTGTGGCCGATACTTCGGTTGATACCTCTATAATTTCAACTGTTTCCAGTTCTGAAACAGTTTCCAACTCCGGTGACCAGCCAAAAAGGTTTCTTTGTGCATCAAGTCGCATATATGTGGCTAAACCTAGATTATGGACTGAGAATTCGGGGTAATGCATTTTATAATACAGTGAATATGGTGAGTTTTCACCACGTTCCCCTAAATTGACGATGCCTATAGCTGCGGCTTGAAAGATGAATGCACTAACTACCATCACTAAAAACTGTTTCGTTGTGAGTCGACCCTCTTCATGCTGTGGAAGTATTTTTAGCCATGATGCAATAAAAGGAAGCAGCATCAGGCAAACGATGATCCAGTTATTCATGACGCCTTGCATTGCCTCTTTAAAAAATTCCATAACTTCTATCGCATTTCCTGCGGAATAGACCGTATAGAACGTGCGCATCATATGATAGTAGACTACTTGGGACGCAAATATGATACTGATCAATAATAAG
>CAYLNI010000271.1:0-2849 GCA_964384705.1 uncultured Fusibacter sp.
CCTTCATTTGTTGGTCTCTTGTGAGATATTCCTTGCCGTATTTTGAGAAACTCGAGGCATTGATTTTGTATTCAGACAATAGTTTGACGAACCAAAGTGGAAATGCAGAAGATGCCTTGACTTCCATCAACCACATACCTGGTTCAAGGAGCGGTTTTCCAAAATCGCCATATTCCAATCCCAGCATCTCACGTCGAGACCTGATGTGTGTGTCAAATGTGATGCGCAGGTCGCCTGCAAAAAGCGCTTTACGATCATACGCGATGTATGTGGCAGGTTTCAAATCATATAGTTCCATGAAATAGGCGATTTCTTTAATCACTTGACTATTATGGTAAGGCCTTTTAGTTGGAATTTGACCGGTCTCAATAAATGCGTATGCCTCAGATAAAGTCATACACGTACGCCTTTTATTGACGAGCCCATCCACTTTTTTCTTGATTTCTAGGAATACTCTCGAGTCTAGGTCAGGTACGCCATATGCCCTAAGTCTCAACTTTTCTTTATAGATTGGCTTTGAAAGTGACTTCTTGATCAAAGTATCGTCTACCGTATCAAAGTAGAGGTTACTGATTGTATAGAATCCCGCTTCTTTATTGTACACATCCAAAGTCATGCGTTCACAAAGCCGACTGGCTATCGCTTCATAGGTCGCTTGATCAAGCAGATATTTCTTCTCATATCGATTGAATACGTCGATGCTCATAATGTGCCTCCTGTCTAACATGACTTCATTATAATCACTCTACCTTTAACGAACCTTAAACAAAATGATAGATTTACTTGTTTTTGCAAGGCCTGTGGGCGATTCATTTAAGGTTCAATAAAGGTTGACCTGCTATTCTATAAGAGAAAAATCGAGTATAATAAGAAGGAAAACGTCACAGGCATTTTTGTCTATTGAAACGAGGACCATTTATGAGACTATTATTAATTGAAGATGAGTTACATCTTGCAGAGGCGATCTCGCAAATATTGAAGAAAAACAATTATACCGTGGATATGGTACACGATGGCGAAGCTGGATATGATTATGGCATGAGCAACATATACGATATGATTTTACTCGATATCATGCTGCCTAAAATGAACGGGATTGAAGTCTTGAAAGCCCTTAGAAAAGCAGGTGTGAAGATACCGATTCTCATGTTGACCGCTAAAGGGGAGATTGGAGATCGCGTTACCGGACTTGATAGTGGTGCAGACGATTACTTGCCAAAACCCTTTGCCACTGAAGAGCTTTTGGCAAGAATCAGAGCGTTGTTCAGACGCAAAGGCGACATTCAAACGAGCATTGAAATGGCTATTGGCGACATAACGCTCAATCCTTCAACGCTTATTCTCGCAAAGGATTCACATACGATAAAACTGACACTTAAGGAAAGCGAGCTCCTTGAATACCTCATACTAAGAAAAGGCCTCATCGCATCCAAAGAGCTGATCATCGACAAACTCTGGGGTTATGATTCCGAAGCGGAACACAACAACGTCGAAGTCTACATCTCATTTTTAAGAAAAAAACTCAGCTTTTTAAAATCAAATGTCAGTATCACGACGACGCGCGGTGTGGGATATGCCTTGGAGGTAGACAAATGATGTTTAAGAAGCTTAGATATAGAATGTTACTGATGAACCTGTCTATCATCTCGATCCTCATGTTGTTGTCTTTTTCAACAATCTATTACATGACCTATGACAACATCCACAAATCAATTCGACAAGACTTGTATAGAGTGGCCGATTTCATTAAACCTGACAACTTTTCCAAACCCCTTTTCGATCTGTTGATTAAACCGCTTCCAAATGATCGATTCGATAAATTTGGTGAATCAAAAAATCCAGAAAGTGAAAACAGCGCAGAGAATGGCTTCGACGCAAGAATGAACGCCTTTGTCATCGAGACGGACGACGCCTTTTCAATACGAACGTATTTTTCTTTTTTCAGTTCTGAAATAACGTTTTATGAGCAAGCCCTAGAACAAGTGCTGTCAAATAGAAATGAAAATGGGTTCTTTAAACTCGACGATAATGATTGGGCGTACTTAGTACAAAACCGTCCAACTGGATATGTGATTTCATTCATAGATATGACGGCGCAACAAAATGTCTTGGACCGTTTAATACTCACTTTTATCGGTGTAACGTTAGTCATGTTGATCTTCATTTTTTTTATCAGCAATTTTTTGACAGAACGTTCCATTCGACCAATCAAAGAAGCCTTTGACAAGCAAAAGCAGTTCATTTCCGACGCCTCTCACGAGCTTAAAACCCCACTTGCCGTCATAAGTGCCAATGTGGATGTGCTCGTCAACAATGGAAATGGAAATGCGAATGATGATGATGATGATGATGTAGACAACAGTAAGTGGCTTGCATATATCAAAACGGAAGTTGAACGCATGAGTCATTTGACACGTGACCTTCTTTATTTGACTCAGATGGAAGATGCAGAAGACCATCAAATGATGAAAACGACGTTCAACTTAAGCGAAAAAATCGAGCAGATGCTTCTTTCTGTTGAAGCGATCGCCTTTGAAAAAAACATAAAACTGGATTATGCACTCATACCTGATGCAGAAATCGTCGGCAATCCGGAGCAGCTGTCTCAAGTTGTCATGATTTTGCTCGACAATGCCATCAAATACACACCAGAAAACGGTGAGATCAAAGCGAACTTGACACGTACACAGCATCACTATATTCTGACGCTCTCCAATACCGGCGAAGGCATCTCACCAGAAGATCTGCCACATGTTTTTGATCGTTTCTATCGGGGTGATAAAGTAAGGTCCAGACACGCCAACAGTTATGGTCTTGGCCTCGCAATCGCCAAAACCATCATCGAGCAA
>CAYLNI010000272.1:0-1308 GCA_964384705.1 uncultured Fusibacter sp.
AATAAGGAGTCGATTATGAATACGGATGAAAATAACACATTAGATAATATTTTAAATGTCATCGAGCCAGAGACAACCGATAGCCACGATCATTCACATGGCAGTCATACTTGCAACTGCAATCGAACGACGCATCGTACGGACAAAGAACGCAAAGCACTTGTTAATCGATGTAGCCGAATTGAAGGTCAAATTAGAGGCATCAAAGGCATGCTCGACAAAGATGTCTACTGTGATGATATCCTTAATCAAATCGCTGCCGCCCAGTCTGCCCTCAATGCACTCAGCCGTGTCATCCTCGAGCGTCACATGAAAACCTGTTTAATTGATCGCATACAATCTGGTGACGACGATGTCATAGATGAACTCATGGTTACAGTAAACCGCATGATGAAATGAAATAAACCCGGAAAGCAATTTAAACAATGCTTTCCGGGTTTTTTTATCTCGTTGAATCCCTTTCAATCAAGTCGGTTCCGACAATATAGTGATTGACTGTATTCTCAATACCTTCTAACGACTTGATCAAAAGTTTTGCCGCATTGTACCCAAGATCTTCCGCTTTAATATCCACAGAAGTCAATGATGGAATTTGATAGGCCGATAACGGAATATTGTTAAAGCCCGTCACCTTAACTTTTAAGTCGTGCTCTCTAATGTATTTGAGCGCACCAAAACCTAGTAGGTCGTCAGTCGTTACAACGGCATGTGGAATGCAAAGTTTGCAGATTTCACGCATGGCGGCATAACCATCCTCTTCAGTAAAATCCTTCGTTTCAAAGATGAGCGCCTCATTGACAGTCAGGTTTCTAAGTTCAATGGAACGCTTATAGCCTTCCAATCGGTCTTTTGAAAAGATATATTTTTGTGGGCCTCCGATAAAGGCAATATCTTGGCACCCCTTTTGAATCAACGTGTTTACGAGATTATAAGTCGCTTGAAAATTATCGTTATCAACCCACATGATGTCGTGAATATTATATGGTCTACCTACTACAACAAATGGAAAGGCTTCTTTATTCAGATAATCGATACATAAGTCGTTTTCATATGCGGTCAATAGTATAATACCATCCACCCATTTGGAATTGACGAATTCATGTACAAATTTCAGCTCTTCTTCAGGACTTGCGCCATAGTTGAACATGATTTTATAATTTTTCTTCTGAGCATAGATGCTGATCCCCCGCATTGCTTGTATAAAGAACGGGTTTTTAAATAAATTTTCATCTTGATTTGGAATGATTAAGCCAAGCGTTTTTGTAGATGCGTTCGCTAAATTTCTAGCTATGGCATTGGGCTTATATT
>CAYLNI010000272.1:1318-1580 GCA_964384705.1 uncultured Fusibacter sp.
ACTTCTTCCATCGCGGCATATACAAGTTGCTTTGTTGCCTCGCTGATTCTCGGACTCTGCGATATGACTCTAGAGACCGTAGAAGGTGATACATTAGCTAGCTTGGCAACATCTTTTATTGTAATCGCCATATAACATCACATCCTTAATTTAGATTGTATGATCTTAAACTAATTGATTCTCTCGCCAGTTTCGGTGCTGAAAAAGTGGATCGCTTCAACGTCGAAGCCAAATGAGTGTAGTTCATCTTCTGCGTATTTGA
>CAYLNI010000272.1:1608-2134 GCA_964384705.1 uncultured Fusibacter sp.
AGCTCTGAACCATCATCCAATCTCGCGTACAGAATTTTTTCTTTTCCGAGCATTTCGACAACATCAATAGTCGCATCGAACGTATCACCAAATTGACCCCCACTTTCAAATCGTTCAGGTCGAATACCGACAGATACTTCTTTACCTTCAAATGCAGCAAGCTTTACAGCGTCTGCTTTACAAGGCGTGATCACAATAAGACCATGATGTGCGACGAATTTACCCTTTTCCATTTTTCCCTCAATAATATTCATTGTAGGCGAACCAATAAATTTTGCAACAAAAATATTTTCGGGACGGTTATAGAATTCATCTGGTTTACCAGCTTGTTGTATTTTACCATCATTCATGAGAACGATTTTTGTAGCCATCGTCATCGCTTCAGTCTGATCGTGTGTTACATAGATAGAAGTCGTTCCAAGAGATTTGTGTAGTCTTACAAGTTCGACACGCATGTGTTCACGCAGTTTCGCATCTAAGTTTGATAGTGGTTCATCCATGGTCAGAAAACCAAGTGTATTCGTCA
>CAYLNI010000272.1:2144-2806 GCA_964384705.1 uncultured Fusibacter sp.
GAATACACTTGGTTTTCTGACCATGGCACGACCTAGAGCAACCCTTTGTCTCTGACCACCAGAGATATCAGATGGCTTTGAATAGAGATACTCTTTAATTTGAAGGAGTTCAGCCGCTTCCATAACGCGCTCGTCGATGATTTTCTTTCTCTCTTTTCTCATGGACAATGAGAATGCCATGTTGTCGTAGACAGTCATATGTGGATATAGTGCATAGGATTGAAAGACCATTGCTATGTCTCTATCTTTTGAAGGTACTTTGTTCATGCGTTTGTCGTTGAAAACCAAATCCCCTTCTGTGATTGAGTTAAGCCCTGCAATCATTCGCAAGAGCGTTGTTTTTCCACATCCCGAAGGACCGAGAATGACGCAAAAATCCTTGTCTTCTATTTCTAAGTTAATATTTTTAAGTGTGAATTCTTCACGACCTTCATATTTTTTCCCAATATTTTTAAGAACGACGTTCATTTTATCCTCCTAAGTCACTTTACTGTGGAAATTGCATAATAAGCAACTATGCAATTTCCATAACTTTTTGATCAACCTTTGACTGAACCTTGTGATAAGCCTGAAACCAATTGCTTTTGAAGAACGATAAACAATGCGACAATAGGCAAGGCGGTCAATAATCCACCTGCAGCAAATGCCGGTTGATTCATAAT
>CAYLNI010000273.1:0-1064 GCA_964384705.1 uncultured Fusibacter sp.
CCTATATCGTTGGTTTCATAAAAGGAATTGACCTTGCTTATGCTAATTTAGACACGCGAAATGCACACAAACGCAAGTTGCGGGACAAACTGATTAGTGGGCTTGAAGAACTGGACTTAGGCATAAAATGCAATGGGGATAGGAACAGTACGACTAACCATCACCCGGGAATTGTCAATTTTTACTACCCAATGATGGATGGTGATAGCCTCGTCATCAATTACGATTTTGCTGGATATGCGATATCAAGCGGTTCTGCTTGTAGCTCTGGGGCATTGAGTGCCTCTCATGTTCTTAAAGCGATCGGATTAACTGAAAAAGAAGCAAAAAAATGTGTGAGAATATCGATAGGCGATTTCACGACTGAAGCGGATATTGATGGATTTATAAGCGCGACAGCGCGTATTTTGAAAGGAAAGTAACATGTTGGATAAAAATAAAGTCATCGTTGGTATGAGTGGCGGCGTGGACAGCACGGTTGCAGCTTACCAACTTAAAGAAATGGGATATGAAGTAATAGGCGTCAATATGAGACTCTGGCAAGACGAATTTTTAGAAGAAGCGCATTATATGACCGATGGTGGCTGTTGTAGCCTCTCATCAGTTGAAGATGCAAGGCGCGTATGTGAGCAGATCGGCATTCCTTTTTATGCGCTTGATTTCAAAGGTGTTTTTAAAGAAACAGTCGTCGATTATTTTATAGACGCATACAAAAATGGTGAAACCCCAAACCCGTGCATCGCTTGCAACAAACACGTCAAATTCGAAGCGCTTTTAGAAAAAGCACATCAACTTGGCGCTTATTATGTGGCAACGGGTCATTATGCAAAAATATACTTGGATGAAACATCAGGACGCTATGTTGTCGAGAAAGCGGACGCTGTTGAGAAAGATCAGACATATGCTCTTTACAACTTGACGCAAGATCAGCTGCAGCATATCCTAATGCCACTCTCATCTTTTAAATCTAAAGAAGAGGTACGCGCAATTGCCGCTCAGTTTGATGTTCAGATGTCTCAAAAATCAGACAGTCAAGAAATCTGTTTTGTACCAGATCAAGATTA
>CAYLNI010000273.1:1074-2798 GCA_964384705.1 uncultured Fusibacter sp.
GCTTCTTGAAACGCAATGGGGATTTTGAGATCACCCCAGGTGACTTTTATGACACGGATGGCAATAAACTTGGCAAGCATCAGGGTATCGTGAATTATACCATTGGCCAACGCAAAGGTCTTGGTTTGACGTTTGGCAAGCCCATGTATGTCGTTGATATCGATCCAGATTTTAACCGTGTCGTTTTAGGTGACAATGAATCCGTCTTCAAAAAAGAACTTTGGGCAAAAGATATCAACTTCATTTTGATGGCAGGCATCGATGAGCCATATAGATGTGAGGCAAAAATTAGATATGGCACAAAAACGGCCCCTTGTTCGATAGAATATGTGGATGGCCTCATTCGTGTCGTCTTTGATGAGCCACAACGTGCGGTAACTCCTGGACAAGCGGTTGTATTCTATAAAGATCAATTTCTGGTAGGTGGCGGCACAATCATCAGAAAATAAGGAGCAGTTATGACGGTTTCATACACGTGTACCAATATAGACAATTACATTGATAGAGGAGTAAATAAGAACATGGCGATAGTTATAGATGGCATCATAGGCGCCGGTAAAAGCACCGTAGGAAAATTTTTAAGTGAATCGCTACATGTCCCTTTGTTCGAGGAACTCAAAGACGATGGCAAAGACTCACTCGCACAGCGTATGCTCGATCTTTTTTATGCAGATCAGACGCGTTGGAGTGCTATCATACAGGTCATGTTTCTCAACGACCGATTTAAGGACATAAAACGCATCGAAGCAGAAGGGGACCATGCTATTTTAGATCGTTCTATCTACGGTGATGAAATCTTTGCGAAAACGATCCATGAACGCGGGCAAATGACTAAGGACGAATTCCACATCTATAGAGATCTACTTCATAATATGCTCCAGCATATCAATCCACCTCAAGTGCTCGTCTATATCGACGTCACTGTAGACACAGCTATGGAACGCATCAACACCCGTGGTCGTTCAACAGAAGGTGACTTGATCCCAAGAGATTACATGGAAGACCTCAGACGCAACTATGAAATTTGGTTCGAAACCTTCGACTTATGTCCAAAAGTACGCATCGACCTCAACGACTCGGCACTTGATGAAGCAGGCAATGTGAAGGAATCCGTTAAACAGCAGATATTGAACGCCGTTAAGGCACATATATAGAAATTGTAGAAAAAAGCGCTTAGGCGCTTTTTTTTATTCAGTCTTTGATGCCGTATGAAAATATACTAATGTGACTTATTTAATAATCGTTTAAGGGTCACTTAATAAGTATGAAAGTATTTAGGAATATACTACAATTATAAGATCTATATAAAACCAATTGTTATATTGAGGAGGCAAACTGTGAATAAGCGAACGAAAAAAATTATCGGAATCATCATTTTTGTTATGGTTGAATTTTTTTTCTTCACGAGAACGGAACCATCTGGGTATGAAATGTTCTTTATGGTATGGGGTTTCATCGCTATCGCGTTGCTTCTAAACAACATTTTCATTCGTACGGAGCATGCGCCGATGATCGGACTCGGGGGCAACGACAGCACAAAATACGCCTATCTAGCAGGTGCAATGATGGAAAATGGTCAAGAAAACGCAAAGAAAAAGAGGCGTAGTGGCGGGCTGCTTTCCGCTGACAATCTAGTCTATCTGTTTTTACTGCTCATCAATGTCATCGGTTACATAGTCTATATGCCTAAATAACACTGAATAAGTATCGGACTTAAATTTTGA
>CAYLNI010000274.1:0-1578 GCA_964384705.1 uncultured Fusibacter sp.
TATCAAATCCATTTCAGTATACCCATAATTTGCACCAGGGATAACCACAATTCTATTTTCAGCGCGATTGTCAATCTGTATCAGTCCGACGGCTGTCGGTAATTCAGCATGTTTTTTTACATATGAAACGTCGATATTTGCCTCTTTCAAGACATTTAAAAATGTTTCTCCATAACCATCTGTTCCAACACGTCCAAACATTTGAACGTTACCGCCAAGTCTTGAGGCCGCAACCGCTTGATTGGCGCCCTTTCCACCTGGGAGACACAAGAACGCACCGCCTATGATCGTTTGCCCATCATTTGGGAACGCATCCACACGCGCGATCAAATCCATCACAAATGACCCAACTACTGCGATTTGCTTCATGCTTTCACCTCGTCTTTGAGACGTTTTCCGAGGCTACCAGCGGGATGGTACAAAAAGAAATCTTCATTTTTAAAGCCTCTCGCTTCAGATAAGGCACAGGCGATTGCATCTCCAAGCACGAGTGTCATCGTCGATGACGACGTCGGTGCGAGTTTTAAATGATCCGCTTCCTCTTGTGCCGGATAGATGATTTTATAATCACATGCAAGCGCTAACTCTGATCTAGGATTAGAAGTAAAAGCGATCGTATTGCAACCAATTTTTTTAAGTGTTGGTAAATTGCTAAGGACTTCCTTGGTATTGCCGCTATTTGAGATGAGAATCACGACATCTCTTTCCTGAATCATGCCAAGATCACCATGCACGGCTTCAGTGCTATGCACGAAAAAACTTGGTGTACCTGTGCTGGAAAATGTTGCAGCAAGCTTTTTACCAATGTGGCCTGATTTGCCGACGCCCATAAAGACCACTTTGCCAGTTGACTGCATCAAAACGTTGCACACGGCTTCATAATCCACTTGACTATATTCAAGCAACTGCTTGATGGCATCGAGTTCGATCTGAATCGACTGTTTTACCAATTCTGTATAGGTCATATCATTTCCTCATTTTATCAAATGACGCCCTTTGTTAATAAGACATTCGCATATAACGCACTTTCAGATGTTGCTATGATGCAATAGGCCTTTTTAGCTTGTTCATAAAATGCAAACCGCTCGATTTCAGTTAAACTATCGCAATTCGCCGCATAATAAGTCCATATATCAGGCTTGGAACCATCTTGAGTTGCCATGACGCCAATAGATGTATCAGGTGCTTCATCCAGTGGAAACAAAGTGAGCACTGCTTCCAAAACTTCAGAGGTACCATGTCCATCCAATCTCACCAATCTCTGGGCACATGAGGCTGCAGGGAAATTACCAATTGGTCTCCGTGTCCCATCTCACATAGCAGTTTCAACAGCTCAGGCGATATCATTTTTGGAATGCCTTGTAACATAAGTCGCCTCCAGTTATTTTGTCAGGGTGTTTCTAACTTCGTTTTCCCAATTGATCAAATCATCCACTAACGTTTTCGCATGCGCATCAAATGCTTCCACTTTTAATCGTCTTGAGTAGAGCGTCATGTCAACACCACTTCTCTGTGCATGATATTTTGCGTTGATCGGGTATGCGAAGTTCTCAATCGTCGCTTTTTCCGTCAACAAAT
>CAYLNI010000274.1:1619-2796 GCA_964384705.1 uncultured Fusibacter sp.
TGCTTTTGATGGCTCTGTTTGGTAATGCGTAAAGAGCCATTTATAAATATCGATGTGAAAATTGCCCATGATGCCATTGTAACCATCATATCCGGCTATTAACGAATCCAATAATGTTTCAGTGTTTGCGTTAAACAATTTAAGCGTTGTGCCTTCAACGACTTTGACACGCCTTTTTTCAATTTCTGCATCACAGCTGACATCTTTGAGAAAAATGATGCGTCCAGAATCCGCACACCATTTGAGTTCGTCGTCTGTGAGCAATCTGCGATATGGATAGGGGCATTCATAAATGCCAAATTTTACGTCAGGTAATGCCGTAAGGATACGCGATAAATTTCCAAGAAAAACATCTGAGCCCTCGCCCTCTTGAGCTAACCGATTGCTGACCAAAACAACAGCATCAACGCCAGATTGTGATACAGCCGTAAGCTCCAGTATTTGATCTTCAATCGACTCGGACGTGTGACCTGAAGCTATGACAGGCACTCTGCCTGCTGCCGCTTCAACAACGCATTTTGCAAGTGCTACTTTTTCTTCTGTTGAGAGCATGAACATTTCGCTGGATTGACAGACTGAAAATAAGCCATCACTCCCTTGTTCAATTAGATACTCTGTAAATTTTTTGTTTTGTTCAAAATCAAGTTCTCCATTTTCATCAAACGCAGTAACCATAGTCGGCCAAACGCCGTTATATATATATGCCATTAGTTTTCCTTTCAATTTTCATAACATGTTAAGCGCTTCTGCTTTATAACATGCCAAATGCTCTTGGTAAAAACAGAACAATTTCTGGAATGAAGGTAATCGTTACCAATACCACTAACATTGCTACGATTGGCCAAATGATTTCTTTCATGACTTCCTTCAAAGGTGTATTTGATATACCCGCAGTGATAAATAGCAGCATACCAAATGGCGGCGTGGATAATCCGATCATCATGTTCAGCGTAACAACCAAACCAAAATGAACCAGATCAATGCCAAATGCTTTTGCAACTGGAATCATGATAGGTACAAAGACCAATTGTATGGTTGAGGTATCAATAAACATACCAAGTATTAAAATAATGATGTTGACGATTATAAGGAACACATATTTGCTATCCGTAAATGAAAGTACGACGTTACCCAACTCTGTCGCAATTTGTTCACGTGCGACAATGTACGAGATGAC
>CAYLNI010000275.1:0-1267 GCA_964384705.1 uncultured Fusibacter sp.
TCAATAAATACAATCTCGCCGCCACTGAGCGCTGAATGCTTCATGCGTTCAATTTCAATTTTCTTGTCTTTGATAACAGCGTCATTCCATTCTCTTGAATTGCCCATTTTCTCGAGTTCTTCATCCGAGTAGTCATCGCCTAACATCATTCTATTAAGGCTTTCAAAACTACTTTCTGACAACATGAACAGAAAGGGTTTGTTAAGACCTTCATTGGCATTTATGCGATATAGACCACCATCGAGATTGACACCTGCGGTTATTCTCTCATCAAAAGCAACATCATATGCAGTGGCACCACCAATAGAATGGCCGATTGACCCTATGTGTAACATATCCACTTTTCCATTTAGTTTACTCAATATATGCCCTGAATTGATAGCTTCAAACTGGGTAAGTACAAATGCCACATCCTCTGTCAGAACACTGCCCACTAAATCTCGATTGTCTTTTTCGGTCTCATAGTCATTGTCTCCCGAAAACAAAGCACCGGAGTTGTTGGTCGTGAGCGTTCCATCAGGAAAAAGGGTACCAAACGTGTTATAGGTGTGATCTATGGACGCCACAATATAACCATGGCTAGCGAGATTTTCTGCTTGAGACGTATGCAAAGATTTAGAAGAGCCAAAACCATGATTCATGATAATGAGTGGATAAACACTTTGAGATTTGGATATTTCAACCTTGCTATAAGCATTGCTTCTCACATACTTCAAGTGGTTAAATGAAAAGCCAGGAAGTCCATAATTAGATGCCATCGCGTTTAATAACCTCTCATCATCCATAAACGGCACACCCTTACCACTGACTGACTCAGCAGGGTACCAAACTTGTACCATTAGCGCTCTTTTATCTTCAACGGTATCTGTAAAAATCTCTTGTCTTTCATCATCAACAAAGTGAAATATCTCTGTCCCTACATCATAGGTCCCAGTTGGTGTTGGTAATTTAAAAACAGGGAAAACGAAAACGGCTGCAGCTGTTAATATTAAAGATGTAAAAACGAAAAATCGCGAGATGCGTCGTTTAGAAGGTTGCGTAAACTTTTTTTGAAGGACACAACGTGTAAACATGATCCCAGTAAAAATAGTGCAAAACAACAAATGGAACCGATAGCCTTCCAGCAGCAAATGACCAAATAAAAAGATAGCACTTATAAGACTTGTCACGTATAAACAAATCTCTCTCGTGCGCCCCTTTAAGAAAAGAAATGAACCTGCGATGCCCACATTTGATAAAAATAGTAACCCTTCGTAAAGCCTCATTT
>CAYLNI010000275.1:1335-2742 GCA_964384705.1 uncultured Fusibacter sp.
GAAGTCCTTCCATTTCTCTGCCTTACAATAGGGCAAATAATCCTTACACTTTTGTCACTTATAGAAAATCCCTCAAGCACTATGCTTGAGGGATAATTTTTACAGTTATTTTTTCATAAACCCCTTCAATAAATTGCCGACATCATCCATAATGTCGCCATCTTTATCTGAGTCCAATAAGTTGGTGACCATGCCCATCAAGCCTTTATTTCCTGCTTGCCCTAAGACACCACTCAGCATGCCACTTAAACCAGACGCGTCTATGTTCTGTGCTTTTTTCTGATTGCCTAAAGCACCTAGTAACAACGGCGCTAACATGGACATTAAGCCAGAGACTTGACCCGTCTGAAGGCCTGATTGTCTAGCTAAGTTGTTTTGCACGATGTCGTTTTTTCCCGCGAATGCATGTTGAAGTATTTTAGCACCATCGTTTGGATTGACAGTGTTTAAAAAACCATCAATATCGTCAACATCATCATCCTTGTGCTGATCGAGAGCACCTGCCAAGGATTCTGCACCACCTGAGGTACCAGCATTATTTCCTAATGCTTGTAAAAGAGCAGGTAAACCAAGTTGTGCGACTTTCTGAACTTGTTCTGGCTGAGCACCTACTGTTTGCCCCAGTTTTCTCAAAGTATCCGGATTAGTCAGTTGATCGTTGATTAGTTTAATAACATCCATACAATTGCCTCCTCTTATGAATTTTTACTTATTAGGCTCATTAATGGTTCTACAAAGTCTAAAGCCTAAATCATCGATTTTAAAATCTGGTTGACTACGACGTTTGGAAGTTGCACCACATCCACGTTTTTCCTCGGCAAAACTACCACCGCAAAACAGTCTATAATTTTTCGTGACGTTGCCCTTCAGAATTTTGTGCATACCAAGCAATTTCATCGATATTATCATATAAGTACCCTTTTTGTCCGCCTTGACACGCACTTTGCCATTCAGCGATCGTGGGCAATCTAAAGCCACTGGCAGAAAAATCATCTATCGTCTTTATGACTTCAACGAGGCCTTTTATCTTACCTGGCATGCTCATTTGATAATTTTCACTGATCCATTTGACAGGATCTACGAAATCACGAACCTCTTGATTTCATGTCAAACAATACTTCAATTCAAGCGATACATTATAAAAAAAAGTCTGCGAATTTAGCAGACTTTAGAGTTTTATTTTGAATACAGCCTTCTTTACTAACGTTTTAACTTCATGGATTGATGGTTTATGCGCATCCATCGGAAAGTAGATACTAAACATATCTCTTTTAAGTTTGTGTATCTCACCTTCACCACTAAAAAAAGCAATATCCATTGTTTCGTCATAGGGCTCAATTAATGTTACCGTCTGAATGGGTGCATAACCAATCCATTCTTCACCTGATAAAATCAGCTGAATGTCCA
>CAYLNI010000276.1:0-853 GCA_964384705.1 uncultured Fusibacter sp.
AGACATATTAAGATATAGTTAGTCAGACTAACTATATGGAGGCGGAGATGAAACCCGATTTTGTAAAAGGTGCCGATGCAATTGGTATGTTTTGTAGATTGCATATGAACACAAAGCGAGACCTACCCATACGACCTAGTGAAATGGGCGTCTTAATCTATATTCAAAAGCAAAGTGAGTCTGTAACCCCACTGATGATCAGTCAATTTTTCAATATTGCGAAACCATCTGTAAGTGCAATGGTGAAAGCACTCATTAAAAATGGTTATTTAACACAGTCGCCTTCTGAGACGGACAAGAGAAGCTATACCATTAACATAAGTGACAAAGGAAAAATGCTCGTAGAAACGACATTTGTCGAGTATTTTAAATCTGTGGAATTATTGAAAGAAAAAATGGGAGAAGCAAAATTTAACCAATTTATTGAACTAGTAGAAACTGCAAATAAAATTCTGGAAGAGGTGTAATAGATGAAAATATTGGTTACAGGTGCATCAGGCAATGTTGGGTGTTATGTCGTGAACGAACTATTGAAAATGGGTGAATCAGTCGCCGCTGCAGGGACGGATGTGCCTAAACTCATCAAGATTTTTGGTGATCGCGTGACGCCAGTACTTTTCGATTTCACAAAGCCAGAGACTTTCGAAAGTGCACTTGAAGGCGTAGACAGAATCTTTCTTATGAGACCGCCTCATCTCGGAAAACCGGAAGATTTGTATCCCTTCATCGAGGTCGCAAAAACACATTCAATTAAACTAATCAGTTTTTTATCACTGATGGGCATAGAAAAAAACACGATTCCACCACATCATAAAATCGAAAAATGCATTGAAGCATCGGGGTTGCCATATGC
>CAYLNI010000276.1:939-2719 GCA_964384705.1 uncultured Fusibacter sp.
TAAAACGAGTTTTATCGATGCAGCAGATATCGGCTTAGCGATAGCTACTATTTTACATGAACCCGATAAATACAAGAATACGGCGCATACCATTACAGGTCCAGAGGCGCTTGATTATTATCAAGTTGCAGAGATATTGAGTCGTGAGACCGGAAGAAAAATAACCTATGCCAAACCAAGCTTTTTAAGCTATCGAAGCCATGCGATTAAATGCCGCGGACTGGATAAAGGGTATGTCAATGTCACCGTTGCCTTATATTTTATGACGCGGATGGGGACTGCAAAAGCGGTTACAAATACCTTTTTTGAGCTAACAGGTAAAAAGCCAAGAACATTTGAACAATTTGTAAGGGAAAACTTAAACGCTTTTAAAGCGGACATCATCTGATAGATTGAACGCATTTTTTTGACCGTGGTTGATGGCATTGTCTAGAAGCATTCCTATATAGTGAATGGGGTCTTTGGTTGTCGCATATGGGGGTGCGTAAGCTAAATCAAGATGGAACAAAGCGTCGACTTTTGCCTTATAGGTGAGAAGTGTAGCAAAAACATCGATGCGTTTATCTACGCCCGATTTACCGATAATTTGTGCACCCAATAATCTTTGAGAAGACCTATCTGCAATCGCCTTTATGACCATGTCGTCGCCGTTAAAGTAGCCAGGTTTATCTGGTTTTATGCTATGTGCAATTTCTATATCATAACCTGCATCATGCGCTTCTTGCTCTGATAAACCAGTGGATGCGATTGTTAGATCAAAAAGTTTAAATATACCAGTACTTAAGTTGCCTTGATAGTGTAGAGAACCGCCGGTGAGTACATCACCAGCAATGCGTCCCGTTTTGTTTGCAGTCGTACCCAAAGGTCGATAATAGGGTTTTCCTGTGATGGCCGAGAATGTTTCAATACAATCACCACAAGCTGAGATATCTGTAAGGTTCGTTTTCATTTGATGATCCACTATAATACCGTCCGATTCGCCAAGCTTTATGCCTATTGAGGCTGCTAAAGCAGTATTTGGCAATATGCCTGTAGCCATAAGTACCATATCAGCTTCCAGCGTGCGATGGTCCTCTAAAGTGACCTTAAAGGGTTCGATTTTGATGACGGCTTGCGATTTTATGATAGTTATGCCTTTTTCAATGAGTATTCTTTCAAGATAAGCAGCCATATCAGGATCTAAATTTGCTGTAATTTTGTCATCTTTCTCCACAATCGTCACAGCGATGTTTTTAAGCATCAGATTTTCCAACATTTCAAGTCCGATAGAGCCTGAACCAGCAATCACAGCTTTTTGGGGCTTTTTCATTTCTATAAATCTTTTTATTGCGACAGCATGCTGAACATTGCGTAGAAAAAAGACATGGTCCATCTCAATGCCTTCAACTTCAGGTATAAATGCCTTTGCTCCTGTTGCTACTATTAATTGATCATAAGTGTCTGAAATCAATGCCCCTGTGGACAGGTTTTTAACCTTAATTGTTTTAAGCTTGGGATCAATTTCAACAACTTCATGCTGGATCTTAATGTCTATGTCGTATTTTTCTTTAAAATATGCAGCGTCACGAGGTGTTAATACCTCAAGGTCATCAACTTCGCCGCCTATATAATAAGGTAAACCACACGCAGAATAAGAAATATCCTGATCGCTTTCATAGATCGTGATTTCAGCTGTACCATCATTTCTTCTTGCTTTTGTAGCAGCCGAAGTGCCAGCTGCAACCGCACCAATAATTATCAGTTTCATTTTGAACCTCCTTAAAGTACAATTTATACCCTT
>CAYLNI010000277.1:0-2700 GCA_964384705.1 uncultured Fusibacter sp.
ACCTTTTCTACATCCGTAAGCCCTGGAACCATGACATGTCTGATGGTAATCGTGCCGTTAAACGCTTCAAGTGCTTTTAGAAAATGGCGGATGCCAGCCATATCGCGTCCCGTCAACGCGACATGAGCAGCTTCCCTTGTTTGCTTGATATCGAGCAAAATGTGGTCCGTATGTTTAAAAATTTCCTCGTAATGCTGCGTCTGGCCGTACCCCGAAGTATCGATGCACGTAGACACACCTCTCTCTTTCAGTGCTTTTAAAGCTTCTATTAAAAATGCACCCTGCATAAGCGGTTCGCCACCTGAAAAAGTAACGCCCCCACCAGTTGCATCGTAATACGTTTTGTAACGCTCCGCCGTCATTACGACATCTTCCACGGTGATTTCATCTGCACCCATGAAGTTCTGAGAATCGGGATTGTGACAATAGCTGCATTTTAATGGACATCCTTGAAGAAAAAATACCGTTCTGATGCCTGGTCCGTCCACCAAGCCCATGGTTTCAATCGAATGTAGTTTGCCTGTTCGCATATTGCACGCTCCTTTCATGATTTAAAATTGTTTTTATCTAGATCGACTCATACCTTATACGCGCTCATGGAATGTTCGATGGATCACTTCTTCTTTTTGCTCGCGCGTAAGTCTGTTGAAGTGCACCGCATAGCCTGAAACGCGGATGGTGAGTGTTGGGTATTTCGCTGGGTTGTTCATGGCGTCTATAAGCAAGTCTCTGGACATGACGTTGACGTTTAAGTGGAAGGCATTTTTTGCAAAGTAGCCATCGAGCAGTCCCGATAAATTGCTCAATCGATCCGCTTCTGAGCGTCCGAGTGCTGCAGGTACGATGGAAAACGTATTTGAGATGCCGTCCTGACATACGCCTTCAAATGGGATTTTAGCGACGGAGTTCAGCGACGCCAGCGCGCCGAGTGTGTCTCTGCCATGCATTGGGTTTGCTCCTGGTGCAAAGGCTTCACCTTTACCTCTACCGTCTGGTGTAGCACCCGTTTTTTTGCCATAGACGACGTTGGAGGTGATGGTGAGTACAGATAATGTTTTTTCCGCTTCTCGGTACGTTTCATGTTTTTTGAGTTGATCCGAGAAATACCTTACGACTTCGCCTGCAATGTCGTCGACTTGATCATTGTCATTGCCGAACATCGGGTATGCGCCTTCTATTTTAAAATCTACCGTGATGCCTTGATCGTCTCTGATCGGTGACACTTTTGCGTATTTGATAGCACTGAGTGAATCGGTTACGATGGAAAGTCCCGCGATGCCAAAGGCCATATATCTGTGCACCTGCGAATCGTGAAGCGCCATTTGGCCACTTTCGTAAGCGTATTTGTCGTGCATGTAATGAATGGTGTTCATAGTGTCAACGTAGACGCTGGCTAAACGGTCCATGACCAACTTGAAGTTCGTCCAAACCTCATCGTAGTTTAATACGGTGTCGTGTTTGAGAGCTGGAATGCCAGGAAGTACGGTGATCAAGCTGCCGTCTTTACCTCGTTTAAGCTCGTCCACACCGCCGTTGAGGCTGTATAAAAGGGCCTTGCCGAGGTTCGAACGCGCCCCGAAGAACTGCATGTCTTTTCCGATGCGCATTGGGGATACACAGCATGCAATGCCGTAGTCATCGCCATAGATTGGTCGCATCAAATCGTCATTTTCATATTGGATCGCACCTGTTTCAATGGACATTTTTGCACAGTAGCGTTTAAATGTTTTAGGAAGCGCCGCTGACCACAAAACAGTCATATTTGGTTCCGGCGCTGGATCGAGGTTAGTCAGAGTGTGTAAGAAACGGTAAGCCGTCTTTGTGACGAGTGGTCTGCCGTCTTGACCTACACCTCCGATTGATTCCGTCACCCAAGTTGGATCTCCTGCAAATAATGTATTGTAGTCTGGAGTCCGAAGATGACGCACCATTCTGAGCTTGATGACGAGTTGGTCGATGAGCTCTTGTGCTTCGCTCTCAGTGATAATACCAGCTTCAAGATCGCGCTCTATATATATATCTAAAAACGCAGTATTGCGTCCTAGTGACATCGCTGCCCCGTTGTTTTCTTTGATTGCGGCAAGATAACCGTAATAAAAATATTGAACCGCTTGCTTCGCAGTCGTTGCCGGTTTTGTGATGTCGTCCCCATAACGTGCGGCCATCGCAGCGATTTCTTTAAGCGCCACCATCTGCATGGAGATTTCTTCTCTGAGCTTGATGATGCGCTCGATAGCTGGTTGCTCCGCCAATTTCTTAAAATCTTTTTTCTTTTCAGCAATCAAGCGATCCGTACCATAAAGCGCGATGCGTCTATAATCGCCGATGATGCGCCCACGACCGTATGCATCTGGGAGTCCAGTGAGCAGCCCCACACTTCGTGCCGCTTTCATGTCATCAGTGTATGCGTCAAAGACCCCTTCATTATGTGTTTTGCGATATGCCTGGAAATCTTTTGAAAGGTCTTCATCGATGGTATAATCGTAAGCTTCTAACGATGCCTCGAGCATTCTAAAGCCACCATAAGGGTTCATGATCCGCTTTAGAGGCGCATCCGTTTGGAAGCCGACAATCGTTTCATTTTCCTTATTTAGATACCCTGGCTCAAAGTTGTCGATGCCTGAATAAACTTTCGTTTCAATGTCGATGATGCCCTTTTCAATTTCTTCTTCAATGAGTGCTTTTGCCTGCGTCCAGAGC
>CAYLNI010000278.1:0-2686 GCA_964384705.1 uncultured Fusibacter sp.
TTCTTTAGGAATACCGTATATTGCAAGGGCGTTAGGGGTACTCCCACCACTTTGGTCTAGCGCTGCGATGAAGCCTTGATCATTTTTCATTCTATTTAACTGTACAGTTTTCATGTGTACCTCCTTTTTCATTTGTCTTATACCCACAAGGCGCTTTTGAAAACATTCGAGTGAGTTGGTGGTGCCAGGCATTTTGACTCATGAGTCGAAATGCCTGGCACCATTAACTCATCAACTCATACTAAACACATAGGATTAATTATATATTTTTTGTTATATTTGCATTTTATGTATTGACAGTAAGCAGACACGCCCCTATAATCGTATTAATCCTATAAGATTAGTAGGATATAAAATTGGAGGCATTCAATGAACAAAAAAATAATTTTGGGTTTAGTCGTTATTGCAGTATTGGTTTTAGTAGGATTTAATTTTTTAAACAACAAAAATAGTGATGAGCAAACGCTTTCTTCACTGGAAGTCATCAAGGAAAATGGCGTGATCCGAATTGGCACCGAGGGCACATATGCCCCATTTACATTTTACAATGATAAAAACGAACTCACTGGTTTCGACGTTGAAATAGCGAGAGAAGTTGCAAAGAGAATTGGCGTTGAAGCGGAATTTATAGAGACAAAATGGGACGGCATGTTCGCAGGACTTGATTCAAAACGATTTGACTTCGTAGCAAATCAAGTGACCATCAAAGCCGATAGAATCGAAAAGTACGATTTTTCATCACCTTATATCAAGACGCGTGCCGTACTTGTCGTCCATGAAAATAACGACGAGATCACAACTTTCGAAGACCTACAAGGCAAGAAATCCGGTCAATCACTCACGAGCAATCTCGCTGAGCTTGCAACTTCATATGGTGCAGAGATTGTACAAATAGATGGCTTCAATCAAGCGATAGATCTTCTTCTATCTGAAAGAATTGATGCGACCATCAATGACAGATTATCTTACTTGGACTTTAAAGTTGCAAGACCTGATGCGGCGATCAAAGTCGTTGCTGAAGAAGCGACTAGCAGTGAGGCGGCATTCCTATTCAATAAAGGTAATGAAGAACTTGTTGCAGCTGTAAACAAGGCACTTGAAGACATGAAGTCAGATGGTACTTACCTTGAGATTTCAGAGAGATGGTTCGGCGACGACGTATCCAAGTAATACTCAACATTTACTGACATTCAATCAGCATTATAAATAACATTTTTAAAATTAAGGAGCATTTTCATGGATGATCAAATACTGCGACTGATAGGTATTCTGTCGGATTCGTTTTTACCACTACTCAAAGCTGGTTTAATGTTCACGGTGCCACTTGCGCTGATATCATTTGCTTTGGGACTCGTGTTAGCCTTTTTGACGGCTCTCGCCAGAATTTCATCAAGCAAGGTACTTCAGTCCATATCAAGATTCTATGTCTGGTTAATCCGCGGAACACCTCTGCTTGTGCAATTGTTTATCATTTTCTACGGCTTACCTGGAATTGGAGTCACCCTCAATGCATTTCTTTCAGCCGTCATCGGTTTCACACTCAATGTTGGCGCATACAATTCGGAAACGATTAGAGCCGCTATCCAATCCATTGACAAAGGCCAGTGGGAAGCCTCTAAAGCCATCGGGTTATCGCGCGCATCAACGCTCAGATACGTGGTATTGCCCCAAGCACTTAGGGTCGCAATCCCGCCACTTTCAAACTCATTTATCGGTCTGGTGAAAGATACTTCACTCGCTGCAGCGATTACGGTTACGGAAATGTTCCAAGTCGCACAGCAGATTACCGCACGCACCTACGAACCGCTTTGGCTATACCTCGAAGCCGCATTCATCTACTTGATTTTCTGTTCAGTTCTCACCCATTTACAGGGGAAATTGGAGGCGTATTCTGGGAAGCATTTGGCGACATGACGGAACTTATATGAAACGATGAGAGGAACAAAATGATAACGATAGATAACGTCCATAAAAAATTTGGCGACCAAGAAGTTTTACAAGGGATCAATTTAAAGATAGAGCAAGGTGAAGTCATATGTATCATTGGATCCAGTGGGTCTGGAAAAAGTACTTTGCTTAGGTGCATGAACGGACTTGAAACCGTTTCGTCAGGCAAATTTCTTATTGACGGAAAAGAAGCTGATGATGGCGCATATAAAGATATTGGCATGGTATTTCAAAGGTTCAATCTATTCCCACATATGACCGTTCTGGAGAACGTCATGCTGGGTCCAACGGTGGTTAAAGGTGACTCTAAAGCACATGCCACGGACATCGCTTTGAAACTATTAGATAAAGTAGGTCTCGTGCAAAAGGCTGATGCTTATCCAAATCAACTTTCTGGCGGTCAGCAACAACGTGTCGCCATCGCAAGAGCGCTCGCTATGTCACCAAAGATTATGCTATTTGATGAACCAACCTCTTCTCTGGATCCCGAGCTTGTCGGTGAAGTACTTGAGGTTATGAAATCCCTAGCGCATGATGGTATGACAATGATCATTGCCACCCATGAGATGGAATTTGCAAGAGACGTTTCAGATAGAGTTATCTTTTTGGATGGTGGCGTCATCGTTGAAGACGCTACGCCGGATGTGATTTTTGAGAATCCACAGCACAAACGTACTAAAGCATTTTTGAGTCGGGCTGCGATGAGTCGTGGTGCCAGGCATATCGACTCATGAGTCGT
>CAYLNI010000279.1:0-2586 GCA_964384705.1 uncultured Fusibacter sp.
GTTTGATTTAGATTAAAAACCTCGAGTTTCATTTCTTTCATGCCCTTCTCTTTTGCCGTTTCCATGGCCAATTTGAGCAATGTATTGCCCATTCCTTGATTACAGAATTTTGGTTTAACGGCTATTTGAGCCAAGTATGCCGTTTCAGTTAATGTGTCATTGGCATAAAATGTGACAAATCCACACTCTTGGTTATCTTGCCACAGTGTGAACATAATGGCATAGTCACACAATTTTTGTGCATAGTCTTTCAAATCAAGACCTCTTTCACTCATGGAAGGTACGATATCCTCATTAAAAGATAGAATCACTTTATAAATATCATCCAATTGTGTCAGTTGCTTAATCTCAGATTTCATCCGAACCACTCCTAGTTTAAATAATGGCATAATCATCGAGTAGTGCTTTTATTTGTGTTAGGTCATTGAACATCATGACATCGATAATAGATAAATTTGGAACAAACACATTATTGAATTGTTTATACGATAGGTCATTTGTTTGAATAAAAGAAAGTTCTATTCCTTCACGAAGAAATTCTTGTTTATCATAAAGTGTGACACCGCCAATAGCATTGTAATACTGTGTTGCATTTAACTTTCTACAGGTTTCGACCACTCTATCTTTAAACTTTAAAGTGTGGTCCATTTCGATTTTTGATGAAACAATAAGTTCTGTTTTTATTTCCAGAAATTCTGTCACTTTGATAATGGAGTTATAGATAAAATCAAACAAATTATCTGACTCAAATAACATAATTTCTTCAATCAGTGGCATCACTTTATCAAACTCTGGCGCGTGATTATAAGCCATTATGATTTGCTTTAGAATTTTATGACACTCTATCATATGATCATCAGAAAGGTAACGCTTCCCTATATTCAAATAATCCGAATCATTTTTGATTGGTATCGTGAACATTTTATCTGATCCGTCAATGAGTATCCGATTGCGCCTTATCCAACTTTTTTTGGTATATTTTATGTTGTCGTAGATGATAAATTTATCAACGGCATTGATCAACTGCCAATAGCCTATATATGGGAAGAAATACGGCTGCATGATTCCAATTTTCATTATAGTGCTTCCTTTCTCTTACGATTTTTTATAAGACCAAAAATCGTAGCTTTTAAATAATAAAAGCTTTCCAGCTTAATTGCGTGTGCAAAGCCAATGTAAAATAAAATGCCTATTATAATCTGCATGAGCAATATAAGACCAGAAGGTAATGCGATGACTCGCACCATATAAACGATGAATCCCATACCAAACGACAATAGTATGGATGGCAAAATATCTTTTAATTGATCTAGATAACTATAATTGAGTAATTTTTTATTGGGATAGGCATTGATGAATGAGCCAAATAAGTCCCCAACGACTGACCCAAGGGCTAAAGCATATATGCCGTATGGTAATGTGACTAAAATAACCGTTACACCAACAAATTTTTTAATCACTTCCAGTTTTAGAAAGATATCACTTCGACCTAGTGCATTGATCGCTTGGAGGTTAGCTGTGTGAATCGGCATAATCGCATATTGTACACAAAAAAGTTGTAGAAATGGAACAGCTGGTAACCATTTTTCAGTAAGCAATAGCTTTACCAATGGTTCAGCGATGACAGCAAGTCCAACCATCATAGGAAACATGATAAAAGAGCTTGTCACAATCGATCTTCTGACCATCTCGCGAACCCTTATAATATCGTCTTGGTGTGCGGACAACGTTGGCAACATAACCGCTTGAATTGATCCGTCAATATTCGTAACAATAAATTGTGGGAATTGCTGTCCTCTATTATAAAAACCAAGCATCGTTGGGCTAAAGACTCTTCCGATGATCAATGTTCTCAAATTTACATAAAGCTCATTTAAAAGCGATGAAGCCAATAATTTCCATCCAAATGAAAAGAGTGATTGAATGGCTTTGAGTGAAAAAACCAATCTTGGCCGCCACTTGACCGTAAACCATAGGATGCATGTGATCATCAATTGGTTGGTAAGCTGTTGAAATACAAGCGCCCAAACGCCCAATCCAGCTAAAGCAGCTACAATTCCAACTAAGCCGGATATGAAAATTGATCCTAGACTGCTAAAGAACAATTTTTTAAACATCATGTGCTTGATGACATAAGCATTTTGAATTGAGTTAAATGCACCAAAGAACAATGTAAGTGATAATACCCTGAGTACTAGCACCAATCGAGGTTCACGGTAAAAACTTGCGACATATGGCGATAGAAAAAATAATAGCATGATCAATAAGCAAGATACGATCAAGCTTAAATATAGAACAGATGAAAAATCGACTTCATCTGCATCTTTTTTCTGAACTAAGGATGTATTAAATCCCTTTTGAATCAGAACATTTGCTAATAATATAAAAATCATAACAAGAGCAATCATGCCGTAGTCAGATGGTAACAATAACCTAGCAAGAATAATTTGAACGACAAATTGTATGCCTTGAGTCCCGCTTCGCTCCAAAAGTTTCCATAATAAAGATGTGAAAACTTTATCTTTGCTCACTTCCACGTTCATATGACCCACTTCCATTTATCCGAGATATTTTCATTTGAATTAT
>CAYLNI010000280.1:0-2261 GCA_964384705.1 uncultured Fusibacter sp.
CGGCTATGAGAACTTTATAGAGGTGGGCTATATGCGTCTATCTAGAACGGATTATGACGCCAACATGGTCGCGACTTATCGCAAGCAAGTCCTTGAAGACTTGGTGCCAATCACGATGAAACTCAGAGAGAGACAAATGCATCGTCTGGGTCTCGATTCTCTCAAATACTACGATGAACCGATTGCCTTTACGACAGGTAATGCGACGCCGAAAGGGGATTCTGCTTGGATCCTTGAGAACGGCAAGAAGATGTATGAGGAACTTTCGAAGGAGACGGGCGAATTTATCAACTTCATGCTTGATAAAGAACTCATGGATCTCGAAGCGAAAAAAGGCAAAGCGGGTGGTGGCTATTGCACGTATTTGAGCGATTATAGAGCGCCGTTCATCTTCTCGAACTTCAATGGCACTTCAGGTGACATCGACGTTTTGACACACGAAGCGGGCCATGCGTTCCAATGCTTCCAAAGTCGCGATTACGAACTCCCGGAATACCAGTTCCCTACACTCGAAGCGTGTGAAATCCACTCGATGAGCATGGAGTTTCTCACGTATCCTTGGATGGCGTCTTTCTTTAAAGAGGATGTCGATAAATACAAATTCAATCACGTCAACGACGCGTTACTCTTTATACCTTATGGCATTTTAGTTGATGAATTCCAGCATTTTGTCTATGAAAACCCAGGGGTGTCACCTGAAGTGAGAAAGTCAAAATGGCGTGAACTCGAGAGAAAATACAAACCGTATATAGACTATGAAACCAACGACTTCCTCGAAAGAGGCGGCTACTGGTTTAGACAAGGACACATCTTTACGGACCCATTCTATTATATCGATTACACGCTCGCTCAAGTCTGTGCGTTCCAGTTCTTGCTAAAATCCAATGAAAATAGGGAAAAAGCTTGGCAGGATTATCTCGCTTTATGCAACAAAGGTGGCAGTATGGCCTTTACCGATTTGATGAAGTCTGCGGGACTTGATAGTCCATTTGAAATGGGATCCATCCGAAAGACCATTCCAGCACTTGAAGCGATACTCAACAACATCGATGACAAAAATTTGTAGTGAAAAAATCGCAATTCAAGCCTGATGGGATAAAAAATCACCATCATTTGAAAATTCTCATAAGTATAACAAAAAAATCAGTTGAAAAACCCATGCAAATCGCATAAAATGAAGTAGATGAGGGGTTACCTCTCTTTTGAGGAAATTTCCATAACTTAATACAGGTACCAAATGACGATAATGCGAGATACTATGACTTCTTCGGAATTCAATTAGTAGCCGAAGGAGCAAGGGGTTGTTTGCCGACAACTTTGAATCTCTCAGGCAAATGTAGTGTTATCCGATGGAACTCTGGAGAGCCCTTTAAGTAGGCACCGAAGGCGGAAGTGCAAAGTTACACTTTGCGAGAAACTCTCAGGTAAAAATACAGAGGTATATAATGGCTGCTAGCATTGCTATACCATTGTATACCTCTTTTTCGTATTTGCTTTTAGGCGTCCAACACAAATTAACGATTATGAGGAGGTTGCATTATGGATTCAGTAAGAAAAACTGCACTCTACGATGAGCACGTCGCATGCGGCGGCAAAATCATCGACTTTGCAGGATGGGCTTTGCCTGTTCAGTACGAGGGCATCATCGAGGAACATGAAGCGGTAAGAAATGCTGCTGGCATGTTCGACGTATCGCACATGGGTGAAGTAGATGTCATCGGCAAAGATGCCTTTGCATTTGTACAAAACCTTGTGACAAACGACGTATCGACTCTTGAAGACAATCAAATTCTCTATGCTATGATGTGCTATGAAAATGGCGGCGTTGTAGATGATCTACTCGTTTACAAATTTGCAGACGATCATTTTTACCTAGTTATCAACGCTAGCAATGTAGAAAAAGACTTTGCATGGATGCAAGAGCAAGCAAAAGGTTATGACCTGGAGCTTATCAATCTTTCAGATTCAATCTCTGAAATTGCGATCCAAGGTCCAAAAGCTGAGGAAATTCTTCAACTCGTTTCAGATGTCAATTTAGCAGACATCAAATTCTTCTATTGCAACCGTAACGTAACGATCGAGGGTGCAAAATGCCTCGTATCAAGAACAGGTTATACAGGTGAAGACGGTTTTGAAGTCTATGCAGCTCATGCAGATATCGCGAAAATTTGGCGCAAGCTTCTTGAAGTGGGCAAAGATCTTGGTTTAAAACCAACTGGTCTAGGATGCCGTGACACTTTAAGATTTGAAGCGACATTACC
>CAYLNI010000280.1:2272-2522 GCA_964384705.1 uncultured Fusibacter sp.
ATGAAATCGATCAAGACATTACACCACTTGAAGCGGGTCTCGGCTATTTCGTTAAACTCGGTAAAGAAAACTTTATCGGTAAGGACGCTCTAGTTGCTCAAAAGGAAAAAGGCTTACCAAGAAAGACAATCGGTCTTGAAATGGTTAAAGGCATTCCAAGACAAGGTTATGAAGTGTTAGCTGGCGACAAAGTCATCGGCGTGATCACAACAGGCTATATGTCACCAACGCTCAAGAAAAATATTGCACT
>CAYLNI010000281.1:0-428 GCA_964384705.1 uncultured Fusibacter sp.
CAAAGAGATTGTGCCGACATTCAAGACACCAGAGGAACTTAACGAAGGCTTTGAAGGCAATATGTAAATCGGAAAGTATTATGTGCAAATGATAGTAATGTATCATTGGCGTGCATAATTTGCAATTGGAAAGCAGGATTTGATGATATTTAAAAGAGCGAGTTTGATTTTTGTGATCGTTTGGATGGGCGTCATCTTTATGATGTCGCATTTGGACGGCGCAAAATCTTGGTTTTTGACGGGTGAAATTCTTACTGTTACTAAAACCGGAAGCATAGATGATGAATCGACTTATGATGAGAAGATGAAAAGCTATGATGAGGGCGATACTTGGAACCAGATGGTTTTCTTGCGAAAGTTTGCACATTTTGCGGAGTATTTTGTCTTTGCGATTCTTTTGATGAATGCTTTGTTGTTTAGATTGCCCT
>CAYLNI010000281.1:528-2484 GCA_964384705.1 uncultured Fusibacter sp.
ATGATGATCGATACATTTGGCGTTGTGATGGGACTGTTTTGTGTGATTTGGATTTATAAAGCCAGAAAGGCGAGAATACATGAAGATTAAAGTGTTGATAGTCGCGGAGACCGTGATGGATGGCGTCGGCAAGCATGTGGATGACATCATAGATTTTTTGGATAAAGAGAAGTTCGACCTGACGGTTGCCCATGGAAACTCGCGCGTTGATCATCGCTTTAAAGCGATTCAAAAGAAGTGGGAAAGTACGATAAAATTTGTGGAGATTCCCGAGCTTGCAAGAGAGATCAATTGGCGCAAGGACTATAAAGCGTATCGTATATTGAAACGGATCATCCGTAAGATGAAGCCCGATGTCGTGCATTGTCACAGCTCCAAAGCTGGGGTAGTGGGCAGACTTGCGGCTAAGATGAGTGGTGTGAAGCGGATTTATTATACACCGCACGCCTATGCGATGCAAAACCCTGAGAATCAGACCTCAAAATACTTGTTATATCTGAGTATTGAGCGGTTTTTGGCGCGTTTTGCGACGACCAATACAGTCAATGTGTCTTTGGGTGAGAAGCATTTCGCCGTGAAGCATAAGATTCAGAAGCCTGATCATTTTAGAGTGATCTATAATGCGCTTGGTCCGCAGAAGACCAATCATCCTGCGAAGGTGACGTTTGAATAAATTCCGGAAGGTGTTTTTGTCGTCGGTTGTATCGCGCGGTTATTTGAACAAAAAAATCCAACGGAGTTTTTGACGATTGCACGTGATATCTGTCAGAAACGCGAGGATGTCTATTTCATATGGGTTGGAACAGGCGAGCTTTTAGAGTCAGCAAAGGAAACGAGTGCGGCTTTTGGGATTTCAGATCGTGTATTCTTTGTGGGCCATCAGGTTAACATTCAAGCCTATTTGGAGAAATTCGACGTATTTTTATCGACGGCACTCTATGAGGGCTTGCCATATACCTTGATCGAATCCATGCAAGCCAAATGTCCGATTCTTGCGACCAACGTCATCGGCAACAACGAAGCAGTGAAGCATGGGTACAATGGGTATCTCTATCACCTTGGTGATGTTTCGGATGCATGCACAAAGCTTGAGATTATGCTCGACAACGCAACGATTATTGAAAAGATGGAAATCGCGTCACAAGTGCGTTTCAATGAGATGTTCACGATAGATAAGATGATGCTGCAGATTGAGAAGCTTTATATGAATGCGCTGTGAGTTAACGGTGCCAGGCAGATCGACTCATTTGTGGGAATATGAACGTGTGTACGAACTATAAACTTAAAAAAACGAACATCCCTCAATATGCCAATTGAGAAGATGTTCGTTTTTTATTAATAGTTCTCCAACATCAAAAAATCACCCAGAAAAATATGCTTAATACCCTCTACGTTATCTTTGAAATGTTCGTCCATCGACACGACATATTTAGGATAGTGATCGCGTACCATAAGTAGTGGCGAGAATTCTCTTGATACAGTTTTTTCGGTATTCATTTGATAAGCTACTTGGACGTAAATTTTCTCGGCATGTTTTTCTGCGATAAAGTCTATTTCCAAGTCTTGCATTTTTCCGATGCTAACTTGATAACCTCTCATGATCAACTCGTTATAGACGATATTTTCAAGTACGCCTGAAATATTTCGATCTCTATAACCAAATACTGCGTGTTGAATACCTTGATCTGCGAGATAAAATTTTTCTTGAGTTTTTAAGAGTTCCTTTCCATGAATATCATAACGATTGACCTTATTGATCACAAACGAATTTTCTAGAGCTTCTATATAATTGTATATTGTGATGACATCCACTTTACGATGTTGACTCTTAAAGTAATCTGAAATGCTTTTAGCTGAAAAAGTATTTCCAATATTATCTATGATATATTTTACAATTCTATTTAAAAGTTCAACGTTTCGTATGTTATATCTTTGAACGACGTCGCGTAGCACAAT
>CAYLNI010000282.1:0-499 GCA_964384705.1 uncultured Fusibacter sp.
AGCTGATTATTGAACTATCTAAGCAAGGCAAGAGCATCATCGTGTTCAGCACGGAATTTCCAGAGATTCATCACATCGCAGATCAATGTATTGTGATGTATAAAGGTGAAATCAACGGGGAGCTGTCACGGGCTCAAATGACTGAAGCAAACGTCATGCTGCTGTCGACAGGCGCAAAATTGGGAGGTCTAGATGGAAAAGTTTAATCTCAAAGGAATGGATGCAAAGACGCTGTGGCATAAAGCGACATCAAACTATAGCCACTGGATCAGCTTCATTTTTCTGCTGCTCATAGCTGTCCTAGTAAATCCGTCCTTCCTATCCTATAAAAATATGACGAACCTCTTTGTACAAGGCTCCATCGTAGGCATCTGCGCCATGGGCATGAGCCTCATCATTTCGGCTGGGATGATCGATTTATCCACGGGTTCAGCTGTCGCCATCATCTCGGGACTCAGCGTTTCCATCCTGAATTCGACCCAGAGCATCATGGTGTCCC
>CAYLNI010000282.1:531-1646 GCA_964384705.1 uncultured Fusibacter sp.
TCACTTTTGGCGTGGTCCTTGGCCTCGTCAATGGCATCTTGATCACAAAAGGCAACATCGCGCCGTTCATCGTGACGCTGGCCACCATGTCGGCTTACAGGTCCATCATCAATCAAATTGGGCAGGGCGGCCCGTTCACCGTCGACAAATCTATGTACGACGCCTACCGCATGATCACAGCGGGCAAGCTGTTCGGCATCCCTAACTTGATGATTTTCTTTATCATCATCACCCTCATTACCGGATTCATCATGACGAAAACAAAATTTGGACGTTACGTCTATTCGATTGGTTCCAATGAACACGCCTCGCGTCTCACAGGCATCAACGTGGACAAGGTCAAAATTACCATTTACGCCTATGCCGGCTTACTCTATGGCTTGGCGGCATTCCTGCTCGCCAGTCGACTCACTTCCATACAGGCGGCCAGCGCTGGAGACAGCTATGAACTGGATGCTATCGCGGCCGTTGCTATCGGTGGCACTTCCATGAGTGGCGGCAAAGGCAAAATCATTGGAACATTTTTGGGAATCTTGATGCTCAGAATCATCAGTACTGTACTGGTTATGGCCAATGTGCCACCGTTCCTCAATGGCTTTGTACGAGGGGTGACCATTATCATCGCTGTCCTTGCCCAAAGTCGCAAACGCAGCAATAGAATGGAGGCGAGTTCATGATAAAAATAGGGATTATCGGATGTGGTAAAATCGCACAAGTGAGGCACATCCCTGAATACGCAAACAATCCAAATGTGAGGATAGTCGCGTACTATGACAGAAACACCCAGCGCGCTCAGGCGCTCGCCGACAAATACGGCGGAAAAGTATATACGACCTATGAGGCGATCCTTTTGGAAACGGGTGAAGACGCAGTTGATGCGATCAGCGTGTGTGCGGCAAACGTCGCGCATGCAGAGGTTACCTTAAATGCACTCAGAGAGAAAAAGCACGTCCTCTGCGAAAAACCTATGGCGATGACGCTCGAAGATTGCGAAGCCATGGTGGCCATGTCACAGGAAACAGGTAAAAAATTGATCATCGGTCACAATCAGAGGCTTGCAAAAGCGCACATCAAAGCCAAAGAGCTCGTCGAAGAGGGACTGATTGGCGACATCG
>CAYLNI010000282.1:1715-2409 GCA_964384705.1 uncultured Fusibacter sp.
GGCGCCTTTACTTGGTTCTTCGATAAAACGGCGGCAGGCCTTGGTGTTATGGCCGATCTGGGCATTCACAAGACAGACCTCATCCATTTCTTGACGGGTCAAAAAATCGTCAAAACGACCGCCTTTGTAGGCACGATCGATAAAAAAGGGCCAGACGGCGCGCTCATCGGCGTCGACGACAACGCCATCTGCATCTATCAACTGGAAAATGGCGCCATCGGCACCATGAACGTCAGCTGGACCTGCTATGGTGAGGAAGATAATTCAACGATTCTCTATGGCACAAAAGGTGTCATGAAAATATACGCAGACCCTCAGTACACCATCATCGTCGAAAATCTTGCCCATGAAAAAATCCTCTACGAGATCGATAAAATTCAGACGAACGAAAACCAGACGAATTCTGGCGTCATCGATTTGTTTGTGGATGCGATTTTGGCACATGAGGGAAAGATTGGTGCCGCAAAATCTGATTTCGCAAACACCAATGCCGAACACGTCGACGAATCGTGGTTTAAGAACTTGAGCGGTGAGGAAGCTTTGGCATCCATGCGTGTCGTATTTGCCAGTGTCGAAAGCGCTGCGAAGGGGTGCGCGGTAAACATTGCCCATGTGTCGCAGAGCCCAGCTGATGAGTCAAAGTGCCAGGCAGATCGACTCACTGAGAGTAAAGGGTCAAAGAACGCGGTTGATC
>CAYLNI010000283.1:0-2388 GCA_964384705.1 uncultured Fusibacter sp.
CGGTTGGCGTTGTAACGAAGCCCTTCTCTTTTGAAGGCAAGAGACGTATGAAACATGCTGAAGAAGGCATCGAAGAGTTAAAGAGACGTGTAGATACATTAATCACAATCCCAAATGACCGCCTGTTAGAAATCGTTGAAAAACGTACATCCATCTTGGATGCGTTTACGATTGCTGATGACGTCTTAAGACAAGGTGTTCAAGGTATTTCTAATACAATCACTGAAACGGGATTGATCAACGTAGACTTTGCCGACGTTAAGACGATCATGTTCGAACAAGGTTTAGCACATATGGGTATCGGTTCATCAAGCGGCGACGATCGTGCAATCGATGCAACCAACCAAGCCATTCACAGTCCGTTACTTGAAACATCTATCAAAGGCTCAAAAGGCATTTTGCTCAATATCCGCGGTGGCAAATCACTGGGCATGATGGAGATTCAACAAGCGGCAGATCTCGTCTATAGAGAAGCGGATCCAGATGCAAATATCATCATGGGTGCCGTTATTGATGAATCTTTAAAAGATGAAATCACAGTTACAGTTATTGCAACGGGTTTTGATTCTTATAAACCGGAACCAAAAGTTGAACCGAAAGTTGCAAATAATGCTTCGTATACAAACAAACCAATTAAAAATGAAACTGTCAGGGTTCAACCGGCAGAAGCTGATCCTGCAGAAGACGACACATTTGATATTCCAACGTTTTTAAGAAAGAAAAGATAACCTTGCTTCTAGCAAGGTTTTTTTTTAAATATGGAAAAAATGCATGATTAATGTTTATGCAATTTCCAAATAAACCGATGGAGAGGTGAAGCGATGAAATGTCCTTATTGTAGCAGTTTAGAATCAAAAGTGATTGATTCAAGACCAACGGACGATGGCCATGTGATTAGGCGTCGACGAGAGTGCATCAACTGTAATCAACGATTTACGACTTATGAAAAAATCGAAGAAATTCCAATTATTATTGTAAAAAAAGATGGCACTCGCGAGTCCTACAATAGGATGAAAGTTCTCAACGGCATTATTAGAGCTTGTGAAAAACGACCTGTCTCAATGGAGCAAATGGAACGTTTGATTGACCAAATTGAAACGCGTATGCATACATCTATGGAAAAAGAAGTTCAATCTGAGCTTATAGGCGAGTTGGTCATGTCAGGTTTAAAAGATCTTGATGAAGTAGCCTATGTCAGGTTTGCCTCGGTTTATAGACAGTTTAAGGATATCAATACGTTTATCAATGAGTTGACGAAATTGTTGCAGGAAAAGGCAAAGTAACGAGAAATAAATCGAAGATTTTTTTTCTCGCTCGACGTAGGCAACGCATGTTGCCAGGAGAGTATAAGTATCATTCACGTTAAGTCTAACTATCTTCGATTTTTTCTTACTCTACATTCGAAAAAATCGAAGATTTTTTACGAACTTGATCGAACAAAAGTATGGAGATGACAGGATGAATTATTTTTCAAATATAAAAGTGCCACACGGTATAACGACACGTCTTGGTGGCGTGAGCGAAGGTGTATTTGGTTCTATGAACACGAGCTTCTTTGGCACAGATGATAAAATGGCTGTTTTTGAAAATATCAAACGGTCTCTGGATGCCATTGGATCGAACGCAAAAATCATCATCGCGACACAGCAAGTACATTCGAACACGATCTTGGTTATAGATGCGCATACAAAATTTTCTGAACTAAGAAAAATAGATGTTTCTGGATCTGAACTTGAGGGTTATGAATTATACGTTTCACCTGAGACGGATGGTTTGATCACGAACAGAAGCGATGTCGTGCTTATGACCTTTTATGCTGACTGTGTGCCTCTGATGCTACATGACCAAGTTACTGGGTGCGTCGGAACGATACATAGTGGCTGGCGCGGCACAGCAAATTTAATTGGGCAGGAAGCGGTATCTATCTTTCAAGGACTAGGAAGTGACCTAAAGAATATACAAGTCGGTATTGGACATTGTGCAGGCGTTTGTTGTTATGAAGTTGATAAACCAGTGATTAAAGCTTTCCATGCCCATTTTTCCGAGCAAGAGATGATGGCCTTTATGGTCCCCAAAGATAATGACAAGGTTATGCTTGATTTGAAGATTGCGAATGCTATGATCTTTAAACGCAGCGGCATTGAAGAAGCGAACATCGAAATCAATCAGGCGTGTACAATTTGTGACGCACATTCGTATCACTCGCATAGACGAACTGGTTATCCTAGAGGGTCAATGAGTGCCTTTATCCAGTGCAATAAATAAGTTGTAATTAGACCTCGGTTATATTACAATTAAATATTGACTGGCCAATTAAGGCTAGACCGTTTATCCGCATTCCGTTTTATAGAAAGGGTCAAACATGAACCGCATTAAAAAGGTCGACAT
>CAYLNI010000284.1:0-2378 GCA_964384705.1 uncultured Fusibacter sp.
TTTGCATTTTACGAATGTTACTTCATCAAATCTGCATAATTTTCTTTGGTCAATGCTTCGCCATAGATAAAATAGCCAGGTTCGAGATTGATATCATAATAGGAAATCATGAAGTGAAGGTGAGGGCCAGTTGAAAAACCTGTTGATCCAACTTCAGCGATATATTGTGACTGAGTAACCATATTGCCTTCAGTAACAGCGAGGCTGTCTAAATGTTCATATACGCTAAATAGACCTTCGCCATGATCGATGACGATCGTGTTACCAGTCAATATCAGATTCCTTGCAAGGACAACTTTGCCTGCGTTTGTCGCGACGACATCCACGTAGCGCTTAGCACCGATGTCGATGCCATTGTGACGATAAGATGTCGCTGCGCCATTGACTGTTCTCGACTCTCCGAATTCTGTGTTAAGACGACCTTTGGTAGGCAATACAAAAGGCTCTGTATAGTAGCGTTCTTCATTGCTCACGGTGCGTGCTGGATTGAAGACGTTTCTGTATTCTTCATAAGCTTCATCCGTTCGCGTGTTTGCTTCAACCGTTGTATCGACCTCAAGGCGTTGTACTTTAAACGCTCTTGAAACCACTTCGAAATCAAGGGTCGTCTCAACAGCTGTTTCAGTGTTGGTAAATTTGATGCTATGTTTGCCAATCTCGGTTGAGTACGAGGTAGGCAAATAGGCTCTAACACCATTTTCAGTTGCAAACCATTTAAAGTTAGGCACGATATTTTGATCGATGTTAAGTTTTGAGAAGTCATTTACATGTAATGCGGAAACGACGATCATGTCGCCCTGCATGACTGTTTCTTTTGAAATTGCAAATGACTCAGGTAAATCCACTTCAACTGGAATCGTAATTGTAGCGAAACCTTTATAGTCTTGATCCGCATCATTCCAAGTGAGTCCGAGCTCATATGAAAATGTCCCGTCATGTTCTGGTACAGGCAGATCACCTATATTGACAGGTCCTTCAAAAGTGATTTGTGCTGTTTTTGTATCTATGATTTTAAGAGTTGCTTCTGACGGCGTCTTGTCGATTCCGAGTCCGAATGTAGAAGTTGTCTCATTTAACAACGCGACACCTTCAGTTGTTGTTTCGATAACTGGTGTAACATCTTTCCATGTTTCATCAAGCTTTTTAAACGACCAAGTCGGATCCTTTACGGTATAAGGCACTGCAGTTTGATTGATAGAGATATTAAATGACGGAAATTGCAAGTTAGAGTACAATGCATCAAAACCTACATGACTATAGAAAAAACTTGGATCTTCCACTTCATAAAGGGCTTTTTCATTGTCGATTCTCATGTAAATGTTTTTTGACTCTGTAAAGAAAATACGATAGTTGTGTGTCAAATCCCATCGATTGAGAATGGTCATATCAAATTCTGTGGCGCCATCTAGTAACACTGTGTCATCAAGATCTGAGACAATCACACTTGAAAGACTTGAAAAAAGCTTTTTCGCTTCATCGCGTTCAAGTGAATAAACTGAAGGTGTTGTAAAGTCGCCTGTGCGAATGTCTATTGTTTTTAATGTATTCTCATCAAATATGTTAATTTTATATACGTAAAAGGCACCTAGACTTACTATTAAGAGTAGTGCAATCAGTATAAAAATTCTGCTTTTTTTCATATTAATCTCCATTTTGAAAGGGGGTATTTTTTTATGCAACATGCAGATTATACCATAATCTCCCTAACGATTCACGCTAATTATTATTGTTTTTTTACAGCTTTTGAATTTCTAAAATAAAGCATCGTATCGATAAAGACCATGAATAAGTTGAGAAGATATAAATAGATGACAAAGTCGTAATTGTAAAGGAGCTTATTTAGGATTCCCGCGACATAGCCTATCATGATGATAATCAAAAAAAAGACACTTTTGCCAGCAGTTGATTTAGATGTGTAAGATTTATAGATCGAAAGCGGCCAAGCTGCGCCAAAACATATTAACATAGTCATTTCAAGTATACTCATGATGCACCTCTTTTCATTTGATAGGTCTATTTTACCTTAGGAGATGTGCTTTAGTCTAGGGCAACTCGTATGGTTGGCCATTTTTTATCCTTGCAGTGTTTCACCTCAGTGATTTATAATTGCAAGTGGAGGTACGTATGATCAGAATTGCAGCCAATCAAATAGAAAAATATTACGGTGCCAACCAAGTGCTCAAGGGATTGACTCTTGAGATATTCGAAGGTGAGAAAGTGGGCATTCTCGGTCCAAATGGCGCAGGCAAATCGACCCTGATGAAAGTTTTGATGCAGGAAGAGCCATATGATGCCGGTGAGCTCTTCATTACGCGTGGCGCAAGACTTGGTGCGCTCAGTCAGATGCCTGTGTTTGATGCGGACATGAACGTACGTGA
>CAYLNI010000285.1:0-215 GCA_964384705.1 uncultured Fusibacter sp.
AGATTGTGTATAATAACGATAATTAGGTTGTGCAAAATTTACGATTGCTGAATTTCTATATGTAGTTAGCATATTTGGAATATCTACTGCAGAAGAAAATGTTATAACATAAAATTGTGTCAAATCGGGAGAACTGTCCGTTGTATCAGAGATAACAGATGAAGTAAAAACTTTTTGTAAATAGGCTCAGCTACTTTGTTTATAGTTTCTAAATC
>CAYLNI010000285.1:266-1428 GCA_964384705.1 uncultured Fusibacter sp.
CAGAGTTAGGTGGTGGAAAAGTATTGGGAACAAATCTTACTATTATTTTATTATTTGAATAATCAGTTGAACCTGGCAGATTTATTATGTTTCCATTATCATCACGATAATCCCGGCTAAATGCTATTGCAGTCAAAAGAAACAACATACCTAACAAAATTATTTGTTTCATAAATGAAATCCTTTCAATCTAAATTATGTATTAGGAGTAGTTAATTTACCTTTGTGGGCAGCCACAATGGTTTCTGATTTGAACCATCTACATTTGCGATAAGTAATGTTGAAATTTTAAGGGAATCAATTGCTCCATAAAAAATAATTTTTTTTCCGTCGCGCGTAAAAACCGGCATGCCCCATTTCTTTATAATTTGTTTTTGATTACTCCCATCAGAATTCATTATCCAAATTCCATTGTTTGGATCATCACCATCACCCGCCATTGTCCAAACTATCTGGGCACCATTAAAACTAAATCGTGCTTGATAATCTGTAAATGCATTTTCAGTGAGTCTCACAATAGTATTGCCAGTCGAATCCATAGTATAAAGTTCTTCCGGAAATCCTATTTTTGAACCATAGTGATAATAGAGAATTTTTTTTCCATCGGGGCTCCAACAAGGATTTCTTCCTAAGCCAATTCTTCTGACAATACCGACACTATCAATATGAGTTGTTGCAATAAAATCAACAGAAGTCGAATCATTGAATGTCAAATCATAGGTAACTCGCTTGCCATCTGGATGCCAGGAGGGATAATAGCCAGCATAATTCATAATTTTTTTTTCTATTCCTGTAAACATATCCCTAACCCAAATCCTACTACCTTTCTGAAAAGCTATTAATGTCCCATCTGGCGACCAGCGTGCATTGGTTCCCTGGGTTACAAATTTCCGTTCACCAGTTTGCAAGTCCATGGTCCAAATTTGGTAAAACCCGTTTAACATCTCACTGCTGTCTTGAGGCAGATGGGTAAAAACAATCATATCAGAAACTCTTGAACAATCCGGCTCACTATCTATCGTACGATATGGTTCAGGGTCTGGAGGCCAAATTTTTATTGGGGGATCTATCGTTTTATCTTTACAAGAATTGAATAACACAACAATAAACATTAGTGTTAAAAAAAATGTTTTAGAAAATTTTTTTAATACTATTTCAGGTT
>CAYLNI010000285.1:1438-2364 GCA_964384705.1 uncultured Fusibacter sp.
AATAAACGATTGGAAAAAAAACGAAAGATGGTACTTGCAGGGTTTAAGCAAATAGCTTTACCTAAACATTGATCCTGAAAAACTCTGGGAAGTTCCATAATCAACTCATGGTTTGTTGGTAAAAGTATAAATAGATTTGTTCAATTTATCAATACAAATTTTATATTTCCTCAATTGCTAAAAATCTACATTTCTGCAAGGTTAATATCCGGAACATCAGGCAGCATTCCATGATAATAGGCAAGACGGAAAAACTCTTCCAGCGATGCACGGACATCTTCCGTGAATGAATAAGAAAAATGTGAAAGATATTCCGTTAAATCATCCGCTGCGCGGTATAATGAAGCAGATTGTTCATATGAAATCGCTGTTACATTTTGAAGCCCCAAATCGCGCGATGCGAGGATGGCTTCCATAACTTCTTTTTTCAAATTTCCGTTTTGCCCAACACATAAAGTATGGACATACGGAAGATCGGTAATGTCATTCCACTCATCAACCAAATCAATAAATGGATTGTCAGAATGAACGTGAAACACATCATCACCGACCACGAGCGCGGCATCTGCTTTTGCGAGCATTGCATCAATATTTCCTGCCACGGGAACAATTGCCGGTTCGGAATCATATTTTTCTGCTAGAACAATTCGCGCAAGCACAACTTCCGCCGCCGTTGTTGAATTAACAGCAAGGGTGGAAATTGTTTTCAATTCTTTTCGCAGATATAATCGCACAACACTGCTAAAGCCTAATGATGAAACAGCAACTGACGGATGAAGCAGCAAGTCTGAGCTATTGAGCGCATATTCAACAGGATTGACAAACGCCGCGTCCAACTCTTTGTTCAATAATTTTTCAACGTGCGACGGAGCTATACCAAACAAAAGTTCCCCCGTTGATTCGGAGGAACTTTGAAATTTGTAAAC
>CAYLNI010000286.1:0-2259 GCA_964384705.1 uncultured Fusibacter sp.
GTTTGACGGATACTTGTGTCGCATAGTAGATTTTTAAACGCTTGCCTTTGTCAGAAGGCACTTGGTTAAGTGCGATTGCTTCATTGATGATGTCGTTCAGAACGCCAGTTGAAATCCTAAGCGCATGATTGTTTGAAACGTATACCGCTTGTTCAAGTAGTTGCATGACGCGCTGTCCAGTAACAGTTGAAACGAACATTGCAGGTGCATAGGCCATGAATGGGAATTCTTCTTTGATTCGCTTTTTAAATTCATTAAACGTATCGTTGTCCTTTTCAATCAAGTCCCATTTGTTGACGACAAAAATGGATGCTTTGCCCGCTTCATGCGCGTAACCCGCCACTTTCTTGTCCTGCTCAGTGATGCCTTCTGCCGCATCAATCAGTATGAAACAGACGTCTGAACGTTCGATAGCTGTCAGTGTTCGAATGACACTGTATTTTTCAATGTTCTCGTTGACTTTTGACTGACGTCTTAAGCCAGCTGTATCAATAAGTACAAACTTTTGATCGTTGTAAGTGAACGGCGTGTCTATTGCATCGCGCGTTGTACCGGCAATCTCAGATACAATAACTCTATTTTCACCGATAATCTTGTTGACCATAGAAGATTTGCCGACATTTGGCTTTCCAATCAAGCAGATCTTAATCGTTTCATCATCTTCTTCCAATTCGTCATTTGGCGGGAACAATTTGCAGATATCATCAAGCAAATCGCCTAAACCCATTGCATTAACAGAAGAAATCATGACGGGTTCGCCAAGGCCTAGTGAAAAATAATCATAGAAGTGATCCGGTTGCTTAAATTGATCAATTTTATTCAAAACTAAAATAACGGGTTTTTTTGAGCGTCTAAGCATGTGTGCGATTTCTTCATCTGCTGTTGTATAGCTCGCTTTGCCATCACAGACAAAGACGATGACATCTGCTGTATCGATTGCTATTTGCGCTTGATCTCTCATTTGCGCCAAGATCACATCCGTTGATGATGGTTCGATACCACCTGTATCAATCATGATAAATTTGTGCGTCAACCATTCACAATCGGCATATATTCTATCGCGCGTAACGCCTGGTGTGTCTTCGACAATGGAAATTCTTGAACCGGCTATTCTGTTAAAAAAAGTCGATTTACCTACATTTGGTCGTCCAACGACCGCCACTATGGGTTTTCTATACATTTGTGCCTCCATATAATAAATGCCACATGAGCTGCTTGCCTTCAATTTCGACTTTTTTAACAGCAACACCAAAATGCGCTTCAAGGTCAGAGCGCGTCATATCATCCAACAAAACTTCTTCGTCAGCCCTAAACATGGCACTCGGGAGAAGAATCAGACTGTTTATGTCCATCATTTTCAAATCTTTTGTCTGTTCGACGATGTCCTGACCCGTGATTAAACCAGACACGGTGATTTTCTCACCAAAAAAGTGATTGACGATCGGTACAATTTTAAGTTCAACATTCGGATAAACCGAATGAATGCGCTTGGCTAAAATGTCAAGATATGGTGCAGCTGCTGTGCCCGTGATCATTGCAACTTGTCTATGGACACCATCACCTTTTTCAGGCTTGGCTAGTAACGCTTCAATCTCTGTTACGAGCTTACGAATCATGCCAACCCCATCTTCCAGTTGAATATAACTTTCATAGGCTTCATCCATGGGAAAATCTTGTTTTGCCAATATATAAAACTCATCTGCCAAAAAGGCAAATCGCGTCTTCAAATTAATAAGTGCATTTTTTTGAAACTCGTGAACAATCTGGATTGTCGCATTAGCCGTCATCTCATCAAATCCACGCATCTCAATTAAACCATCTCTATGTTTTGTAAGGCCAATGGGAACGATTGCGATGCTGTTAAGTGTCGGATGAAATGGTACTAAGTCATCAAGCGTGCGCCTTAGTGCGTCACCGTCATTGTAGCCTGGACATAAAACGATCTGTACGTTGACAGTGATACCACCATCAATAAGCTGCTTTAGACGATCAAGGATATTTCCTGCAAATCGATTACCAAGCATCTTCACGCGTAATTCTGGATCCGTCGTATGCACAGAAACGTTGATCGGGCTAATACGATACCTTATGATGCGATTAATATCCTCATCTTTAAGATTAGTTAAAGTCACGAAATTGCCTTGCAAAAAGGAAAGTCGCGAATCGTCATCTTTAAAGTAGAGGGAGTCTCTCATCCCCTTGGGCAATTGGTCAATAAAACAAAAGACACAGTTGTTTGTGCAACGTTTCGCCTGATCA
>CAYLNI010000287.1:0-2242 GCA_964384705.1 uncultured Fusibacter sp.
AATTGAAAGAGCCAGATGATGAGACATAATAACCTGGCGTCAATGTCGTTCCACCGAGTTCAGCAGGTATAATCGTCTCTGGTAATCTTCCGGCCGCATCGTTAAACGCGACAACTAGATCTTGTTTTGCTTGTATTGCAGCAGCATCGTTGATATGGATTACGCCATTGATGATTGCTGGTCCTTGTGTAAATGCTGATCCAGGTGCAATGCCTACATTGCCATTTATAACAGTCGTTCCGGTATTTGTAATCGTTTGACCTGCTAATATTGCATAACCATCTGCGGTTCCTAAATTAATTGGTGCTTCCGCGGCAATACTGATTATTGGTGCTGAAAAAACTAACGTGATAATTAACACTAACACCAATGAACCAATTTTTTTAATAGACTGCATGTATTTCACTTCTCCTATTATAGGGTACTAGGCTATGCTGCGCGATTGCAACATTCTTTAAACATAAATCACGTTTATTTCCGAATGAGTTTTAATAAAAACACGATAACCGCTATAACGATGAGAATGTGGATGAAACCACCCATAGTGTTTGCCGTAACGATACCTAATAACCATAATATAATGAGTATAATTGCGATAGTTTGTAACATAATAGACACTTCCTTTTCATTTTTAGTTTAATATCAGTTTTAGTTTAACAATAAATTATTTATCTAATGTCTTTCTGTCTGCCACTTAATTCGATCAATTTGATAATGCCCCATGCTAGAACAGCATAAGAAACCATGCCGATGATCAAATGTGGTTCCAATATAGCTTGTGTTTCGATGCCATCTGTAACGGCACTTCTAAAAATGCCTTTAAATGGCGCTAAGAATATGCCTGTTATTGAGTAGATCACATTTACAAATGGGCTTTCTGGATTCGCACCAAGTACTTTAAATATGAGTCTAAATGCAAATAACGTTTCCAATGCCCCTAGTATGTAATAGGTGACCTTTCTAGCTTTGATATTGCGTTGTGTAATTACTGGTTTCTGTTCCATTAGTTGTATCCTCCGTTTTAATCAAATGAAATTGTCATCACATGATGGTATAATTATACACTGTTTTTGCCTATCAGTATACATCCATACACACCAGCAGAACTTACTTGAGGTTAATCGAACCGTCTGCATTACCAATAATTACCTTGGGGACGGTTCTTGCAACACGATTGTCTAGACAATTCAAATCCTCAAATATATTGATTTTACTTACATTAAGTTTGTGTGACACGTTACATGAGTTAGAATAATGGTCGTGTTATAAACTTAATCGATGTTTTTCTGCTCCAAGTTTGCGAATGAATAAATACTCATACACTGTATACGTTTATGTGTTTGCTTTTCGGTGACTGATTTGATATTATATGATGAAGCAATTGATGACTCACAGACTCATGGAGGGTAACATGGACAATCAAGAACCTAAACGCGAAAGGCGTGTTCGATATAAAGGCACACATCCGAAAGCATTTAAAGAAAAGTATAAAGAACTTCAACCTGAGAAATATGCGAATGACGTCGAGAAAATCATACAAAAGGGCAATACGCCCGCTGGTATGCATCGTTCCATATGTGTCACTGAAATTTTAGAGTTTCTGGACGTTAAACCAGGTCAAACCGGTCTCGATGCAACTTTGGGCTATGGTGGTCACACACATGAACTCCTAAAATGTTTAAATGGAAAGGGACATCTCTATGCGACGGATGTCGATCCTATAGAATTGCCACGAACACGTGAACGATTAGCCGGTTTTGGTTATGGTCCCGAAATCTTAACGATTAAGCATCTCAATTTTTCAGGTATCGATCAAGTATTTGCGGAGTCTGGCCCCTTAAATTTTGTTCTTGCTGATCTAGGCGTCTCTTCAATGCAAATTGATAATCCCGACAGAGGCTTTTCATTTAAAAGTGAAGGCCCCCTCGACTTGCGTCTGAATCCAGAAAAGGGTATTTCTGCTGCAGAGCGACTGAAAACAGTCACTAAAGATGAACTTCAAGGCATGCTCTTTGAAAATTCTGATGAACCCAATGCGGAAGTGATTGCACGTGCCATCGTTTCACAAAGACGAAAAGGTCATGGCATTACAACGACTACAGAGCTTAAGCAAGTCATAAGCGATGCCCTTAAATTCATACCTGAAAGTACTAGGGATCAAGAAGTGAAAAAAGCTTGTCAAAGATGCTTCCAAGCACTCAGAATTGATGTTAACAGTGAATTTGAAGTCCTTTATGAATTT
>CAYLNI010000288.1:0-2235 GCA_964384705.1 uncultured Fusibacter sp.
GTTGGGACTGCGTGTGACAGGCGCCACGGGGCAACCATTGTCCTACTTAGACGCCCTTAGCAGAACTGTTACGGTATTCTGGAGAGGCTTTGGTCTCAACATTCCCTTCTATAACGCTTTTAGACTTTGGAGAAATTACAAGGACTGTATAGCGGGTGAATTATTGGATTGGGAATGCGACTCAGTCATTCATTTAAAGGATCAAAAAAAATGGCGAACTGCCGTATACATTGCAGTGAATGTAATGCTCATTGTGCTGTTAGTGTTGACATTTATGATCGCTTCATTGCCTCAAAATCAAGGGGATTTGACCATAGCAGAATTTAGCGAAAACTATAATCAACTGTTGAATTTTTATGATCTAAACACTGAGAAGGAGCTGAGTGACTCTGGAAGTTGGGTGACGCGCAAGTTGGACGATCAAAATGCCATATTTTTTGGAGGTTACTATCCACCGACATTTACGTATACAGAAGACAATAAAATCATGACAGGCATGCAGTTCAAAACTGAGATTCGCGACAGTGATGCGTGGGTTACGCCTTATAATACTGAAATCGCTCTATCCATATTGGCATATGTCAGTGGAAAAGAGGGCAATACGATGATCTCTAACGACATAACTGAGCTGATTAAGCAGATTAAAGCAAAGCCGTTTGAAGATTTTCAAGTTACAATTAACGGCGTCTCCATTTCATGCGATTATGAGCATTCAGGCTATGATGTTGTACAGGGGGCTGGCACATTGTTTCCAAACGATGACGGTGAAGAAACCTATTTCTCTGTTGTGTTTAAGATGGAGGCGGGGAAGTAGATGAAAAACACCTTAATGTCTCGAAATAGAGACATTAAGGTGTCAATTTGCTGATACAATGTGGAAAGCAAAACATGGTTTGGAAAAGAAGAGGATGACTATGGAACCATCAAAAAAGGATTGGAAACTTTTTAGAGACAAGATTGGCTTATGGCAAGAGTCTTATATGGAAAGGCTCATTAAGGAATATGCTTTGCTGTTAAATGACAATTTGCCAGCGTCAAGTAAGTTCTGGGAATTGGAAAAACGCATTAAACTGGACAAGAATAAGCCAGGGGTGATCTTAAATCTAAGAAAGCAACAGATGTTGTTTGATATTATGCAATTGATAAATGATGGCGTAATAACGATAGATGATCTTTTAGATTTTAGTGATGAACTGAGAAGTAATGTCAAGCTCATGCAAGAGAGAATGTCTTGAGATCCGTGAATGGTACATCAAGTGACAATATTCTTGGAGTGTGGTATAATATTGTTAGAAAGAGGTGATTAGAATGAATACCGCGAAAGACTATGTTCATAAATTAATTGATGAGTTGACTGATAAAGAATTACCGGAAATACTTGATTATATTGAGTATATTAAATCAAAAAAAATGAAAGAAGATCATCTTGATTTACAAAATGCAAGTCAATCAAGTTTGGCATTCTGGGATAATCAAATAGATGATGAGGTGTGGAATCATGTATAAACAAGGGGATATACTATTAGTACCAATACCATATTCTGACATGACTTCAATGAAAAAAAGACCAGTTCTAGTTCTTTCAAATGATTTATATAATAAGCAAACAGAAGATATAATTGTTGCGGCGATAACTTCCAATATAAGAGGCATTGATTTTGAAATACTAAGACGTGAAAATTAAATTGATTGAAATCCTAAGTAATTAAGTTCTTGCAACAGAGAAATATCTTACCAGCTACATGTAAAATTGCATGTAGCTTTTTTTGAAGAGACAGTGAGACCACTAATGCGTATTAAAGTTCTTGTATAAATATAGTGCAAAGTAAAGGTCAAAGTGATCCGCATCGTTGGAAAGATCATAACCTAAATCCTTGATTATACTCAGACGATGCCTCAATGAGTTGTAGTGAATGAATAAAGCATTCGCACATTCTCTCGCGTTATATTTGCAAGCGAAATAAGTATAGAGTGTGTTGATGAGGTCAATACCCGTCTTATTTTCATAGGTAATCAATGGTTTTAGTAGATTGTTTAAAAATTGATTAAGTGACATAAAATCTATGTTTTTCAGAAGATGAATGAGCTCGATATTAGATTGTGTGAACACGCTTGTGCTGATGTTGTTCCGTTCTATATGAATGATAGAATCTGAAATCAGAGAGTAGGCTTTTGAGATATTGTTGACATCCGATATGTTATTTGAAAAGATAATCTTGAAATGTAGGTTGGGAT
>CAYLNI010000289.1:0-2230 GCA_964384705.1 uncultured Fusibacter sp.
CCCCTGCACCATAAGAAATGCCAAAAATAATACCCACGGCAAGCGGAAATGCAGATTTTTCGTGTGCTCTAAATAACCGTGTGACAGGTTTAAAGAGTTTGGCGATAAAATCGAGCAATTTAATATCCTTTGCAATTTCCATAAATATCATCAAAGGAATGACAATTATGGCAATTCCCCAAATCGATTTCAAACTACCTAATATCCCTAAATTGAAGAAATCTTGTAAGTATTGCATATCTTCCTCCAACTATAAAACTAAATTTAATATCAAGCCAGAAACAATTGAAAGTCCTAAACGAATCGTCACTATAACCAACGCAGAAACCCTCAGTTTTCTGAAAATTGCCGTTTCAACAATCAAAGAATGTGAAAAACCAAGCATGACAGCTAAGATCGTAATCTGTTTGATACTTAAGGTCAGAGATGCAATCGCCCCCAATGCGGCATAGATATTCAATGTATTTCCTAAAACCAAAACAATCGCAGCCTCACCTGGCAAACCGAACACAAACATCAAAGGCTTAAACAGCACTGCAATCCAGTCGATAATTGGCGTCAAACGTATGATTGTAATTATCAAATAGACCGGCACAAGTACTTTGGATAAAATCCATAAAGTCTTTAATCCATTGTAAAACCCTCTTTTAAATGTATCAAATGTTATCACGCACGATCTCCATTTAAGCAAATTATATGACTTATATTGTTAAAAAATAAAATATCATATCGGATATATATTAACATAATTCAACAATTTAATCCACTTATTAATGAAATACAACTATAATCATTTGCAATGTAAACATGCATACAAAATACATTTTGACCTACATGTCATAATAGATTAGACTTATTATAATAGGTTACATGACTACAGCATTCCCACAGCATTACCACAACATAACCGCAAAACTAATACAACACCACTACAACTATATGACTATATATATAACTTAAGAGAGGTATGCATGTTAAAAATCATCAATGAAATTACGAACAATTTGATCATGCCATTTGACACTTTCAATACCATGTTCATAGATATAGAAACAGATGGATTGAGCCATAAAAACAAGCTTGTTATTATCGGTTTGATCCAGTTTAATAGAAAAGGCACTGCTCATCTAATACAGTTATTTAATGACGATTATCAATCTGAGCGAGAGATGCTGCTTGAACTGATCCATATTTTAAAAGTGCATGAAACAGATTACTATGTAAGTTTTAATGGCAATTCATTTGACTTTCCATTCTTAAATGCAAGATATAGACAATACAAAATAGATTTCCAACTCCCAAAAGCAGCCAACGTAGATTTGTTGCGCCTATCAAGACAGAATCAAGCACACTTGGGTATTGCAGATTTCAAACTTAAAAGTGTTGAAAAATTTGTTGGCATCAATCGAAACGATACAATTAGTGGTAAAGATAGCATACTCATGTATCAAGCGTATATTGAGAGCAAATCAGAAGCACTGAAACAAGCCATACTGCTTCATAATTATGACGACTTAATCAACATGATCCCTCTGTTAAAAGTTACAAAGCACATGCCAAAGGTCTTCAACCCCCATATTGTATTGGCCAATCGCAAATGGTATTTAGCTTCATACCATTTAAAAGCAAATGTTTTGTCATGTTCATTTGCCCTAGATAAGCGCTTATCAATCACCGACCTTTTTTACAATACGAGTGGCATCTACTTTGAGTGCAAGGAGACTGAAGCAGAATTAAAGATCGATACCGTCTTACTGAAGGATTCAAATGGCAACCGCTACCATTTCATGGACTCAAAGCTACTTCACGACCAAACGCTCGACCAACTAGATGAACAAATGAAAAACGAACATCTAATTGCATTTAACGGCACACTTCTAGATAACCACATAGCAGGACAATCATTTGCTATAATAGACCATCTTATCGGAGTCTTGTTGCACGACACATGCGAATGAACGTAAAGATGTACGTAAGGATGTAAGTAAGGATGAATATATTTATAATATCTCCCTCCTAGAATTTCCCTCCTAGAAAACTGCGTTTTCCCATGTCGGGAGAGACAAAATACTCTGTATTTTGCTCATATGTATTCATATGTCGGGAGAGACAAAATACTTTGTATTTTGTCGCATATAACAAAAAGAGAGTAAACAAAGTTTACTCTCTTTTTTATGGTGCCTCGAGGCGGAATCGAACCACCGACACGGGGATTTTCAGTCCCCTGCTC
>CAYLNI010000290.1:0-2200 GCA_964384705.1 uncultured Fusibacter sp.
AATCGACACGCGCTTCAGTCTTTTCAGCATCCCATTTCATGAGCTTAGGGACAGTGGCAATATTACCTGCGATCGTCATATGCGGAAACAAACCAACCTGTTGAATGACATACCCGATGCCCCTTCGCAGTTTAACGATGTCTTTGTTGAGTATATCCTCACCGTACAATTGAATCGTGCCGCCACTTGGCTCAACCAATCGATTGATCATTTTTAAAAGTGTCGTTTTACCACAGCCTGATGACCCAAGAATCGTCACGAACTCGCCTTCTTCAATTGTAAGATTGATATGGTTTACTGCATTGTAATCGCCATCATTATAGTTTTTACTTACATCAGAAAACTGAATCGCAATATTGGACAATTGGCCCCTCCTTTATTTCATCGACTCAAAAAAGTCTTTTGCAACCTCTTCGTACTCTTCTTTATCCACATCAACTTTTGCATTGAGCGCCGTTATTGTTTTCGTATCGAGTCTTGCACTGATTTCATTCAAAATTGCCGCAATTTCTGGATTGGCGTCTAAGACATTGTTTCGAACGATTGGCGTCAAATTGTATGGCGGCCATACTTGTTTATCATCCACTAGTAATGTAAAGTCTTCCGTATTCACGAGTTGACCTTCAGTTGTATAAGCAGGCGCAACATCAGCTTCATTATTTTTAAGAACTTCATATTTCAGACCGTTATCATAAATTTTTGACGATTTCCAATCAAATTTACCATAGGTTTTCTCAAGAGCTGGAATCCCATCTTGATCGAATTCCCCCTGTGATGCAAAACGTATTTCACTTGCATTTTTTTGCAAATCTGAGATGGTAGTGATGCCATATTTCTCAGCAACATCCGTTCTAATGACAAGTCCTTGCCCATCGTTAGCTGCTGAATAATCGAGCCATGTTATATCAAACTGCTCAGCATAACCAGCTTTGACCGTTTGATAGACTTCTTCTGGGTCGGTTAGTAGTGGTTCTTTGAGAATTGAAAGTAGGCCAGTTCCAGTATATTCTGGGTATAAGTCGATCTCATCGTTTATAATCGATGCATGAATAATTGAACCGGCAATATTGGGTACTCTTTCAACTTCAAAGCCTGCATTTTCAAGTGCTAAGGCATATAGTTCCCCGACGATCAAGTTTTCTGTGAAATCCTTTGTTCCAATGCGAACTTTTTTTGTGACCTGATCTTGATCAACAGTGTTTTCTGCTGTGTTTTCATCAGTGCTATCAGTTGTATTGCCACACGCAGTCACTGCAATTAAAAGCAAGAGCATCATAGTTGTTAATAAAAATCGTTTTATCATTTTATTCATTTTAAATACCTTCTTTCTATCTAATAAATATTTAGTTTTAAATATTTTTATACCTTACTGTTGCTCTACCGATCAAATCAAGCAGCAAGCCTGAAAAAATAGACAAGAAAGCAACAGATAACCCACCTAGTAACAGCAAATCCGTTCGATTCAATCCAAGCCCTGTAAATATCAAATCGCCAAGGCCACCTGCTCCAATTTTAGAGGCTAACGTTGCACTGGCAATAATCTCTATCATTGCCGTTTTAATACCGGTCAAAATTAATGGCAATGCCAAGGGCAGTTTAACTTTGCTAAACACTTGGTTCTCTGTCATCCCCATACCGTAGGCCGTTTCAATCATAAAATCAGGTACGCTTGTCAACCCTGCAATCGTGTTTAGCAGGATTGGTGGTACAGCAAGAAGCACCAATGCAGTCATGGCAGGTTTTAAGCCTGTGCCTAATATGGGAATCAGAAGGATCAATACCGCTAAACTTGGAATAACCCTTAGTATTTGAAAAACTGAGACGAGCCACTTATCTGCACGTTTGTATTTCGTTGCAATATATCCACCGGGTACACCGATTGCCATTGCAATCAAAAGGGACAGTAAGCTTATCCAAATATGTTCCTGCACAGACATCAAATAACGCGTCATATTATTATTTAGGTAGTCCAGCATTTGCGTTAAAATAGTCTCGTTCATTTTCTCTCCAGTTAACCCTCACAATATAGGATATATACCCAATATCATAAAAAGAAACGATTTTAAGGTCAAAAATGCATTAATCAAAAAAGATGAAAAGCCAGAGCTATTAGAAACTCTGGCTTTAAGCTTACAATTTTATTTCTTGTCTACGCGACGCTTTGCATGTATACATTTCTTGATCAGCCTTATCCATCAGC
>CAYLNI010000291.1:0-969 GCA_964384705.1 uncultured Fusibacter sp.
CGACGCCATCCATCACGGTCTCCGCGACTATCAACACTTTAATCTTCATGTATTTTCGCCTTTCTGGCTTTACTTATCCAAATCACACAAAAAAGTCCCATCACAACACCCAAGGTGTCAATCATCATATCAATCACATTGCCTGAACGACCAGGAATAAAAAGCTGATGGACTTCGTCAAAAATAGCATACGCTATTCCGATTAGGAGCGTCCATTTAACAGATTCCTTCCAGGCCATCCTAAACAACAGAGCATTCATCAAAAGAATCGCAAAGACAAAATACTCCGCAAAATGTGCAAACTTACGTAAGAAAACCATTTGGCTCCAAGTGTCGCCCTCATCATAGCTTTCCATCTTCTCATCATAAGTCGATTCATCATCTATGCTTCCGGTTTTAGTAACAGTAAGAATTTCACCCGTCAAAAACCAAGATTTTGCGCCGTCCAAATGCGACATCATAAAGATGACGCCCATCCAAACGATCACAAAAATCAAACTCGCTCTTTTAAATATCATCAAATCCTGCTTTCCAATTGCACGCCAATGACACATTACTATCAATTGCACATAATACTTTCCGATTTACATATTGCCTTCGAACCCTTCGTTAAGTTCCTCTGGCGTTTTGAATGTCGGCACAATCTCTTTGATTTTGAGAATCAAGCCTTCATTATCTGGATAGAACGCCTTAAGCGCTTCTATCTTGGCGATCAAAACGTCATATGAAAGCGTCATAGGTTTTGCGACAAAGATCTTATCAATGGCCGTATCACTCAATCCTTCTTCTGACATAAGCAGTTCTTCAAACAATTTTTCACCAGGTCTTAACCCCGTGTATTCTATCTTGATTTCGCCATCCGGTTTAAATCCAGAAAGTCGAATCAAATCTCTCGCCAAAGTATCGATCTTTATCGGACTTCCCATATCCAGAACAAAAATCTCGCCACCCTTTGCAAGGCCACCCGCT
>CAYLNI010000291.1:1031-1306 GCA_964384705.1 uncultured Fusibacter sp.
GCGTCACCGTAACCGGCCCACCATTTAAAATCTGCTTCTTAAAGAGCGGGATCACACTTCCGTTGCTACCAAGTACGTTGCCAAATCGCACCGCTGCGTATTCCGTATGCACATCACTTCTCTGAGAAAAGCTCTGTACCACCATCTCACAAAGGCGTTTCGATGCGCCCATGATGTTCGTCGGATTGACCGCTTTATCGGTAGAAATGAGGACAAATTTATCCACACCATGTGCATTTGAAAGCTCAACCATATTGCGCGTTCCAAATACATTA
>CAYLNI010000291.1:1330-2195 GCA_964384705.1 uncultured Fusibacter sp.
CCTCAGGAGAATCTTCCATGAGCGGCACATGCTTATGTGCTGCTGCGTGGAATACAACCTGAGGTTTTTCCGTTTCAAACAAACGATCCAATCGATCTTTATCACGAACTGAAGCGATGAATACTTTTATATTGAGCTCAGGACTGTTTCTCTTAAGCTCTTGTTGAATATCGTAAGCGTTATTTTCATAAATATCTACAATGATTAAACACGATGGTTGGTAAAGAGCGATTTGCCTGCAAAGCTCAGAACCTATCGAGCCACCACCACCTGTGATCAACACGCGCTTGCCTCTCAGATAGCCACTGACAAACTCATTGTTGAGTTTGATCTGTGATCTACCCAGTAAGTCTTCAATCTCAACTGGTCTAATTTTTGATACCTGAACGACACCATCTATAAGGTCATGCACTCTCGGTAAAATACTCACGAGTGCACCCGTCTCTTTAGCAGCATTGATTGCCGCTTTTCTGTCTTCATCACTTGCAGACGGCATCGCTATGATGACTGCCTGTATTTTCTCTTTAATCGCAACCTTCTCAAGATCGTCTCTGCCACCATGTATTGTCAAACCATGTAGCTTTTGACCCTTTTTCGATCGATCATCATCCATGAAGCCAACTGGTACAAAGTCACCATAGCCACTTGAATTCAACTCTTTAAGAACCATGACGCCTGCTTGTCCTGCACCATAGATCAGCGTTCGCTTCTTAAGCTGATACTTAAGGACTTCCTTAGGACTGACATGAAACAGCATCCTGTATATGAAACGTGATCCACCGATAAGTGCTACATCAAAGATGTACGCTAAAACCATAATGCTTCTAGGTATGACGATATGACTAAACTCTGGCTGTCTCGACAT
>CAYLNI010000292.1:0-1688 GCA_964384705.1 uncultured Fusibacter sp.
ATTTATTTAATAAATATAATCAATTATACTATTAAAAAGACTAAGAAGTATAGGTATAATAGGAATAGGGTTTACGATAGCGCCTGAATTGTTTATAATGATATGAGACAAAGACTTATTGTAAACGTTAACAACACTAATCCTATGGTCACAATCTGAGAATCGGGAGAAATTTATGATAGAATTTCTAAACGTAACAAAAAAGTATGACAATGGCGTTATGGCTTTAAACAAAGTCAATGTCAAGATAGAGAAGGGTGAATTTGTCTTTATCGTCGGGCCAAGTGGCGCGGGTAAATCAACTTTCATCAAAGCAGTCCTTAAAGAAGTAGATATCACCGATGGTAAAGTCATCGTCGATGATCAAGATATAACCGGTCTACACAGACGCAAAGTGCCTTTTTTAAGGCGAAAAGTGGGCGTTGTTTTTCAAGATTTTAGATTGTTACCCAATAAAACGGTTTATGAAAATATTGCATTTGCCATGGAAATACTGGGAACGCCTCATAGAAACATAAGAAAACAAGTGCCGATGATTCTCGCATTAGTTGGTTTGACGGGCAAAGGCAACTTTTATCCAAATCAACTATCAGGTGGTGAACAGCAACGGGTCTCCATTGCACGATCAATGATTAATAACCCACCTATCCTCATCGCTGATGAACCTACTGGCAACTTGGATCCCGACACGTCATGGGAGATTATGAAAGTCCTTAGAACGATTAATCGACGTGGTACCACGATCCTCATGGCAACACACGACAGAGAAATTGTAGATATCATGAAGAAACGCGTTATAGCACTCGAGAACGGACAAATTGCTAGAGATGACAAAATAGGGGTGTATGGCTATGACGATTAAACCGATTTTCACACTAAAAGAGGCATTAAAAAGTCTCTGGCGCAATCGATTGATGAGCATTGCCTCGATTTCGTCCGTATCCGCCACACTTATGATCCTCGGTATTATTTTTGCCTTGATTATCAATATCAACTCTATGGCTCAATCCGCTAAAGATCAATTTGACACCATACAGGCTTATCTTGTAGATACGCTGCCTGCGGAAGAAATTGACATCATCATGACAAAGATTGAAGCGATCGATGGCGTAGAGAGTGTCGCTTATGAAAGCAAAAGCGATGCTCTAAGCAATATGAAAGAATCTTGGAAAGACAACGCCTACTTGTTAGACGGTCTTGAAGAAAATCCATTGCCAAGCTCTGTGATTATCTACTTGGAGGATATTTACTATTCTGCAGGCGTTCTAGACGGAATACAGGCTATCAACGGCATCGAAGAGGTCAAGTCCTATCAAGATATCGTCGAACAATTGCTGTCAATAACTGAAGCGATCAGAAAAACGGGCATCATTGTCATATTTGTATTGATTGCAATTTCAACATTTATCATACACAACACCATCAAATTAACCGTCAATTCAAGGCATCGTGAAATCAACATCATGAAATATGTTGGTGCGACGAACTGGTTCATAAGATGGCCATTCTTAACGGAAGGGACCTTGTTAGGATTAGTTGGCGCAGGTATTTCTGCCTTACTTATGAAATTGTCCTATGATTACGTTTTTGAACTGATGCATTCAGATTTTTATGTACTCGTTTCAGCATATGTTGTACCACCTGGTGAGCTCATGCGCGATATCATATTTTCGTTTGTCGTCATAGGT
>CAYLNI010000292.1:1728-2183 GCA_964384705.1 uncultured Fusibacter sp.
TTTTAGCTTAATTCATTAATACCATCATACAATGGCAAGGAATAAAAACAGAATTCGTCCCATACTTTTGACAGTAATGGTTATTTCACTGGTCATCACGAGCATCACCTTTGCAAACGATGAAATAAAAAAGAGAGAGCGTGAACTCGAAGAGCTTAACAACAAAATTGAAGCACTGGACGCCTCTATAGAAAACAATAAAAACTTACAATCCGAAACAAACGTTACAGAGGCAAGGAATCTTTGATCGTGACGCAGCTTAGCGACGCATCTGAAATGCCTTTTGGAATGGATAATCAGACAGCTTTTTTGCTTTTTCCACATCTTCAGGGTGCATTAACTCAGCCCATCTGGCATATAAGTCCTCGTTCTCCGATCTTTCAAAGCCAAGCAGATCATACCACCGGTCTGAAAAAAAGACTTTATTTTCAACAATATCAGTATCCCATATCATG
>CAYLNI010000293.1:0-2182 GCA_964384705.1 uncultured Fusibacter sp.
AGTATCGAAAATATATTGAAAAAGATGCGGCACTAGAACGGCGTTTTCAGCCTATATTGGTTGGAGAGCCATCAATAGAGGATACGATTGCAATCCTACGAGGTCTAAAGGAACGTTTCGAAATACATCATGGTGTAAGAATAACGGATGGTGCGATCATCGCAGCAGCTCAGCTTTCGGAACGCTATATCCTAGACAGATTCCTACCTGATAAAGCAATCGACTTAATGGATGAAGCACTTTCAATGCTTAGGACGGAGATTGACTCAATGCCTTTGGAGCTCGATCAACTGAGTCGAAAAATCATGCAAAAAGAAATTGAAAAACAGGCATTGTTAAAAGAAAAAGACAAAGAAGCAATGCAAAGACTCGATCTGCTATCAAAAGAAATCAGCACATTAAAAGAGAGTCTATATGCACTCAAAGGACAATGGGAAGTAGAAAAATCAGCTATCAACAATGAGAAAGCATTAAAAAAAGAAATAGAGGCCACTCGTTATAAAATAGATGAAGCCGAAAGAAACTATGATTTGGAGGTATTGGCTCAGCTCAAATATGGGGATTTAGCCAATCTCACAAAAAAATTGGAAGACATTCAAGCCGGCAAAAAAAAGAACTCTTTACTCAAAGAAGAAGTTACTGAGGATGAAATCGCAGAAATCGTTTCTAAGTGGACAGGCATTCCTGTCACTAAGCTTGTGGAAGAAGAAAAAAGCAAATTGCTTAATCTTGAAGGCATACTTCACAAACGCGTTATTGGTCAAGATGAGGCTGTGCAGTTAGTGAGTGATGCTGTCATTCGCGCACGTGCTGGATTAAAAGATCCGACAAAGCCAATTGGCTCCTTCGTTTTTTTAGGGCCTACAGGTGTCGGTAAAACTGAGCTAGCAAAAACATTGGCAGAAGCTCTGTTTGATAATGAAAATAACCTCATTCGCATCGATATGAGCGAGTATATGGAAAAATTCTCAGTATCGAGGCTTATTGGTGCCCCACCTGGCTATGTAGGTTATGAGGAAGGTGGGCAACTAACTGAGGCTGTTAGAAGAAGGCCGTATAGTGTCATCTTGTTCGATGAAATAGAAAAAGCCCACCCTGAAGTTTTTAATGTGTTGTTGCAACTTCTTGATGATGGAAGGCTTACTGACAGCCATGGTCATATTGTCGATTTTAAAAATACGGTTGTGATTATGACCTCAAATATTGGCAGTCAAATATTACTTGACTATATGAGCGATCATCAATCCATCACTATTCCAGAGTCTATTAGGGATCAGATCATGCTACTTGTCCATCAGACGTTCAAACCAGAACTTATCAATCGATTGGATGAAATCGTTTTATTTACGCCGCTTACCATGTTTGCCATCGAGGGCATTGTCAAACTGACAATGGAAGAAGTTAGAAGACGTTTACGGGCGCGTTTCATATCACTTGAAATTTCGGAACGCGCAATCCATCAAATGGCAATTGACAGCTATGTACCAGCTTTCGGTGCAAGGCCAGTCAAGCGATTTATTCAAGCCACGATAGAATCAAAACTTGGTAGAGCCTTGATTTCTGGTGAGTTTAACGAAGGTGACGTCGTTCATATAGACTTCATTGATGGCGACTACGTAATCACATAAAAAAACTGCAACAAAAAAAGCGTTGTCTCGATAACTATTTCTAGTTTGAGACAACGCTTTTATGCTTTTAAAAATGGATTACCAAGATCTCGAGGAACCACCACCGCCGCTGCTTCCACCGCCGCCTCCAAAACCACCGCCACCACCACGACCGCCTTTAGATCGAGCAGCCATATAGATGACAAAACGCGTCATTCTACCGCGGTTGAAGATAAGATCAAGAATCACAAATATCACGATGATGATGCCTATAAAAATGTCACCAATCGAGATGTCGCGATCCGTTTCTGTCGCTTCAGTGGGGGCATAATAAATATTTTGATTGACGAGTTCATCGGCACTGAGATTATACTCTTTATAAACTTCTTCGGCCAACTTATAGTATGTGCCTAAAACGCCAGCATCATAGTCACCAGCTTGAAAGTTTCCAATTAAGTAATCATCTTGTATTCGTCCAGTCTTGCCATCGTTTAACGCGCCTTCCAAACCGTAGCCGACTTCGACTCTGGATTGACGATCTTCATAAGCAATGAGCAACAATAAACCGTTGTTTT
>CAYLNI010000294.1:0-1196 GCA_964384705.1 uncultured Fusibacter sp.
GGGAAAAGTTCATGACGCAAATATCAGTCACCAATCCCACGACGACAAACGTCTTTATATAGTCATGAAGGGAGAGCCACTCAGAAAATGCAGGGGCTAAAAAACCATTCACGCAGTTTTTTGCGATAATCGTAGATTTGGGATGCGCCGTGTCAAATTTGATCGCAAATTCTGTTTCTGGTGTGTCGATGAGACAATGCGGTGGGTATGCGCCAAACTCGACCGAGTCCTTCGTGTGATGGTCTGCAAAATACACTTTGTTGAAGCCTTCCGTCTGTTCATCGAGCTTCTTAAGTGCGTCGAGTATGACTAGGGCACGATCTGAGCTCAGATTGCCTTCAGTCACAAACCCACTTAAGACGTCGACAAATAGGATTGCGGTTTGATTTTTATCATACAAATTAACATCAAATTCGGGTTGGCCCAGTAGGTCGTCCTCGATTTGGAGCAAAGTGGTCAAAGCGTCCTCTTTACAAAGGCTAATCTCAAATTTGTTTAGCATAGATGGCTGGTTCATGATGTTCTCCTTTCAATCGATAAAGCACGACGATCCATTGTGGAAATAATCTCAAAAATATATATACCCAAAATGGATGCGCGTTACTTTTTATTTACAATATCGTTTACAAATTTGTGTAGACATAAAATAGTACATGCGTGTATAATTCTTATGATACATATTAGTTATAATTTTAACAATAATAAAGCATCATTGCATTGTTAACAAATTCATGGTTAGAAGGGTTGAAATCCCATAACTTATAAAGGAGAAATCAATGAAAAGTGGTATTACCAGGAAAGTGACGCTATTAATTGTACTATTTGCCGTGCTAATTTGCGTGATAGTTGGGGGCATATCCGTATTTATCAGCGGTCAAAGTATGACGAATGAAGCAGAGGAAGCTTTAGTCGATGCAACGCAGCTAGGCGCTGAGAAAATTAATATCATCGTCAACGATCGATTGTTGATTTTACAAGAAATTGCCAATCGTTCAGACACACAATCCATGAATTTCAAGATTCAACAAGAGACCCTTAAAGGGGATGTTGAAAGGCTTGGTTATTTGGACATGGCCATCGTTACACCTACAGGCCAAGCGACTTATGTTACTAGTGGAGACACGACAGACCTATCGGATCGTTCATACATCCAAAAAGCGCTTGCAGGCGAAGTGAATGTCTCAGATGTTTTGATC
>CAYLNI010000294.1:1239-2179 GCA_964384705.1 uncultured Fusibacter sp.
GATCACAAAAAACGGTCGCGTTGTAGGCGCATTGATCGGCAGACGAGATGGCAATGCGCTATCTGAAATTACAGATGAAATGGGCTTTGGCGATGAAGGTTATGCCTATGTGATCAACGACAAGGGCGTCACGGTAGCGCACCAAAACAGAGAGTTTGTCATGACACAGTTCCAACCGATAGAGGCAGTTAAAACTGACGAAACGCTTAAACCAGTCGCAACCGCATTTGAAGACATTTTGAAGAACAAGAATGGCGTAGGGACATATACTTATAAAGGCAACGCATTGTATTATGCATATCATCCAATCGAAGGTACCAACTGGACGCTCGTCAACACAGCATTCATGAGTGAAGTACTTGGTGGCGTTAACAAGTTGTTCCTTTCTTTGTTAAGCATTATCGCAGTCGTCGTCGTTATTGCAAGCGTAGTAGCATTTTTCTTAGCGAGATCGATTTCGACGCCTATCGTCGCTTTGACGCAAATCGTTAATAGACAGGCAGCACTTGATTTTACCAAAGATGAAACGGTTGATTTCAGTAAAATTGAAAAGCGAAAAGATGAAATTGGTTCAATGACAACCGCGTTATTCTCCATGTCAGAAAATGTCCGCGAATTGCTAATCAATGTTTCCAGTACAGCGGAACAAGTATCTGCAACATCTGAAGAACTGACTGCAACGTCGCATCAATCCGCGACAGCTTCTGAGGAAGTCGCACAGACCGTCAATGAAATAGCAAAAGGCGCATCAGATCAAGCGAAAAATACGATGGATGCGGCAACAGCTCTAAATCATTTGAGCATAGAGATCGAAAACAATCAGAAGGGCACACAAGATTTAGCAAATGCCTCAGCAGAGATCACGCGATTGGTAAGCGTTGGCTTGACGGTCGTTTCTGATTTGGCCAATAAAACACATGAAAATGCCGTTGCGTCAGAT
>CAYLNI010000295.1:0-1805 GCA_964384705.1 uncultured Fusibacter sp.
GCAACGCCATTTTTTGACATGCTGCACGATCATCTATTTGTAGTGCCTCAATGTACATTGGGATTTCTTCAATCGAAAGATCATTTATTATGCTTTTTAACGTGCTAAGTGAATGGTTAGTAAAATTTATTTTATTGTGCATCCCCAGAATCCTCATCGTCCATATAAACTTCTGAATTTTCATCATTATTATCATAAATATCATCGTCCGACCGTGTCCCAACAATCGCTTCTTGCGGGTTAACGTCCACTTCGACTCTATTTGGTATTTCAAGCGTTATACGACCAATGATGCCCTTTCGGAATTCATCGACGATTAATCTTGATGCTTTTTCAAGATCCACTTCGTTGCCCCTCATGAGACACCCGCGTTTGCGACCAATAAAAGTCATCATCTCAACGACATCCAAAGTATCATCTTCAATCTTAAACCTTTCATAAAAGACTTTTTTATAATCGACAAGGAGCATGGTTATCAAATGAAAGGCGATGTCTTCGATATTAAGGACTTCATCTTTTATGGCGCCTGATGCAGCAAGTTTAATGCCCATGAGGTCTTCTTCTATCTTTGGCCACAAGATACCCGGCGTGTCAAAGAGTTCAACTTCTTTATTCAGCCTGATCCATTGCTTGCCTTTTGTGACACCTGGCTTATTGCCAGTCTTTGCAGCTGTCTTTCCTGCGAGCTTGTTGATCAGAGACGATTTGCCAACGTTTGGAATGCCCACTATCATCGCGCGAATCGGTCTTACAAGTCGACCTTGACGCTGTGCTTTTTCGATGACATCCGTACAAGAGTTCTTCGCTTCGTTGATGAGTTCTGTTACCCCATCGCCACTAAGCGAGTTTATTGGGATCGCTTTGATGCCCAAATCAGCGTAGTATTTGATCCACATTTTTGTACGTATAGGATCTGCAAGATCGTATTTATTTAAAGCGACAACGCGCTTTTTATGACCTACGAGCTGGTCGAACTGAGGATTCCTACTACTAATTGGAATCCTAGCATCCAATAGTTCAATCACCACGTCAACTAACTTGAGATTGGCTTCTATCAGATCTTTTGTTTTTTTCATATGCCCTGGATACCAATTTATACTCATCCGTAACTCCTTTATCTGTATCGTTCATTTATTTCAATTATTCATTAATGTCTAACAATCATTTCCTCAATCATATCTAATATCACGAATGATCAATTATCACTTATATTTTACCATAAAACCCCTAAAAAATCTAAAGGGACCCACAAGAGGTCCCTTTTGACTAATAGTGCGTAAACACTACTTGAATTTTTTCTTTTCTTTAACTTTTGCAGATTTACCCAATCTGTCTCTCAAGTAATTCAATTTAGCTCTTCTTACTCGACCTTCTCTTACTACTTCGATTTTCTCGATTTTTGGAGAATGTAAAGGTAAAGTTTTTTCAACGCCAACACCGTAAGAAATTTTTCTTACTGTGAAAGTTTCTGAAACGCCGCCATTTTGTTTCTTAAGTACGACACCTTCGAAAATCTGAGTTCTTTCTCTCTTACCTTCTTTAACTTTTAAGTGTACTTTTACAGTGTCACCTACGTTAATAGCTGGAAGATCATTTCTTAGTTGTTCATTTTCGATAGTCTTAATGATATTTTGGTTCATATAACTACCTCCTTCCTTCGTAGACGTTCTTAATAGCGTTCACGCTAAAAGAGGACCATCCGTATTACAACAAAATGTATTATATCATCTAAACGCACCTATTACAAGTACTTTTTAAGTAACTTAAGTACTGATTTTTCATGCGGTTTATTCTTATATTTTTCA
>CAYLNI010000295.1:1844-2146 GCA_964384705.1 uncultured Fusibacter sp.
TTCAAATCGCCATTTAGCAATTTCACCATGATGGCCAGAAAGTAGAACATCTGGTACTTTTTTTTCATCAATTTCAACTGGTCTAGTATAATGTGGATATTCAAGTAAATCCATAGCAAAACTTTCTTCCTTTGCAGAAGTATGATTGCTAAGGACACTTTCAACCATACGGCTCACGCTGTCGACAATCACCATTGCAGCAAGTTCTCCACCAGTGAGTACATAATCACCAATAGAAAGCTCCTCGTCTACATAGGTATCTATAAACCTTTGATCTACACCTTCATAATGTCCACAAACTA
>CAYLNI010000296.1:0-2134 GCA_964384705.1 uncultured Fusibacter sp.
CGCATGTATCATTAAATACTGCAATAGTTGCACCAATGGATTTCATAGGACTCATAGTAAATTCAACACCTTTATTGATTAACCTTTCATACTCGCGATTAATGTCCGAAACAGTAAAAGATGTCGCTGGTATGCCTTGAGCAAAAATTGCTTTTTGATAGGTCTCAGCAGCTGGATTTTCATTTGGTTCGAGGAGTAATTGAGTACCTTCTGGATCCTCTGGAGAAACAACCGTTACCCAATTTATTTCTGGTATACTGACTTTCATAGTAAAACCTAACACTTCTGTATAAAATTTCAAAGCTTTATTTGTATCTTCAACAAAAACACTAGCAATATCAATCTTCATATCATATGCCTCCTATCACTTTTAAAATCATCAAAATAAAAACCGACCGTTTGGTATGTTCTTATAATAGCATTTTCCACTCATAAATGTCAAGTGTGCGCTCAACGATAGTTTATAATCACTCTAAAAGGGGCATAAGTACAACAGAGAACTTTACCCTTTAGTTAGTTTTATAAGGAGGCTTATTATGTCAGTTGTCAAAGTTATCGAGATTATGGCTGAGTCAGAAAAAAGCTGGGAAGATGCTGCAAATGTAGCTTTAAAAGCAGCTTCAAAATCAGTGAAAAACATCAAAGCGATCTACATAAATGATATGCAAGCAATTGTTGAAAACGATGAAATTGTGAGATACAGAGTGAATGCAAAGTTGTCGTTCCTCGTAGAGTAAACAAATTAACTCTATATATTTAAGAAATGAAAACCGGCGTAAGCCGGTTTTCTTCATTACCATCCATTTACTCATTGTGAGTGATGTACTTCACTTCATCTTTGCTGTTAGAGACAACTATTTTTTCAATCTCAAATACGATTAATCCAATATTCTCACCTAATATAAATTGAGGCATATCGTTTTTTTGTAAATGTAATGCTTTGTAATGCGCCTCTTCAGCCGCCTCTATCTTCAAAGCGGTGCCCAAAAGTGTTGCACTCACACCATCATCACTTGAATACACCAGCAACGATACATGCTTGTTCTTTTGTATATTGTCATATTTTTTACTATTTATTCTTGTGCTTAGAATCACTTTATTTTCTGGCTCTAAATAAGTAAAATTCATGAGTGAAATATAAGGCATATCTTCCCAACAGGTTGCCATCATACATAGTTTTTCATTTATGAGCAAGTCCTTTACATCCTTTGATATATCCATAATGTTTCCTCCATAAAGATAATATTGATTTGATACCCTTATTTATAAAATGTAACCCTTCATCAAAATGTAGACTTCTCTAAAAAAATGGGTATCTACATGTACGTACTAAAAATTTAAACAAAGGAGGAACAAAATGGGAATAATTTCTTGGATCATTCTAGGTGCATTAGCAGGTTGGGTTGCGAGCATGATTATGGGCAAAAATGGCTCTATGGGAGCACTTGCCAACATCGCAGTTGGTATTGTTGGCGCATTTATTGGCGGTTTCGTCATGAACCAAATTGGTGGCTATGAAGTGACCGGTTTTAACTTAACGAGTTTTCTAGTCGCGTTGGTAGGAGCTGTCATATTACTTGCAATCCTTAATTTGTTTAGCAAAGGAAGAGTTAGATAGCTTCAACACACTACTATGGAAAAATATAAAGATATGCAATATTAAAAAAAAGTGTACATACTATAGTCAAAGCGTTTTCCATAGGCAAAAAAGAAACAAGGATAATCCACTAGTTTGGGGATTATCCTTTGTTTTTGTGTGTATGGGTGGATGAGTGAGTCGGTGGTGCCAGGCACCATTAACTCATGAGTCGAAATGCCTGGCACCATCTGCTCACCCCCCGACTCACTTAGGCACTTCCACCGCGCGAATCTCACTTGGTGCCGATTCAACGTCAAAGACTACTGAAGTCACTGCAATATACAAGATTGTGTCTAGCGGCAAATTTTTTAGTGCTATCGGATACTCATTCGTATAGTATACTTCCTCTATATCGCCAAATGCATCCGTCTTATAGTACCACGGTCCATCAGGCGAAATCGCATAGTATACATAATAATAGCTTGCGTTTTCTATCTCATTCCAACCAATATCTAAATCGAATGTTGTTGGCTTTATTGACTTGCTCGTGTAGAC
>CAYLNI010000297.1:0-2069 GCA_964384705.1 uncultured Fusibacter sp.
AAGAATTAAAACGTGCAGATAGACGCATCAATTCACTAAGTTCATTATTGACGCTTTTTTAAACTAACAGTCGTTTATTATACTAAAAAATCAAAAAGTCGACACTTGATCATAAGATCGTGTCGACTTTTTTCAAATTAGATAAACGGACTTAAAAGGTAATTATGCAATTTCCCTACTTAATAGCTTCTTAACCCCGACGATCAAATGCCCGTTTAGAACCTCGATGAGTGCGTCAACATGTTTTGAAGTCACTTTGCCACCTGTGGTCATGGATAGGTTTCTAAGCGGCAGTTCGTTGATCATCGCGATGATCATAGCGACCTGTTTGGCATCAACGTCTCCAAACATTTGATCCACTTGTTTCCCAATAATCTTATAGAGTTGTCGCCCCACAAAAGTCGTCTGGATCTCCCTAATCGTCGTATTGCGATCAAAGTTACCCTTTCGACTGACTAGATCATGAACAATCTCTTTGCCATAAAGGGCTTCAAAGTCAGGTTTAGTAACGTCCCAATCAGGTGTCACATTATAGTACTTTCGAAGCGTTTCTCTTTGGTCGTTGAGTGATTCGTCAAAATTAGATGTCGATGTGACTTTGATCGTCGCTTTAGATAGAATCTCTTTTGATGAAGTGCCCACCAACAGCTCAAAGGTGCCCGTCTCCACGACCCAATCCTCTAAATGGACATTATAGTAGGCAAACGCGCGTTTATCACAAACAAATGTGGCTGTTTTTGTCTCACCTGGCATGAGTTCAAGTTTTTCAAAGCCTTTAAGTTCCTTTTCAGGCCTGAAAATCGTCTGAACTCCAGTCACGTACATAAAGCTGTACGATTTCTTTGCCTCTTCTGTAGCCAACATTTTTCACATCGACGCTGATTTCAAGTGTTTCCGAATCCAGCATGTCCTCTTTTGAAAGTCTCAAAGCGCTGTATTCAAATTTAGTATAGGAAAGGCCAAAGCCAAAAGGTAATCTAACTGGCTGCTTTGCTTTGTCAAAATAACGGTATCCGACATAAAGCGCTTCCCTATATTCAACGCCCTTTGGACCCATTGGAAAGTATTTTGATGCTGCAATATCTTCAAGTGCCAACGGAAAGGTTTCAGCCAGTTTGCCACTTGGATTGACTTCTCCAAAGAGAACATCCCAAAGGGCATTGCCACCCGCTTGACCAGGCAAATAGCTTTCGACAACCGCTTTTGCAGACTCAAACCATGGCATGAGCACTGGTGACCCGTTATTTAACACAACAACTGTATTTGGGTTGGCTTTAAGAACCACTTCTATCAGCGCATGATGGGACTTGGGCAAATCTAGGTGTTCTCGATCAAAGCCCTCCGATTCATAAGCATCTGTAAGACCAACCATCAGAACGACGAAGTCTACGGTCTTTGAAAGCGCCACGGCTTCATTGATCATGGCTTGGTTAGGGGTATCGTCGAGCACGTCATAGCCTTGTGCATAAGGGATGGAAAGGTCCGTTCGTTCAATGTAGGCATCATAAGCTGTATCGAGCTTTGTCGTCGTGACAAGTGAGCTACCCGCCCCTTGATACCTTGGATGCTTCGCAAATTCTCCGATTAAGGCGATGGATTTTCTCGAATCGACAAACGGTAAAAGGCTGCCTTCATTTTTTAAGAGAACCGTACTTTCAGCTGCAGCACCTCTCGCCAATGTATGTTGTGCTTCTTTATCATAAGTGGCGTCTATTTTCGCAAATTCTGTGCTTTTGAAGATCAACGTCAGAATACGTCTGACGGCCTCATTTAAAATCTCAACATCTATAAGCCCTGTTTTTACAGCAAAAACGATCTGAGCATCTGTAAAGCCACCAGAATTGGGCATCTCGAGTTCAAGGCCTGCTTTAAGTCCCGACACGCGATCATTGGTCGCGCCCCAATCCGTCACGACAAGTCCCTCATGTCCCCATTCCTCTTTCAAGATATGGGTGAGAAGCCCTTTGTGTTCACTGGTAAATTCGCCATTTAATCGATTGTATGAACACATGACCGTCCAAGGTTTCGCCTTTTTAATGGCAATTTCAAAGCCTGTCAAATAGATTTCT
>CAYLNI010000298.1:0-2032 GCA_964384705.1 uncultured Fusibacter sp.
GGATCAATCAATCCAAAATATTTTCAACGCTTCAATCACGTAGTTAGTTTCGCAAACACGCATCACAAACACAAAGGGCTGTCCCAGTTATATCTGAGACAGCCCTTATTATGATGTTGACATTGCTTTCCATTTCATTTAATGTGAAGATAAAATCACACACAAAATCAGAGACCAAATTAACTATAAATCGTTGAAAGTGGTAACCATGAAGAAGACAGAGAGACAAAATGGCATCGTCCATTTGCTAAGAATAAAGGAAAAAATGAATGCACAAGACCTCGCAAACTATTTTGAAGTGAGCGAGCGGACCATCTACAGGGACATAGATGCACTCAGTCAGCTTCACGTGCCGATCATTGCCTATGAGGGTGCTAACGGCGGATATGAAATTGATCCGTCATATTTTCTACCGAGTATTAAGCTCAGCGAACAGGAAATATTGATGTTGCTCATGGTCCTTAAAGCGGGTGAGAGACTTCGTTTCCCCAATATGGTAAAGGACTATAATCTGCTCAGCACCAAGGTGATCAACGCCCTTACAGATGAAGAGAGGCATAAGGCGATGCGCGTCCTATCCCATATCGAGTTTGACGGCAATCGCATTAAACCCAAAGGTTACACGCAAGATGTTTTGACGCCAATCCTTGAGGCCTTTTGGAAGTCGTGTGATCTAATGGTTGCTTATTACCATCCGGAAAAGGATGTGACAGAGGATAGACGTTTTTCCCCAACGCAGCTATCCTTTGAAGAGGGCGGCTGGTACGTTACGGGCTTTTGTCATCTAAGACAAGCGAAGCGAACGTTTAGAATGGACCGCATCAAATCCATGACATGCCTTGACGAAAAAAATCACCATATGAACAGGCCACTTACTTTGCCGGAAAACGACAAATTCACGTGGTATACTTACGAGATTCTCATTGATCCAGCACTTTATAGAATCATCAAGGATGATGACTATCTCGAACATGCGGAGATATTGCACACAGACGCGCCTCAGTCACAAAAACAGTCGCAAACACAGTCACAAACAGTCGCACATCAAAATGAAGATTTGCTACACCTTATGATCCGCACCCCATACAAAAATGTGTTGCTCCAATTGGTTCTAGGCCATCCAGAGCAGGTGACGGTTTTGAAACCGGATTGGTTCATTCACGACATCGAAAAAATAGGGCAAGCAATATGCAAAAAATATTTAAAACTCTGACACTCTTATGTCAGAGTTTGTTTGTTATTATGACAATGTAACAAAAATTATAATGACAGATCAGGATCAAATAGGAGGCAAAATATGATTTACACAGCAAGAGGACCAATTCACAATAATGAGCTTGGCATCACTTTAAGTCATGAGCACATCAAATGGGAATACGATGAATGTCATGCAAATACGATGTATTTTGACAAAAAGTACCGCGAGGACGAAATTGAAGCAGATGCAAAAATGATTTTGCCAATAATGCTTGATATCAAAGCGAGAGGTGGAAAAAGTGTCGTTGAAACAACGCCACCTATCGGCGGACAAAACGTCAGATTGCTTAAACTGCTTTCAGAAAAAGCGGACATGCACATCATACCTTGTACTGGTTGGAACCACACAAAACAGCTCTATGAAGTGTTCCCACAACAATTTGAAGAACAACTAGCAAGTCGCTGGATCAAGGATTTCAAGGAAGGCTTGGACACCGTTGATGGCGTCGTTATCCGCCCAGGGTACATCAAATTGCTACTCGATAAAGGTGGCCACACAAATGCAGACCTTTCAAAAGTAGATCTTTCAAAAGCGGATTGTGCGATGCTGGTCGCTGCAGTTAAGGCAAGCAATGAAACGGGGATGCCAGTTCATTGTCACATCCTAGAGGCAGAAATGGTTTACACAATCATGGATTTGCTTGATGCCGAAAAGATGGACTACAACAAATTCCTTTGGGCACACGCCGATGAAGAGTCACATCTCGATACGATCAAGCGAGCTGCTGAAAAGGGCATGTGGCTTGGCATCGATAATGTACGAAAGGGAACCAGT
>CAYLNI010000299.1:0-210 GCA_964384705.1 uncultured Fusibacter sp.
TAAGGCACTTGGGAACTTGAAGTAAGGGCATCACTTAGGCATAACGAAAACGCACGGCATCGTGCTCAGGCACACTTCCACTTTTATTCTCGGCGGTTCTTTCTATTCCGACTTATTGTCGGATAGAACCGCCTGCGAAACCGTTCCAGCATGCCTATGCACGCTGCCTTGCTATCTATACTTTTACGCCGTCTTGGTGATTTAGATAAT
>CAYLNI010000299.1:277-2029 GCA_964384705.1 uncultured Fusibacter sp.
CTCAACAATTCAACAACGTGTCAATCAAAATTATATCAAGCTTATAATCTAATTATTGAAAAACCAAATATGCAAGATATCAAACATCAAATACCAAACATCAAGCACCAAATACTTTAGCAAACTAAAAAAAAGGGCAGTGACGGAGTAAATCCATCACTGCCTTTATTCATTTCATGCCACAGATACAAACGCCACACCATCTACTGTTTCACTCTCTAGCTTGCCCTCCAAAAATAGTGTGATTAACTGGTTCAACACTTCCGGTTTCTCATATGGGATGCCATGAGCGGCGTTGTTTACATTGTAATAACCTTTGTTACCCAACACTTTTGCAGTGTTATTGGCAGACTGTTTCATGATGTTTTTCTCTGCATCACCTACGATGACGATGCCCTCAGCCTCACTGCTTCCACCAAACTCAAAGGACATGTTCACTTTGAGAATGTTCGTCAAAGTCACTGGACTCAACAATAGCGAGTCTTTGTAATACTGTTCAAACATCGAATCCGGAAGAGACAATTCCTTGCTTTGAAGCTTTGCAAAGCGCTTCATTTTGATCAGTGGCATGGAACAATAAATGGCGGGTTTGATCATCCAACTGACGCCTTTCATCGGTTTGTTCAAACCACTAACAACAACGCCCTTATTTACCACATCACGCATATTTTTCATCATCCACATGAGAATTTGTGCGCCGATGGAATGCCCAATAATAATCGCCTTTCCATCAAAGCTCTCCTTCAAAATGATCTGCCTTAACTCACTGGCAACAGCTTCAATCGTCGTAAAATCCACATCAGAATTGTCTCCATGACCAGGTAGGTCGAAAATGATTTTCTTGTAGCTCTCAAAATAATCAGTTTGATGCGTCCACATAAATGGCCCAATACCAGCGCCAGTGATAAATATCATCAATTGAGGCTCATCTAATTCATTTTCATATTCAATGTCATATTTAATTTCTTTTTCCTTTGTTCTTACTTTTTTCGCCTCAACAACTTGATACCTCATTCACAACACCCACCTTCATCACGTCAAATATTAAACCTAAATCTGCAACAAGCTTATCTCTAAATGTACTCAATTCCGTTTGATTGTTCATATGATCCAGCAGTTCAAGATTATAACCGTTCAAGGTACACCCCGTAACGAAGATAAGATCTTCTTTCTTGATCCGATAAAGTTCCCAATCAATATCATCCAAAATATCACTTTGATATGCTTTTACCAAACGATCCCGAAGACTCAGTAATTTGTTGTAAACAGGCGACTGCCGGTCTAAAAGCCCAGTAAGAATTGCCTTATATGACGCATTGTGGTGCTCATAAAACTCAAATGCAACCTCAGCCAACTCCAAAATCCGGTCAAAATAACAATTCGACCGCTTTGTAACATGCTTCGTTTGGTAAATGATAAGCTCCGTCAAAATCACTTCCATCGTATATAAGTACAGATCCTCTTTACAGGAAATATACTTAAACAACCCACCTTTTGAAATATCTGCCGCCTTAATAATCGCATTGATTGAGCTCTGTTCATAATTATGCGTCGCAAATTCAGCGATACAGCACTCTAAAATTCTCTTTTTCTTGTCTTCCTCTATCTTAAAAAAAATTTCTTTCATATTCTCTCACTCCCTGTAGAGACCACATGGTCTCTGTATCAAAAATACCACATTATCGTTCGTTTATCAATCTCTTTCTTTTTTTTTGTTTATTGTCAATGTAAATAGACCCTCGCAATTTGGAA
>CAYLNI010000300.1:0-2027 GCA_964384705.1 uncultured Fusibacter sp.
GTCGGTGACCCATCAGGTGGCGAAAGCAATCTGGATAGAAATATTGGCATTAAATATACAATTGACGGTCATAAGATAATCCAGGAAAAAGTTGAGAGCGCGATGCTTGATTCAAAATTCAACAAAATCACTTTGATACAGGCGCCTTTATCAGTTGGCAACTCGTGGCAAGAACAAGTGGTAGATAAACAGGGGAAAGTCACGACCCTTAAAGCATTTATTCAAAAGATCGAAATCGTCGATGATAGTTTTAAGCAATATACAGTTAGATATGATGATGTTAACAGCAGTTATTATGAAGAGAGAGTTATCAAAGAGAACATTGGCGTTATAAATGTTGAAAAGCTTCTAGAACTTCAAGACTCAAGCTTCCCGGTAAGTTATTTTCTGTTTGATTTTGAAGTGGCTAAATTGATACAGACAAAGCTTTACTTTCCAGATAACAACGTAGATAAACTGCACCTAGAACTCAGAGAGCTTCTTGTATCCAATGATGGCACAGCAAGAGCAGCGGTTGAAGGCTTAATAGAGGGTCCTTTAACTAATCTTGCACCATCAATACCTGAAGGCACACAGCTTCTTAATATATCAATACTGAATGGTGTGTGCACTGTAGATTTTTCTCAGGCGTTTGTTGATAATCATATATCAGGGAGCTCCAACGATCTGATGACGGTTTATTCAATCGTTAATACACTTACTGAGTTTAATTCAATTGACAAGGTCCAATTTTTAATCGAGGGTAAGACTGGTGCAACCTTTGGCAATATTGTGTTTAATGAGGCGTTAGTGAGAAGAGAAGACTTGATCGAATAGTAGAAATTCGAGGTGAAGTCATAGATATCAAGTATAGTTGTATGCTTGTAATCTATGACTTTTTTTGTTGTGTTATTATTTCATTTTGGGGCGCTAAAATGAAATAATGAGTGCTGGAGGTACTCGTGGAATAAAGATCAGGTCGCTATGTAGATAAAAAATTAGATATTTGACATACTTGTTCGTATAAATTATAATTATTACAAACTATGATGACTTTTGGGGGTGATTCTATGAAGCAAAAAGAAATCGTTATGCAATTGTTAGAAGAAAAAAACGGATTGATAACCTCTGGTGAAGCTAGAGAAGCTGGCGTTTCTTATAAAACAATTCAGAGATTACATTTATCAGGTGAGCTTGAAAAACTGGAGTATGGGTTGTACATGGATCCGAATCAAATGGAGGACGAATACTTCATTGCACAGTACAGATGCAAAGAAGGTATATTTTCTCATGAAACTGCGTTGTACTTTCACAATTTATCAGATCGTACGCCAATAACTATGATGATGACTATTCCCTCTGGATACAATACGAGACTTTTAGTAGAACAAGATAAGTACAAGTTTTTTTATATTGATGCTTCATTGCATAAACTAGGTAAAATCGAAATAGAAAGCCCATTTGGACATTTAATTGAGATTTATGATAAAGAGAGAACCATTTGTGATTGTATTAAAAAGAAAGACCAATTGGATACCGATATGGTTAAGGAAGCAATTAAAAGATATATGCAAACACCAGGAGCAGAATTTGCAAAGTTGATTGAATATGCCGAAATATTTAAAATTAAAAAACAAGTAAGAATTTACTTAGAGGTGTTGACATGAAAATTACGAGTCCAAGACGGCTTAAGTTGAGTCATAATTTTTAAAGACGCAAATCGAAAATGGTTTTTTCAATTATTGATGTTGTAGTGATAGCTTTGCGAAAGTCTTAAATGTATGATTGTTTAATATAATAAAAAGAGGTGCTATATGAAACATGAACTGGTTCATTTTAGAGATGGAGAATTTGAACTTGATGTAAACGTTGACAAAAAGACCATATGGTTAACTCAAGAACAAATTAGTGAATTGTTCGAAAAAGATAGAACAGTGATCACTAGACACATTAATAATATCTTCAAAGAAGGTGAAATAGACAAAGAGAGTAATGTGTAAAAAATGCACATTAGCGATTTTTCAAGGCCTACAACTTAGTAAAAAATC
>CAYLNI010000301.1:0-357 GCA_964384705.1 uncultured Fusibacter sp.
AATGTGACCGTCGCCAAAAATTCAGCAACCCATTATAAGTATACTCCATAGCAGCGAGGCCGTCATGAGAATATCCTTCTTTTACTCGAAACGCAACATTACCAGAACTTCCTTTATTAATTGATTTGAAGTTTCCACTCTGCATACTTAACATGCCTTCAATTTGATTTGTAAAGTGTCTATACTCAAAATCATCAGTCCCAGTAATCGCATAGATCAAATAATCTTCAGGATTATGGCCTGAAGCAGTGACCGCAGCATCTACATCATCACCTTCATAATCCATTGCACCACTCATTGGTAAAAAATATCTGAATTCATCCAGACAGTTCATAAACGTATACCATGTTGCAACAG
>CAYLNI010000301.1:383-1439 GCA_964384705.1 uncultured Fusibacter sp.
ATTGAGAATCCACCAAAAGCTCGGTGATCCCTAGAATTCTTAATATCTATAGCGGATGAATTTTCTGCATAGGTAGAATATGTGCCTTCCACAGAAGGTATTAAGTCGTTTACAAGTTCATTATGATAATTAACTGTCAAAATATAAAATGCCAATGCGTAATCTGCACTGTCCTCTTGACTTTCATTATTATAAGTAGGACATACAATAATCAAGGGATCGATTTCACCTTTCTCTATTGCATGATCGATCACATTCTTAAAATTATTAGGTTGATTGGGTGTTCCCAAAGTTGTCGTTTCATTGCCCCAGCCACCATGCATGAGATAAAGAATGTTGTATTGATTGTCTTCTGAATACCCATATGGTAGGTATACTATGGCTTGTTTATGAATCACTTTACCTTTTTTCTCATACATACTCGATTCAAACGTTGTATAATTATGAGCTACCAAAGTACCTTGCTTTTTTGATTTTTGATAATATTCTTGTGGAATAGTTGCAAGTGATTCGTTTATTGATGTATTTTCAGCTTCTGATGTGCTTTCAGCTTCTGATATTATTTCACTTTCTGATGGTTTATCGACGTCAGAGTTTTCATCGATGTCCCTTTGATTTGTACACGCAGACAATAATCCGATTAGAAGTGCTGATAATAGAATGATCTGAGTTATCTTAACCGTTAACTTAACCGTAATCTTATTTGTTTTCATATCTCACTCCTTGTCCATCTGTTTCTTCCAAAATACAACCGCATTCACTAGCCAGCCTTCTGCAATCGTGCCTTCACCAAGGCCAAAGCCATGTGGTAAACCTTCAAACACATCAATTTCTGCAGATGTTCCATTTGCTTTAATTTTATTTATCCTGTTTTGCATTGTTTGATAACTGGCTATGCTGTCCTTTGTGCCCACACACGCATAAGTTGGTGGCTCATCGCCGTTAACTTCAGAGAGTCCTGTATATTGCATAACAATAGCGCCTGCTTTAGGGTAGTCCTTTTCGCCAAATGCAGATGTACCATAAGAGCCTAACCAAGCCGCTAAACGTGCTCCA
>CAYLNI010000301.1:1466-1682 GCA_964384705.1 uncultured Fusibacter sp.
CATAATGAATAATCTGCAGTGTCTATATCAAGAGCCTCTGCATTCTCATGAACAAAAGCAATTGCTCTTGCCAAATCCTCACATGCTTTATTCGCGTCAGGGCGATAAATCAATGCGAACGCGTTATATCCCAATTTTGACAATTCCAGTGCTTGTGGAAAACTGTCGTGAATGGCTCCAACATATGAAAATCCACCACCCGCATTCAAAATTGCG
>CAYLNI010000301.1:1741-1968 GCA_964384705.1 uncultured Fusibacter sp.
TTTTAGTTGGGTCACTTTTCTTTTCTTCGTCTGTATAGATCTCGTAAAATATGGGCGCACCTTCATTTACTTTCGTTTTAAAATAATTCAGGATTTCAACGGTCTTATCAACGTTGACATAATTATACCAGGTGAGAATACGACTTAACTCTCCAACCCTTAACGTTTGATCCAGTGGCTTATCTATAGGAAAAATCAATCTTCCATAATCGTTAAAATTGTGATCA
>CAYLNI010000302.1:0-1967 GCA_964384705.1 uncultured Fusibacter sp.
TTCGATATTAATGGGGTATAAAATAGACTAATTATTTTGGGAGGTTTTTATGTTGTTTAGAATCATATCGTTACCACCTTTTAAAGCGGCATCATCGGGGATTGACACGTCATTTGATTTTTCGTCTGATGGTATACTCGGCAAATTCGATCAATATTTTTCTGCAATCAAGCCAACATCACGTGATAGCTTTATGCCAAGAGACTTTTTATTTTTTGATGAGCAAGATAATGGCTTAGTTTGGTGGTGGGCACTAAGTGATGAGATGGATCACGGTGGCAACGAAGTAGTTGATTTTGATGGTGGCTATTATTTGACTTATGTGTATAAAGATGGCGATGATGATGCAAATGATGAGCTGTACAAACGAGCACTGGCATATATTGAGGCATCAGATATTTTTGAGCTTGACACACGAAAGAATCACTATGCTATGGGTCATATCATTACACCACCTGAGATTATTGAAGCGCAAGGGTGGGCACAAATGGAATCCTTTATTCCGATTAAACTTATAAAAAAAGCCTAGTTCATTTAGAACTAGGTTTTTTTTACTTGGCATTTTGGTCGACAATCAGTTTCATGCAATCAGTGGTTATCAGTACGATGTCCATATCGAGTTTTGTAGGATTAATCTTCATACCATCTTGAGCCCACTGAACAATGCATCCGATGATGGCATTTGCGAAATAATTTGCTATAAAGTTACGGCTATGTTCAGTCAATTGTCTTGAACCGAGAAGCGTGTTAACTTCTTTTAGGCACCGCTCGTGAGCCAGCTTGAACAGGTGAAGTCGCAAATTATTCTGAACCTCTGAGAGCAAAGCTGGGATGTAAAAATCTTTATTACTATACATATGGATGACGATGCTTTTCAACAACTCACCATAATTTGGTTTGTCGTCGTATTTTGAAAATTCTTCATTGAAAATCCAATAAATCAAGCTTTGCTTGTCATTAAAGTGGTAATAAAAGGTCGCTCTATTGATGCCGCAAGCAACAATTATATCGTGAATGGTAATCTTGTCGATTGGGCTCTTAAGGACGAGGTTTTTAAGTGTGTCTGCAATTAATTTTTTAGTCAACTCAGGCTTGGCCATAGGTTTATGCTCCTACTGTCCCGACAATAATAGAAATCTGTCGGTTTTATGGACATTTGATGAGAATTGTATGTTTCATGTCATTATAACATATGGTAAGGTGGTCGTGTTACAAAAAAAACCACAAAAAAACAATTTGAAATTCAATCAACTCAATCAACCATACAGGAGGAATAAATGTTTACATTTGGTGAAATCGCTTGGATGTTTCTAATATATGCCATGTTAGGGTGGCTGTGGGAAACGCCTTATGTTTCGATAAAAAATAAGAAATTTGTCAATCGAGGTTTCTTACGCGGGCCGATCATTCCTATATATGGTTTTGCCGCTACGACGATTATGGTCTCTTTGAAAATGGGCGAGACTTATTTTAAAGTGGAGGGATGGGAACACATAGGGCTGACCTTTATTTTTGCTTCCTTCGTGGCAACCCTTTGGGAGTATGTGACATCCGCTATATTGGAGAAGCTGTTCAAAACGCGTTGGTGGGACTACAGTCAGGTGAAATTCAATCTAAAAGGCAGAATCGCACTAGGTGTTTCCATATTTTGGGGTGCTGGAAGTACACTATTATGGTTTTTTATTAATGACACAGTTATAGCACTGTATCAAAAGGTGCCAGAATCTACGATAAAAGCGGTGCTAATAGGTATTTATTCAATTGTACTCATTGACACCGCAATTACAGTAGTAGAAATGGCAAGTTTGAGAAAAATTGTCATCAAGCTGCAACAAACATCTGAAGAATTGGTGGCTAATCTTACAGACAAGTTGGAGCATCTTGGAGAACCTCTTATTATTGAATTTTTAAGAGAAGCGAAAAAGAACATCAAATCAAAAGCGATCTATAGAAACTATGAGAGCTTT
>CAYLNI010000303.1:0-1967 GCA_964384705.1 uncultured Fusibacter sp.
CCAATAACAAAATGGTCAAATTTTCATCAAAACCAATAATGATGGCGTGTGCCATCATAAGTAATACAACAGGCATTTTAAAAAAACGCTTATTTAAATTGAGTACCCCTTCCATCATGTCACCTTTCTAGCCTTTTTTATTTTCGATCATCTTTTTGCTTTGATGTGCAAAGTCCTTAGCAATCGCCCATCCTATGGCTTCTGTAACACCTGCGGCTGTCGACGCGTTGAGTACATTTCCGATTCCAGGAATCCATCCAACTAAAAACTGTGAAATCCCTCTTCCGACAAAAGTAGCTGTCGCAGTGGCAAGTGTCGCTTTGGCTGCGGATTCAGTCAGATTGATGCCAAATACTGCTCCTAAAGTTACGACCATGCCAACCTGTATTGGTACGATGACGGCATTGTCCGTTCCAGGTAGTTGCGCTAGTCCAGCTCCGACGCCTGCAGCTGCTGCCGACGCGCCGTGTATGATCACTTTTACTTTTTTCTCTTGAGATTTAGTCATAGCTTTGTCCTCCTTAAAAAGTCAAATTACAACGCACTTATGTTTATTCAACATGAATCGTCAAAATCCCTGCAATGAACGCGAAATATTATGCGTGTAAAAAAAAACAAACGGGATAAGGATCCCGTCTGTCATAGTATCGTCTTTTAATAAAGTTTGTAGGTGCTTAACACTTCTCACCCATATCGGTTGCATAGACGCCATTATGGTACTCGGAGGTCCACATGGAAGCCTCGAAGTTCAATCGCTTAAGGATATCCTCAATTGGATCTAAGCATCTATGTACTCTAGTTTCGATAAAAAGATCCTGTGGAAGTCTTACATGTAAACCCATTTCGATAGCTTTTATTGCACGTTCCATACCATCTGCAATATTTATACTATCAAAAGAATCTTTGATTGACTGTTTTTCCTTCTCTTCCAATTTCATAGAAAATAAATTTTCAATGTAGTCGAAAATTGCAACAAATAAGTCGGTCTTATGCATATAACGTCCCCTCCATAGTTCTTTAGTATTTTAGTATCTGCTTAGTATCTATAATACCATAGATTGTACTAAAATCAAAACAAGAATATGAAAGTTTTTTAAATATTCTCACAATTTATTGCAAAACTCTTTCAGATATTTTTTTTAGAACCATCTCTAGCAATGCTTCAAAAGTCTTAGAGTGCTTTTCGATTGCTTTGATGTCCTTGTCTCGCAGTGCTTGTTGCAACCCTATAGTTGCTTCGTATAGCGGTTTTGCACCGATGCTGCCAGAACTGCTTTTGATCTTATGGATAATCTGGATGGCTTCGCTATAGTTGCCAGTGTCGATTTGTGTTCTCAGTTTCGTTGCGATGTCGCGATTTTCTGTGTAATACGACGATAGAATCATATCATATAGTGACGCATTTCCACCCATGAACTTAATACCAGTCGCAAAATCCAAGACTTCATTCTCTGAGATACTTAAAACGTTCGAATCAGCAGTCGAATCAATTATGGAATGGTCTGTTGATGAATTGGTATCTTCTGAAACTGAAGACGATTGAATCAGGTCGCCAACGACCTTTAAGAAATGCTCAGGTTCGAAAGGCTTGCTTATATAACCTGTTAGGCCGTGTTGAATTGATTTTTCTTCCGCACCAGTTATAGCATCTGCAGTCATAGCGACAATCGGGATTGATGCGTTCGTCTGCCTAATCAACTTGGTTGCCTCATAGCCATTCATGACAGGCATATGAAGATCCATTAGAATCAAATCAATCGTCGATTGATTTGATAGGAAAGTTTCATAACCTTCTCTACCGTCTGAACACAAAATCACTTGATAACCATCCTGTTCCAACAGGGATTTTGCAATAAACTGGTTCGTTTTATTATCATCGACTATAAGAACTGTATGTGATGTGCCAGTCGAGTCCTTGTCTCTGAATAGTTCAGTGCTTTCCTTTTCATGAATCTCCAAAATGTTGT
>CAYLNI010000304.1:0-1947 GCA_964384705.1 uncultured Fusibacter sp.
CTCGATGAAAAATCCGCCATCATAAGCCCTGCCCTGCCGAAGAAACTCGACCCTGAGCACTTTAAGGGCGAGATTGCGTTTGAAGACGTCTGGTTCAGCTATGCAAACGACCCAAAAACTGACGACGACTACGTCCTGAAAGGCGTAAGCTTTTTTGCAAAAGAAGGCGAAGCCATCGCACTCGTGGGTGCCACGGGATCGGGCAAAACTACCATTATCAGCCTTCTAAACCGCTTCTACGATATTCAAAAGGGCCGAATCACCATCGATGGCATCGACATCCGCGACTTAGATATGCACGACCTTAGACACCACATCGGCATCGTGTTACAAGACGTCTTTCTGTTCTCGGGCGACATCAAAAGCAACATCAGGCTCTACAATCAAGACATCTCAGATGAACAAATCAAAGAGGTTGCGACATACGTCAATGCAGACCACTTCATCACAAAGCTTCCCAAAGCCTACAACGAACCCGTCGTAGAGCGTGGCGCGACGCTATCCGCTGGCCAACGCCAGCTTCTGTCTTTCGCCAGGGCCCTTGTATTTGACCCGGGCATCTTGATTCTCGATGAAGCGACCTCGAACATAGATACTGAAACAGAGCTACTCATCCAAGACGCCATCAACCGCATCATCAAAGGCCGTACGACGCTCATCGTCGCGCATCGCCTCTCCACCATCCAACACGCTGACAAGATCATCGTCATGAGCAAGGGTGAAATCAAGGAGATTGGCAACCATCAAGAGCTCCTTGCAAAGCAAGGCATGTACTACGATCTTTACACGCTACAGTATAGTGAGAGCACAACGTAAACTTCGTAACGTGTCGCCTTCTTGACGCTTAACACTATTGACACTTCACATGCCTGATGTCTAATACGCTCCCCCAAAACGCCACACCATCATTTACAACGGCTGTGTTTTGTGGTAATATAGCCATGTAACTAATTGAATAAAATGATTCACCTAGGGGTGCTTTAAGCTGAGAGCGCATATGCGTAACCCTTTGAACCTGAACTAGTTAACCCTAGCGGAGGAAAGTGTGGAAAAATGAAAATTTGACCATGTTTGGACCCCCAAGCATGGTTTTTTATTTTACACTGTCGAATCATTTAGATTTGCCGTGATGTTCACAAGTCACGACACACATTTAAATGGAGGTATCAAAATGGAAAGAAAGTCAGTTTTCTCTACCAGAATGTTGGTGGAAGGTGCAATGATGATTGCCATTGCAACCGTTTTAAGCTTTATCAAAATGAAGACCCCCCTATGGGTCAACGGCGGTTCCGTAACAGCGGGCAGTATGATCCCCATCTTAGTTTTCGCTTATCGTTGGGGCGGCGTTCGTGGCATGTTCGTAGGCGCAGTCTATGGCCTATTACAGTTCTTTATCGAACCCTATGCCGCACATCCACTGTCCGTCATAATCGACTACCCACTAGCATTTGCGGCGATTGGCGTCATGGGCTTCATGGCTAATGACAAATCATCTCCAGCAAAAGTAATCACGGCCATCACAGTTGCCTTAGGACTGCGCTTCGTCGCGCACTTCCTGTCGGGCTTCATCTTCTTCGCATCTTATGCACCAGAAGGCACGCACCCAGTCCTCTACTCCCTGATCTACAACGCATCGTACATGGTACCAGAAATCATCATCTCAGTCGTTGTATTCATGTTGCTGCGTAAGGCGCTTGGGTCAATTAAATAAAGGCATCACTTTTGCATAACGTAAGGCAAGGCATCGTGCACAGGCACACTTCCACTAAGTCCTCGGCGGTTTTTTCTATTCCGACTTTTTGTCGGATAAAACCGCCTGCGGAACCGTTCCAGCATGCCTATGCACGCTGCCTTGCTATCTATACTTTTACGCCGTTTGGTGATTTAGATGAAAGCACCAAATACTTTAGCAAACTAAAAAAAAGGGCAGTGACGGAGTAAATCCAT
>CAYLNI010000305.1:0-1215 GCA_964384705.1 uncultured Fusibacter sp.
TTAACTATGGAAATTGCATAATTACCTAATATGTCACAAGATCATAGTTTCACATTGCAGCAATGGCTTGTTTACGTTATGTTCATGTGATAAATATCTTCAAATTGTAATTATGCAATTTCCTTAACTATATATTTTCCTAAACTATGACTTTTGACCCGTAACTGAGTGGTAAAAGTTTCAAATTGATTATTTAAATAGGAGTGTGGTTTTTTTTGGAAGCAGGCGCGAGTTGGCAGTTCATACTATTGGTGGTGTTGATTGGAATGTCCGCATTTTTCTCAGCATCAGAAACAGCATTAATGTCACTCAGTAAAATCAGGATTAGGCATCTTGTCGATGAAAAAGTCAAAGGTGCTGAAACCGTTAGTAAATTGGTGGAGAATCCAAACAAATTGTTGGGCTCCATACTCGTGGGAAACAATATCGTCAATATCGGTGCTTCTGCACTTGCCACATCTTTAGCCATCCATTATCTGGGTAGCTCTGGTGTCGCTATAGCAACTGCCGTTATGACCGTTTTAGTTCTCATCTTTGGAGAAATTACACCAAAATCCCTTGCAGCGCAGCATTCAGAGTTCATATCTCTGAGAATTGCGAAAGTTATTACGCTTTTCACGATTATTTTCAATCCACTTGTATCGATCTTTCTCTTTGTCACAAATGGCCTCATCAAGATGCTAGGTGGCAAACCTGGCCGCACGCAACCATTCATCACTGAAGATGAACTAAAAACGATGGTTAACGTCAGTCATGAAGAAGGCGTTCTTGAAGGCGAAGAGAAGCAGATGATCTACAACGTGTTCGAATTTGGAGACACGCAAGTACGAGATATCATGACGCCAAGAACGGATATGGCTTCTATTGAAGTCAGTGCAACTTATGAAAAAATCATCGAAACGTTTAAAACTGAGCAATTTTCTAGACTTCCGATTTATCAAGATACGACCGATAACATCATCGGTATTTTGTATATCAAGGATTTGATTTTTAAAGCTTCTGAGAACACTGTTTTCGACATACATGATTATATTCGCGAACCGTATTTCACATTTGAATATAAGAAGACGACAGAGTTATTCCAAGAGTTGAGAGCACACCGTATACCGATGGCTATCGTACTTGATGAGTACGGCGGAACCGCTGGTATCGTCACTGTGGAAGACCTCATCGAAGAAATCGTCGGCGATATTCGCGATGAGTACGATGATCCTG
>CAYLNI010000305.1:1225-1941 GCA_964384705.1 uncultured Fusibacter sp.
AGACATTGAAGTGATCAAAGAAGACGAATATATCGTTGAAGGTAGCACGCGTATTGATGAATTAAATGAGATGATTGGCGTGAACATCGAATCTGAAGATTTTGACACCATTGGCGGCTTTATCGTCGGAGAGTTTGGCTATATTCCGGAGGTAAACGAAACCATCGAATATGATGGTATCAAGTTCGTCATAGAAGAAGTTGATCGAAACAGGATCGAGAAATTACGTATTCACACATAAAAAATAATACATGGACCCTCAACTATGAGGGTTCTTTTTTACAGGAGGAAATTCATTGTTAAATCAGTTTTCAAGAACAGAATTATTAATAGGCAGCGACGGATTGCGTTCACTGCAAGATGCTAGTGTCGCAATCTTCGGCGTTGGCGGCGTTGGGTCATATGCTGTTGAAGCACTTGCACGTACGGGCATAGGCACATTCTACCTCTACGACGACGACAAAGTTTGCCTTACAAATATCAACAGACAACTCATCGCCACACGAAAAACTGTAGGTCGTGTTAAAGTGGAAGTCATGAAAGAACGCATACTGGAGATCAATCCTGACGCGATCGTCGAGGCAAACCGATGCTTTTTTGGTGCTGAGACTGCGGCCGATATCGACTTTAAAAAATTTAACTACATCATCGACGCGATTGACACCGTTTCCTCTAAATTACTTCTTGTAGAGATGGCAAATGAAGCAGGCGTTCCG
>CAYLNI010000306.1:0-1934 GCA_964384705.1 uncultured Fusibacter sp.
ATCGATCAGTCCAAGGAGAAGACTTCAAAGGGCACCATCATCCACCTTCAACTCACTAGAGAAGACATGGCGAATTTCGTAGGCGTCACGCGTGAAACCATCAGCAGAAAACTGTCACTGCTTGCTCAAGAGGAAATCCTCGAACTAAAAGACAGTAAAAAAATACTGATAAAAGACCTGTCCTATTTTGAAATATAGATTTGTCATATCTCGCTCGGCAGCAGCGGCTTTGAGAGCAAATACCCTTGATAATAGTCGCATCCCATGGACTTTAGAATGTCATACTGCGACATGCTTTCGACACCCTCAGCGATGATTTTCATATCCATTCGATGAGCAATATCAATAATGAGCTTTGTTAACGCTCTCATTTTCGTATCATTCGTAAGTGCCCACACAAAACTCTTGTCGATCTTTAAGATGCTAAAGGGCATTCTTCCAAGTTGATAGAGCGATGAATAGCCCGTTCCAAAATCGTCCATGTGCATCTCAAAACCATTTTGGTTAAGTGCGATGAGATTGTCTCTTACAGCATCTATATATTCTGAGATCGTCGTTTCTGTAATCTCAATATGTAGTTGATTGATAGAGACCTCATGTGCTTCAAGCACTTCTAAAAGATAGCTCACATAGTCTTTTTGCAAAAGTTCCTTATAGGAAGCGTTAATGGATACTTTGACGTTTTTGCCTTCTTTATTTTTCTTTTGAATAAATGAAATCGCTTCATCAATGACAAAACGACCAATTGTGTTGATGTAATCGATGGATTCTGCAAGGGGCACAAAATCCATAGGCGCAACAAAACCAATAGTCTTGTTCTTCCATCTTAGCAGCGCTTCATAACCGATGATTTCACCTTCTTCAAGCGAACTAAATTGTGGCTGATAGGTCAAATAGAGCTCATTTCTCTCAATGGCTTTTAACAAAAGCTGTTCTGTCATAAGTTCGCGATCTTTCGCTATCTTTAATGAACCATCATACCACTGAATCTGATGAAAGATGCTTTTATCTACAGCATACTCAAATGCAGTTTCAGCTTCTGAAATCACATGTGAATTGTCATTATCGACTTTTTGACGTGTGACAAGGGTCGCACCATAGGCGACATTTATCGGGATCTCTATGTTAGAGAAAACACCGACCTTACTAGAAAGTGATGCTTCAAGCGCTTCCATTTGCGAGCGCGCACAATTACTCGGATCATCACAAGTCATCCAAATTGCAAATCGACCACTATGCAATACCGATATATATTGCGCTTCTGAAAAGATATGGCTAATTTCTGCACTAAGCTGGAAAAGCATAATATCCGTCAAATTTTTACCATAAGCATTCAGTATTCTACTAAATCCCACTACGCCGACAACAAGCAGTATATGTGCGTCGGTATGGTTATCCGTTTTAGACAAATTGTTGACGATGTCTCCTAAAAAATCCATGTTATATAGACCTAATACTGGATCGTGAAAAGCGTAAAATTCAATGCGTTCTTTGTTGATGACATCGTGATGTATGTCAGTGAGCGACCCAAAAATGCCGTCACCTTCTCTGATGCCTAACAACTGGAACCAGTGGTAAACCGGTTCAACGCCATCGATTCGCATTCTGATTTTCACCTCAAAAACTGGCGTATCATATTGAAATTCCGGACTAAAGTAATGAATGACCTTGTCGATATCTTCATTATAGATTCGATCAAAAAAATCACCATAAGGCGTCTTTGATGCTGTCATTTCCTTCGAAAAATTGGTTATTATGAATTCACCGGTTGAAAAATCATATTGCCAGTATGCTTCGTTACTTGCAATCAAAATTTTGCGATAATTGTCCTTCTCAACTTCAAGTGCACTTCTAACACTTTGGAGCTCCTCGTAGTTAAAGCGTAGCATCTCTTCAGAAGCACTCATTTCTTCATATAATGCTTGAATCTCCTG
>CAYLNI010000307.1:0-1913 GCA_964384705.1 uncultured Fusibacter sp.
CTTAAAACAGTCTAATTGGCGATTATTGCATCAAACGGCTTACAGGCTTGCTTTGGTGATGTTGACGCTCATCCCTATACAAATTCTTGTGTTCATAATTTCTCCACCACCCACTTCTGTGACAGGTTTTTTTCAGCTTTATCATGACAACTGGTTTCTCGGTCTTTTGAGTTTGGATTTTCTATACTTATTTAACAATGCGATTATCGCCATTCTCTATCTTTCACTCTTCGTCAAACTCGTTGAAGAGAGACCCTCTCTAATGGTCATGGGCCTTGTCATCGGTCTGATAGGCATCGCATGTTACTTTCCAACCAATCCTTCATTTGAAATGTGGACACTCAGCCGTCGATATTTTGAAGCGAACGCATTAACACAAGGCGGTCTCATCGCAGCTGGCGAAGGTTTAATGGCTCAATATACTGGCACAGCTTTTAACGTCTATTATGTCTTTAATGCCATTACGCTTTTAGCGTATTCTTACACAATTCTAAAAAGTCCTCAATTTAGCCGTGCGACAGGTTACTGGGGCTTAGCCTCAGGCATTTTGATGAGTGTGCCTTCTTCTTTTGGAATGGTTGGCATGATATTTTCTCTTCTTTCCCTTATCCCATGGTTGGTCTTTATCATCCTTCTTTTGAGCCGGTTTAAAAAATTTGCTACTGAATAATTATGGAACCTCAAGGAAAAAGGCGCTATAGCACATCTGAGAAATCAGGTATGCTTTAGCGCCTTTAAGGTTTCATACTATAATAGTACCCAAGTAACAAATCGACCATTCGGCCATAACTCTTCACACCTTCGGTCTCACCACTTGCCTTGAGATACGTATCGTTGACTTGATCGGCAACTTCGTTTGTCTGACCTTCATAGGCTTTCCAGAATCTTGTATAGTACGCCATATCGCGATCCAATCCTTCAGAGTAAGTTTTGCGAAGCGTCATGGCAATTTCTGAATCTTGAGCATATAAGGCGTTCATGGTGTGAATTAACGCAAGCACCGTCCCAGAGTAGTTAAAGTCCTTATCTGGATGTTTCAGTGCCGTTAAATAAGCAACAAAATTAGCTTCATCTTCAGGTGCAATGCCACGTTGGTGCGCCATTTCATGCAGTGTCGTTGCAGGTAACAGCAAGTCAGGGACAGCAACGTTGACATTGGCTTCAGCTGTATAGGGAAAATAAACGCCCGTTATGCCTGTATAGAGCATCAATTCAGAGGCGAAAACAGGTTTTGGCCTGCCATATGGACCACTTAACGCCTTCACGGATTTTCCCAGTGCATCATACCCTTCATGCGCGCGTGCAAAGATTTCCTTATAAGTGCCTGCCGATACCATGACGCCTTCAGAATCCTCGAGTTGGTGAATTCTTAGCGTATTGGCCGATGCGATAAGCGACTCGGTCAATTCTGCAAGTTCCTCTGTGCTATAGCTCGTAACTTCAAAACCCATAATTTCTGAAATGGAAATACGATTATAATTGAACCCCCACAGCAACATGAATGCGACATATAAAAAACTCAAGTACTGTAAGATTCGGAGAATGCTCTTCAGTAACCCACCTTTAAAAAGTTTGATGATCAATAAAATTGCAACGATTGGTGCCGCAAGGACATGGCCATAAAACACAAACTCTGCAATGGAGTATTTAAAAAAGCCCGTCACCAAGCTCATAAGCTCAATCGTCCATTTATTGATACCACTTGCAAAGAACCTTTCATACCCAACTGCGCTGTTTTCTATACTCTTAGAAATGATAAAGACGATGGGGACTAGAATAAGTGGTATGAGGGACTTATATAACTTGTCCCAATCAACAGCACCTTTAGTTGTCTTTTTTTTAGCCGCTTTATCTTCAGATATAGACATCTTAGTGTTGTCCTTTCTCGACTTCCAGACGATACTGGATCATCT
>CAYLNI010000308.1:0-1905 GCA_964384705.1 uncultured Fusibacter sp.
TATAGTGTCTATTCCTGTTGCCATGAAAAGCAAATCAGGAATCATGTTGCCTCCATTTCGAGGTCCAATCTCTACAATGTATAAATCATCGTTTTGATCAATCATCACTTCAATATTGAATGCGCCAAATTGTATATTAAGTAAACGAAACAATCGCTCAAGTGCCTCTTTCACGCGCTCAATTCTAGAAGGACTTAGCATTATAGGATAGCTTGTACCTACTGGCACAAATGGGTTTCCCGCTTTTTCTCTATGACTGTTCAAGAAACCCCAAAACACAACTTCCCCATCTTCAACAAAACAATCACCAGCAATCACATAAGGGTGATCTTGAACGATAAATTCTTCGATGATGATCATCTTTTCCCTCGAATTTTCAAAAGCGAGCTCAATATATTTCTTACAGACATCTCGTTCATTTGCGCGGTTGACGCCCTTGCTACCCGAAGAGTCATTTGGCTTGATCATAATTGGGAAACTAAATTTTCCAATTGAAGATAGCGCCGCTTCAGTTGTTGTAAAACTTTCTGCACGTGGACAATTGAAGCCAAAAAAAAAAAAAAATTTGCGGAATAGGTCTTTAAGAGAAAGCGTACGAACTGACACATAAGGGTTGGTAGGCAATCCAAGTTTCTCAGAGACATATGCAGCTGTAGGTGCTGCTGGATCTGATGCATACGAAACGATACCTTCCACGCCTTCAGTTTCTGCGACATGTAAGATTGCGTCTTTATCGGTTGTACTGATGCAGTAAAATTTATCTGCATAATGTTGACCTGGATTATCAGGTATGAAATCGCATAAGATTGTAATTAACCCGATACTTTTTGCATACTCAATTGCAGGTATTTGTTGCGTTGAACCACCCAATAATAGAATTTTTCTCAAATAAATCACCTATTTTCTTTATTTTTTATGCTTTCTAAGTGATAGATAAAATAATCTGCAGCAATATTTTCTTTAAGCAATGGCCCATATACTTGAAACATGCGAATCCCTTGATGCGAATTGATTTCAATGATTTTAAAACCGTCATCCGTTATTGCGATATCGTATCCCAAGTAAGTCAAAGGCGCTAAGTGTTGACTGATCTCAACAAGCTTTGCACTCATTTCCTGCCAATGTGGTAGAACACCTTTTAATTCATGATTTGAATCCGGGTGGCGCTCACAATCAAAAAAGATATTGTTAACGACTTTTTTTGCATTCGAGAATTCTCCCGTCAATATGTTTACTTTTGCGATAATGCCACCTCTTTGGATATTGTCCACTTGTCCAGATGCCGAAGTCGAAAATTTCACAACCGCGTTGGTTAGTTTGGCATGTCTTGTATCTTCCTTGACCACCATGACTCTGACTGTATTGAGTGCACCACAGGAAATGTTTCGAATCGATTCATGTGCCACAACGTATTCTGTAACCAAATAATCATCTCGTGCATTTAGAAAAGCTACCATTTGCTCCTTTGAAACTGGTACATTATCAATTTCAAACTGTTCATTATATGATAGTTTATAAAAACCAACACCATGATCTGATGATGCCATTTTTAACGCAACTTGTTTTTCTCTTTGGATGCAATGCAAGAGGTCTTCCATTTTATAGATATCTTTGCCATCCATCAGAGGTGTGATACGACCACCCTTTTTTATAGTGCAAAAATATTTGGGCAAATAGTCATCATATTGTGATAAAACGTACTTCAACGTCAATTTATCATCAATCCAATGTTTGAAACGCTTATCAAGTGGATACAGCTTGTAGTAATCGACATCGCTGATATAATGACTATAATTTTGCTGTGTAAGCCCAAAAGCTTTGGTGCTGGATCTTAAAAAGCCTCTTCTGTAAGACCATAGTTTATCTTTAATTGAGCCGTCCTTATCATCCTTGATGTCTTTTATG
>CAYLNI010000309.1:0-1887 GCA_964384705.1 uncultured Fusibacter sp.
CATGCCACTATATAGAGATTTAGTAGATTCGGAAATAAAGTGTAACTTTTGCTCAAAAAATATTACATCATTAAAAGCATATATTTTAAAATGTAAAAGGTCTGGGGAGATAGTGTATGCTGGGCCAACTTGTACAGAAAATAATATTGATGAAGATATAAAACTTAGTTCAATACCAGATTTGACTAAATGTACACAACCGATAAGTACACACACAGGTGGCGGAAAAGGAACTGGATCTCAAAGCTTAATTTTGACAGGTGAAGCAAAAAAGAAAAAAGCATTAGAATATTTGGAATTAAGAGAAAATAAGTTTGAAAATTATCGTTCAATTTCCTATATAGTTCTTAAACAGTATTATGAAAAAAGTAAAATTGAAGATCTGAATAAAAATGATATTAATCATATTATTAATATTGAAAAAAATGTAAAGGATGAATTAAAATTAGCAAACTTACAACTTTGCTATAATAGTTTATTTTGGATAGATGTAGCAATTCATAAACTAGGAAATAAAAATGAGTTCTTGAGTGATGTAAAATCAAAGGTATGTAAATATATGAAAATAACTCAAAAACAGATCGATGGTGTTAACAATTGGATTAAGAACATTCCTGGCGTTCCACAAATAAAGTAATTATAGTGCACTACGCCTATTTTACTAAATATTAGACAGTGGAGGATGTATGGTATTTGATTGATGGAAGTGTTTAAGAAGATAATTAAAAATGGAGGTATCAAATGTTTAAAAATTTGTTGCTGGAATTTGATTATGAATCATTAGATCTGTTCAATATTGATTTAGGATTAAAGCTTGCTGAATATATCGTTGAGTCAAAAAACACTTATAGTACTTACAATATTGAAGAATCGACAAAACAGCTTGTTAATAAAGCATTGTTTTCTTGTGACAGCGAAAATAATATTCATCTACTTGATGAAGTGTCTTTAGTTTTCTTTATTTCTGAATATTTAATTTCAAAATTATCAATAGAGCAATTAACAAATCACCAATATTTTAGAGATGAATTTTGGAATATAAGGAGACTTGGCCATATTCTAAAAGAAGTTTGTTACCTTCCTGAACATGTAATGTATCTACTTAGTAAGAAGTATGATATTGATATATTATTCTGTATAACTACTCTAGCAGACGAACAAAACAACTGGATTGCCTACAACGCTTTTTTTAATGTGTTACCCGACATATATACAGACAATAATCAGTTATACTCACTAATTTATTTTTTTTATGAAAAACTTAAAAATGGTACCGCTCCTTCATCCTTTAACAATTCTTTGGAATTAATAGCTTCAAAAAATTCAACTTTCGCTTGGGAGGTTATAAAGAATCTAAACGATATTAACAATGATTTATTATATTTCTTTGCACCTTCAATTTTATGTGGTTTCTTAAGCAAAAGTGATACCGAAGAAATAAATACTCTATTGATAGATTTCGAGGATAGAAATAATCCTAAATCAGATGAAGTTGTCATCGCTACAATAGGATTACTAGTTTATAACCATAATAGTTGTGATTACATAAATTATTATATTGAACATCTCGATCGATTGAGTGAGCAAAAATGGAATCATACAAATCCAAAACTAATGTGGGCATATGGCCTATTGTATCCTCATAATAAAACCGTTTTGGAACCAATGGAAAATATGCTTGATAATACTGTGCAGGATGTAATAGATGAATTTTCAAATTTTCTATTCAGATCAAGGGAAGAGGATTTTCCAACAGATAAATACAAAAAATTATTCTTGAATCTTTCAAATTTTAATCTTAATGCTACAGCTATTCATAATTGCGATTCAATAATGTATCAATTATTAGAAACGGATCAAGAGTTAGTAGAATCCTTTCTAAATAAC
>CAYLNI010000310.1:0-1855 GCA_964384705.1 uncultured Fusibacter sp.
TAAACATGATTGTGAGTATTAACGATGTACAAATTAGTTTTTTCATAAGTATTATAGACACACTCCTTTTCAATATTCAATTAGTTCGTTGCAGAACTCTGCAACCTTTGATTTTACTTGATTTCATCTATAGAAAATAGCTTATTACCCTCCATTTTGGGTATAAATAGGGTGTGAACCTGTTGATATCTTATACGCAAAGAAAGGAAGGTAATAATGCTATATTCTGCTTTTAATCAGGTTTCTATCTTCGATCTTAGTGCCGAACTTGACGATCTTACTTCGCACAAATCTGATCAACTTTTTTCGCTTTTTAATCAGTTTATAAATATTGAGGATGCCATACCTACATCTTTTCACAATGCCTATTACTCCGATGTTGGTAAAAACAGAGATTTTCCTTTGGAGGGTATGATTAAAGCACTTGTTTTTTACAACTTACTTGGCTTACCTACCATTTCCACTCTGATCTTCATTATCAGCATTTCAAGTGACTTCAGAAAATTTCTGAATTTCACCAGAGCACCGCATCCATCTCAGTTTTCTAGATTCAAGTCTAACTTCTATAGCGAAATTCTAAACATGTTTCACCATCTTGTCGACTTTTCATCTGAACTGGCTGACCTCGCTGATGAAACCCTTTCCAAGATCCTCATTACTGATACGACTGGTTTTGAACTGTATGTGAAAGAGAATAATCCAAAGTTTTATCAATCCATCTTAAAAACAGTCAAAACTTACGCTAAAACAAACAAGTTTGAAAAATCTTTTGATGTAGAAAAATATGCTCAGTCTAAGTTGCCTAAACACAGTGCTTCCAACCCCGAGGCTAAACTAACTTATCTCAATGGTCACTTCGGTTACTATCAAAAAGTCATCCTTTCCACAAATGGATTCGGATTGATTCGGGATATCAACTTCTATGGTTCTGATAACACACTTGATTTAGACCTTACGCCTGAACAAACCAAAGATCAATATGATGCTAAATCGCTTATACCATCCCTTGAAACTTTTTTCGATTTACATCCAAGTGCCTCTTTTAACTACTTTCTAGGTGACTCTGGTTTTGATGCAGTTGACAACTATGCTTATCTTTATAAAAAAGATATTATACCCATCATCAGTCTTAATCCTAGAAACAATTCAAAACTTCCTCAGCCTTTTTTTACCGAGGACGGCATCCCAACTTGTCCAAACAATTCAAATTTACCGATGACATATGTTGGTGTTATTAAAGGCAAGAACCGCGCAGATCGTATTAAATATGCGTGTCCCAAAAGATCCTTTATTACCTCCAATTACGTCAAGTCTGTTGTTCTTGATTGTGATAATCCTTGTACCAATTCACCCTACGGACGTATTAAAAATATAACAGTCCATCATAATTACAGGTTTAACGCTGCAATGCCTCGTAACAGTGACGAATGGATAAATCTTTATAAATTTAGAACGGTTTGCGAAAGAACTATTGCTCAACTCAAATCATTTATGCAGATCAACATTTCTAAAATCAACAAGACCTTAACTTTGAAAGCTAACATTTTGATGGCTGGAATTACACAATTAATCGCTTTCATTATTCTTCAAAGAAGTAAAAGTGAAGCGGGTCGATTAGCCGTAAAATCAATGTGTGCATAGTACACTTACCTAAAAGTCGTGTAACCCTATTTTGGTTTGCGCTTTTTTTTTGAACTTTTTCTCAACTCTGTTTTTTACTTGTGGATAACCTTAGAGTTTATTCTGCAATTGTCTATCAAATTAAAGCACTTTGGGGTTTACTTTAGAAAGACCTTGCGCTTTTAAAACCCACGTTTCGCCAGATAATCGCCTCGCCTGTTCTAAATCATGACTT
>CAYLNI010000311.1:0-781 GCA_964384705.1 uncultured Fusibacter sp.
GGATAATCATGAAAATCATCGATACGTTTATGGTGGGATACATAAAGGAATACGATTACTATAGGGAATTTTCTAGGATATGCGCCGATTTGATCGAATCAAAACTTGAATCCAATGGCATCAGGAGCATTGTGACTTATAGAGCGAAGAGGCCAGAACGGTTGCGACAAAAATTGATCTCCAGAGATAAAATCAAACATTATACTTCTGTTGAACAAATTTATGCAGACATTATCGATTTCTCAGGTGTGAGGGTGGCACTTTATTTCCCGAACGATGCCGATGAAGTCAAAAAAATAATCAAGACGGATTTCAATTTGATCTCAGAAAAGGATTTTCCAGAAGAAGAAAAAGATTCTAAAAAGAGATTCTCTGGGTATTGGGCCAAGCATTACAGATGTTCGATTAAAACAGAAAACTTGAGCATCAATGACAAGAGATACCTTAGTGAAAATGTGGAGATTCAAATCGCTTCCGTATTGATGCATGCTTGGTCGGAAGTGGAACACGATCTTGTATACAAACCCTTAAGTGGCATCGCTTCAGAAGATGAACTTGCCATCCTTGATCTTCTCAACGGACTTGTTTTAACAGGTGAGATCGCACTTGAAAGGCTTCAAATCGCCCTTAGAAACAGAACACTACAAAATAAGCAGACCTTTCCGAATCATTACGATCTTGCGAATTATCTCTACAGTAAATTTATGCAAGACAGCAGTTTAAGTGGGAATCAAACGGAGACATTTGTACTGGGAAGAGTCGATATTTTGTTCCAATTCTT
>CAYLNI010000311.1:839-1787 GCA_964384705.1 uncultured Fusibacter sp.
CGCGTTTGTGATTTGGAACCCTATCTGGAATACCATTATGATTTGGATGAGGATCGGTCCATTATCAACCAATTGGTTGATTACATCATCTCAAATGATATGAATCTGTATAAAAAATATCAAAAAGTTCGACGTGAACTGGAGAATAAAAACCCATTCATTGATAAAAAATCCAAAAAAAATGATGATAACATCAATGGTAGCAATAATCAATCCGTGTTCGACTTTCTCAATAGATTGATGGAGCTGGAATTGGTGATGCAAAATTTTGAACGCCAGAATGATAGACATGCCTTTAGCGGAGATGATAGGCGAAAATCAACCAGTTTGGCACAAACGGAGAAAGATGAACTCAGTCAACTCAAGAAATACAAAAACAATCTGATCCATGGACTGGAGAAACCCTCCAACGAAAGTATCGAAGCAGCCACTAAAGAGATTGAAGCGATGATTGCGCATTTGAAGAAATGAGTGAGTGAGTTAGTGAGTTAGTGAGCTAATGGTGCCAGGCAGATCGACTCATTATGAGTCGATCTGCCTGTGCACCATTTACTCATTCCTGCTCTCTCATGAAAGCAGAATGACTTGTGTTCAATTGATTCAACTTGGTATTGACCAAATCAACCTTCTTCTGCATAAACATATATTCAACGGCATAGATGATCCAAAAATCGAGTAAGACGAAAGAGCCAAGTAATAAAGCGATGCTCAGTGGTGAAAAGCTTAAGCCAAAGATAAACGATGTCCATAGAAAGTAAACAGTGAATAAAAGAATGAAGTTGATGACCATACCTACTGCTTCATGCCTTTTTGAATGGCCTAAGATTGAAAATGCAAATGGGATCATAAGACCTGTCCAACAAGCTGTGAAAAATTCATAGAGATATGTGTTGAAATCAGACCATTTGAGCTTGTTTTCAAGGACCATGGTAATCTGTCCTGCATCAA
>CAYLNI010000312.1:0-1062 GCA_964384705.1 uncultured Fusibacter sp.
TGATCAAGTGTCGACTTTTTGATTTTTTAATATAATAAACGACTGTTAGTTTAAAAAAGCGTCAATAAGGACCTTAGTGAATTGATGCGTCTATCTGCACGTTTTAATTCTTCAGATTCACCATAACCGTAAGCACACCCAATCGTCGTAATCCCATTTTGGATGCCTGCTTCCATGTCGTGAAAGCGATCGCCGATGATAGCCATTTCAGGTTCTAAGGTGTGTTTGATGGCGCTTAGTATTTCATGCTTTGGCATTTGTCCGTATTGTCCTGAACAAACGAACTGATGGAAATATCGGTCGAGTCCAAAGACTTTCATGGCCGTGTTCATATACACTTCGCTACAATTGCTAAGAAAGACGAGTTTGTAGCCTCTTTCGACCAACTCGGACAAGACGTCATGAGCCCCATCATAAAGCATGCCCTTTCCACTTTCGAGCCCCAGTCGCATTTCATCCCCAATGATTGATTTTGCTTTGTTTTGAAACGATTCAGGGCAATTAGGCATAAAGGTTTTCCACATGTCGTCGCTATTGTAGCCAAGCCAAATGGAAACCTCCTTTGGCGTAAAAGTTCGTGGCTCAGCCATGTCAGCATCCACGAGATATTGATAGCCCTTTAGAAAAGCTGGAAAATAAACGTGAATGGTGTCGTGGATCGTCCCATCAAAGTCAAAGATCAGCGTTTTGTAACGTGCGCCATTATTGAGCGATAACATGTCTTGTCGATCCATCTTTAGAGGACCGCGAGGAGGTTTGCCATCTCGATTGCTGTAACGCCGGCATCGTAGCCTTTGTTACCCGCTTTTGTACCTGCACGTTCGATGGCTTGCTCGATAGAATCCACTGTCAAGACACCAAAGATGACTGGCACTTCAGTTTCAAGAGAAGCTTGTGCGACCCCTTTAGTCACTTCGCCAGAAACGTAGTCAAAGTGTGGCGTAGCGCCTCTGATGACTGCACCAAGGCAGATGACGGCGTCGTATTTTTGTGATTTCGCCATTTTTTTAGCGATTAATGGGATTTCAAATGCGCCTGGAACCCACGCAATCTCGATATTGT
>CAYLNI010000312.1:1152-1700 GCA_964384705.1 uncultured Fusibacter sp.
TTAGACCCGATAAATTCGTTGAAACGACCTACGATGATGCCAAATTTTTGATTCTCCGATACCAAATTGCCTTCAAATACTTTCATATTAATTGCCTCCTTGAGTTTTATTATTATTTTTCGTATCCATGTCGAGCATATGGCCCATTTTCTCTTGTTTTGTTTTCAAGTAAAATTCATTTTGTTCGTTGTGGTTCATTTGGATTTCTACACGCTGTACGATTTCGATACCATAGCCTTCAAGGCCACTGAGTTTCTTTGGATTGTTGGTCATGAGCTTGAGTTTCTTTGCACCGAGCTGGTACAGAATTTGTGCACCGATGCCGTAATCCCTCATATCCTCTGGAAAACCGAGAGCGACGTTTGCTTCAACAGTGTCCATGCCTTGATCCTGAAGATTGTAAGCTTTTATTTTATTGATCAGCCCTATGCCTCTGCCTTCCTGACGCATGTAGAGGAGGATGCCTCTGCCTTCGTCGTTGATCGCTTGCATTGCAGCTGCCAGTTGGTCGCCGCACTCGCATCTGAGTGAACCAACCGCATCGCCGG
>CAYLNI010000313.1:0-476 GCA_964384705.1 uncultured Fusibacter sp.
CTCTTTGAGCATGCTTCACTACAGTAGGATGCTAAAAAAGTTTTGCTGAATTGTGAAATATCGAAGCAACTGTGAGAAAGCCTCAATAGATTAAAAAATTCAGTGTTTTTTGATTTCTTTCTATTCAGAATTATTTATGAGGAAGTTAACTGGAAATCTGCGTTTCACTACGGAGCTGCAGCCTTCGGCGGTTAGAGCATATGAATCTGGAATATGAAAATCGATGTATAGATTTAGCTTTCTATTCAATAAGTATGAGTGCTACATAATTGAAATGTTCGACGACATGTAGCTTTAGTCGATTTCCATCGGATCAAATTGCTATAAGCATAGAATCGGAACAAAGAAAACTTCCACACTAGTAACGGGTGACAAGTGCACAATTTTGAGTATTCGAGAGAATATATTCATCCATTTGTTTGCACAAAACGTTTCTTATTCTTTAATGAATGTCTCATCTGAAGATCCTCTATAGG
>CAYLNI010000313.1:505-1695 GCA_964384705.1 uncultured Fusibacter sp.
GATAGAATCAGGTTGCAGCAAGCATCTTAATGAACTCGCAAACTCTACAGCTGAGTCTGATTAATGCGTGGTTATATCTATCAAAATGTTTAAATGCAATTTATCACTTTTTTCGTGAATAGGGTTAGGATTATTAGACTATTGTTGTCCGCATTCATAAGAGGTACGATGTAAAAAGATCACCTTACAGCTGTGTCAGATGACCATCATCTGTTTCTTCGAAATATTGTTTTATCAACAATGTTGCTAAATCTGTGTTTATTAAACAATTTTCACAATGATACGATGGTGTTCGTGCTATCTAAACGAAATTTCGATAAGCTATCAGCGAACTTAACCAAGACACTCGCTGAATCATCGTTTTTTCAACTATTATTTATTGTTGTTTCCCTTGCGATCAGTTCTTATAAATGAATTTGTTAGGAAATATCCTATGATATAATATACATTTGATATACATCAAGAAAAATCACCCATTCTCACTACAGACACTATAGTACTATCTACTCAATCGTATTATACAACCCAAAGAGAGAATAAGCTAGCATGAAATAAGAAATGGTGATCGTTTCTATATGATTTTCCCCATTTACAGCGTCATCATCTCTGATATTTCTCAAGTTTATGAAAAATATGAAACAACCAAATCTTGTCAAGACAAAATAACCTCTAAAAACCACTCCCCCGAAAATCTAACCATACCATCTTGTAGAGCAAGTTCCGCTCTACAAAACCCTATATACCAGAATTCACCAGAATTCTGCTTAAGGGAGATATATTGATTGAGATTTTTTCGGCGGTCGGACTACAGTTCTTGTTCGATAGTTCGTTTTTGGCGTATTGAATGTGGCAAAGAAAATGTATGGTCTGACGCAGCTTTTGAAGCTCTATCTTTTGGTATATAAATGTTGAACATTCCCTTAGAATAAACAAAAAATATTGTCATAGTTATAAACACCAAAATTCAAAATTTTGCCTCAAAACTCACTTTTCGGAGTTTTTACAACCTCTTGTAGTTCCTCACTTATAAGAGATATAGTGGATCTTTTATGACCAATGCTAGGTTATCGACTATGCTCTACACGATGGTGGTGTCCAAATTCAATTTGGTTAAAGTCACTGTAAACGTGTCAGAGATACGGCGGAATCACCCATATATATATGTATATTGTAGGACATTGAAATATGAT
>CAYLNI010000314.1:0-293 GCA_964384705.1 uncultured Fusibacter sp.
AAAATGAATGATCCGGAATACAGTTGTATACATAAGCGAAGTTCCAAAGATCATATGCAATAATCCAGAACCATAGTTGATCTGGCCAAAGCATGTCTTTGCTTTTGCCTTTACTTACATAGATGCCAAGCCATCCTGAAATTGTGATGATATTTAAAATGCCCGCGATGCCATTCATGATGTTCCATGCACCACCGTAGATAAAGATGCCATCCACGACGCCGTTGTAGCCGTAGCACTGAAAATCCCTAAAGACTGCTTGTAAAATATTGATCGCCAAGATAAATGGTGGA
>CAYLNI010000314.1:303-1691 GCA_964384705.1 uncultured Fusibacter sp.
CACTTATTCTTGTCCAGACCTTTGACATGGCGAAGTGCCATGAAGCCCAAAACGCCAGCTAATGCCGAGTAGCATTTAACCCACGGAAACCAATAGCCCATTGGTGTACCAGGCACTGCTTTTTTCATCCACACTGTGAATGTCAAAACTATTGGTAATACTAAGTAAAAAAATACAGAAAGCCATTTGCTTCGCCTTGTTATTTCGTTAACAAATATAAGCCCACAAAGGACAGCAAGCCCCATTAATGCGGCATACCATGGTACGGAATCAAATAAAAACATAAATTAGTCCCCCAAATTCTCGCGATACTTGCGCCAAATTTTTGTGATATAGGTTTCTGCCGTTTGCTCCGATTCATAGAAAAGTAGCTCAACCTCTAAAGCGCCCTGTATCACAGATAAAAATAACAGTGAATTGCCCTCAGCATCGCGTGGGAATACCTTTTCAAGTTTTTCTAAATGAAACAACTCCATGTGATACACTTTGTCGCTGCATTTTTTTCTAAGGTCATCTTGGTCAATCAATAGAATATTTCTGTAAAACCGAATATGATCATTTGCTTTGAAATAGTCTACCACAGAGAAAAATAGCGTCTCTATTTGATCAAGCCAATTTTTTCCGTCAATTTTTTCATAAAGTGCCTCTAAAAACGCACAATATCTCTCAATTTCTTTTTCAATAACGATTAAGATAATCTCATCTTTTGACGTAAAATGACTGTATAGAGACGGTGTCTTGATGCCGACATCCTTTGCGATATCAGACATTGAAACATTGTAACCCCTCTTGGAAAAGTGCTTGTAAGCCGAATTCAGTATTTCTGTTTTTTTATCCATTCCAGACTCCTTCTAAAACCTATCAACGAGCGCTATACAATTATAAGCTAACTAACGCTCGTTAGCATACTTAATTTACTCTTTTTTTTGACCTCTGTCAATATAGATAATCCATTAATGCTTGTTGTAAATGTCAAAATGGGGCTATAATATGATTACAGTTATTAACAAAGAGAGGAATATCAATATGGAGAAACTAATAATCACGAATAAAAAAATCATCAGAAAAACCACTATATCCTGCAGTATAGATGAAGTTTGGAATCTTTGGTCAACAAACGAAGGCACTGAAGAATTGTTTGGATCAGAAACACTTATTGAAATGACCCCATTTGGTAAATATGAAATCTATTTTGACCCTACTGCGCCAGAAGGACTCAGAGGCAGTGAGACTTGCCAAGTGCTTTCCTTTATTCCTCATGAGATGCTCTCATTTACTTGGAATGCGCCACCCATTCATGAAGAAATTCGTAATCATGCGTATAAAACATGGGTCGTAATCAATATGAAGCCAATTCAGGAACAATCAACAGAAGTGACGTTGACACA
>CAYLNI010000315.1:0-635 GCA_964384705.1 uncultured Fusibacter sp.
TGGGCTATAAAAATAGTGAAAGATTTATCAGTGGGAGGATATATTAGTGGATCAAAATGAAAGAAAAATTTATACAGCAGACCCGTCTGCTCTAGGCCTTTTCGGTCTTGCAATGATCACTTTCGTTGCATCAACTCAAAAACTTGGGTGGACAGATGGCACATCTATGCTTATACCATGGGCAATATTCCTTGGCGCATGCACACAAATTTATGCATGCATCAACGATGCTAAAAAAGGCAATGTATTTGGTGCTACAGCTTTTGGTGGCTATGCATTTTTCTGGTTGGCAGTAGCAATGACTTGGATGACAACTAATGGCGTGTTCGGAGAAGCGATGGCACAAAATGCAGATATGAAGCAATTGGGTTTTGCATTTTTAGGCTATTTGATTTTTTCTTTATTCATGACAGTTGGTTCTCTTGAAACAAATAAAGTACTTATGATTATATTTGTCCTTATCGATTTATTATTTATCGGATTATCTTTATCAGTAATTTGGGGTATTGAAGCAGGTCACGTATTAGCAGGATGGAGTGAATTCGCAATTTCAATCGTAGGTTTCTACGGTTCTGCTGCAAACGTACTCAACCACACATTTGGTAGAACATTCCTTCCAGTGGGTAAACCGCTTG
>CAYLNI010000315.1:662-1687 GCA_964384705.1 uncultured Fusibacter sp.
GGTATCTTCAAAAAATAATGTAATATTTTAGAATTAAGATTTACGAACCTCTTGGGTGTCTATCATTTGATAGCGCTCAGGAGGTTTTTTTATGCTACAGAGTTTTATATTTAAGCATTTTTTAATCAAATTCACCATTTCCTTTATGAATTGGATGCTAGACTGTTGATAAAGTGTAAAAACCATATCAATAGTGCTGCGTCTTATAGACGTTATGATTCTTTTAAATAGGGGGCTATATGAGTCATGTTATTAGGTTAAAGGATTTGAAAATGAGATATAAAGCGGATGGCGAATATGTATTAAAAGGTGTGGATTTAGAGGTGTTACCTGGTCAAATAATCGGCTACATAGGACCTAATGGTGCAGGTAAGAGTACGACTGTGAAAATCATGCTTGGTATGGTGGATCAGTATGAAGGGACTGTAGAAATATTTGGTGAAGACATCAAAAAGAATCCGTTGTCATACAAAAGGCATATTGGGTATGTACCTGAGATTGCGACAATCTATGAAAGCTTATCTGGCTTTGAGTATATGGCTTTTGTCGGCGAACTTTATAAGCTAGATCGCGAAACCGTCAAGGATAAGTCAGACCAATTGTTTGAGCTTTTTGGGATAAAAGAAGCACTCTATAACAGGATTTCGTCTTATTCAAAAGGTATGAAGCAAAAATTGATGATCATAGCGAGCTTGATACACAATCCGGATATCCTGTTCTTTGATGAACCGATTACAGGTCTTGATGCAAACAGTGTTATGGTTTTTAAGGAAGTAATGAAGAAGCTTGCCGATCATGGCAAGACGATCTTTTATTCGTCACATATCATGGAAGTCGTAGAAGTCATCAGCGATCGAATCATCGTGTTAGATGATGGCGTCATCGTTGCAGATGGGAATTTTGAAGCTTTAAAAGGTTCTAGCAATGAAGGAACGCTTCAGGAAATTTTCAAACGCTAATGTTTTTTTATTCTTTCCGGCAGGCTCATCATTTCCTAAAAAATTTCCGGAATAAAAAACGCAATG
>CAYLNI010000316.1:0-994 GCA_964384705.1 uncultured Fusibacter sp.
TATGACCTCGATTCATAATAAATTCAACTTTTTTTGAATGCTTGTTACTTTCTTAGATTATATAAAACCTGATGCAAACTATCAAGCACTTTAACTGGTAACAGTATAGATTTAGCGATTTAATAATATGTCAAAATAACTATTACTTTAATAAAATTACAAATCACATCACTCGAACACTTGTTCTATATCTGAGGTTCTGCTATAATTATTATATAGATTATGTATCTCGTAAATGGTATGCGAATCAATGAAAGGTGCGCCAGACATGGAAAATCGAACCTATATCTGTATTGACCTAAAATCATTTTATGCATCTGTGGAGTGTGTTGAGCGTGGGCTTGACCCAATGACAACAAACCTGGTGGTAGCAGATCCTGAGCGTTCTGAGAAAACGATCTGCCTAGCCATCACACCATCTATGAAAGCGCTTGGCATCAAAAATCGTTGCCGTCTTTTTGAGATACCTAAAAATGTTGACTACATAATTGCTCCTCCGAGGATGCAAAAATATATTGACTATGCAGCTGAGATTTATGCGATTTATTTGAGATTTATTTCAAAAGATGACATCCATATCTATTCGATAGATGAGGCTTTTCTTGATATCACCGACTATCTTGCAACTTATAAAATGACTGCTAAGGCTTTAGCTCTGATGCTCATGGGTGAGATTCTCAGGGAAGTAGGGGTTAGAGCGACATGCGGCATCGGTACTAATCTATACCTAGCAAAAATCGCCCTTGATATTACAGCAAAGCATGCCCCAGACTTTATCGGTGTACTTGATGAAGAAGCCTACAAAGAAATTCTTTGGGATCATAAGCCGCTAACTGACTTTTGGCGTATCGGAAAGGGAACTGCAACCACGCTTGAGCGATATGGCATCACGACGATGCGTCAAATAGCTGAGATGGACGAAGATTTTCTCTATACTGTATTTGGTATCGATGCTGAGCTTCTCATAGACCATGCTTGGGGTCGCGAACCGGTT
>CAYLNI010000316.1:1030-1684 GCA_964384705.1 uncultured Fusibacter sp.
AACCAAAGAATAATTCACTATCAAGTGGTCAAGTTCTTATGAGAGACTACTCTTTTGAAGAGGGAAAACTCATTGTTCGTGAGATGATGGATTTGTTATGCTTAGATCTCGTAGATAAAGGGCTAGTTACGGATTCTGTTTCCATTTATATCGGTTATTCAAATGCACTTCACGATGAGCCTGTTAGAGGGACGGCAAAACTCAATAAATATACAAGTGCTGACAGTGTGATACTTCCCGCGGTAACAGCTGTTTATGACCGCATCGTCGACCGTAAAAAGCCTGTTCGCCGTATCAACATCTCCTGCAATCACGTCACTGAAGAAGATCCAAATGCTTCGGTACAATTGAGTCTGTTTGATAATATTGAGGATGACGCTTCTTCAAAGAAAAACTTGAAGGTACAAAAGGCCGTTCTAGACATAAAAAAGAAGTACGGTAAGAACGCCGTTTTAAAGGGGATGAACTTTAGCGAGGCGGCTACCACAAGAGAGCGAAACCGACAGATAGGGGGGCATAAAAGTGGCGAGTAGACCGAAATCACCTATGCCAATCGCTGACAGGGCTAAGCAATTCTTGCCATTTGCTGCAGTTAAAGGACTTCCGGAAGCCTTGGCAAAGAAGGAAAAAGTGACTATAGCTAAGGTTGAAGTA
>CAYLNI010000317.1:0-1627 GCA_964384705.1 uncultured Fusibacter sp.
TGGCTGATGGTCTTCGCTTTGCCCCATATGCTTGCTGCAATGACGATGCCTTCAGCAGCTGCAATCGCCCTGAAGATGCTAACGATAAACTCTCTGGAAAGGATGATGATTACCACCCATGAATTCAATTGCCCAAGCTGAACAAAACACACGAGAGCTGACGTCACGAGAAGCTTGTCAGCGAGTGGATCCATGAACTTTCCAAAGTTGGTGATCAACTTGTACTTTCTTGCGAGGTAACCGTCAAGATAATCGGTAAATGCCGCCGCTGAGAACACGATCAGTGCCCAAAACGAGTAGCCTTCAAGCAGAAGAAATATAAAAAATGGAATCATGATAATTCTTAAAAGCGTGAGTTTATTGGCGATATTCATGTTCTTCATCGAGTACCCCTATTAAATCGTATTCTAAAGCATCTGTGATTTTTACATTAACAAATGTACCGAATTCAATGGTTTTGTCTGTGTGAACATATACGACGCCATCAATATCAGGCGCATCATAAGCCGTTCTGCCAACGAGTATTTTACCTTCTTCAGCGACTTCTTCGATGACAACTTCAAGCACCCTGCCAATTTTCTTATAAGATAGTTCTTCAGAAATGAACATCTGCGCTTCCATCAAGGCTTCTTTTCGAGAAGTTTTGGTTTCATCATCCACTTGCTGGTCAAGGAGTGCTGCTGGCGTATCCTCTTCAATTGAATATTCAAATGCACCTAAGCGATCGAAACGCACTTTTTTGACAAAATCCATGAGAATCTGGAAATCTTCTTCCGTTTCACCTGGGAAACCAACGATGACAGTTGTTCGAACGACAGACGTTGGGTCGTTTGCCCTGATCTTATCTATGACGCTGAGGATATCTTTCTGAGAAGTGCGTCTGTTCATGCGCTTCAAGATTCGATCACTCGCATGTTGAACCGGGATGTCAAAGTAATTGACGACTTTTTGATTCGCAAAGAATCCGCTGAGCAGCGTATCATCAAGAATATCAGGATATGAGTAATGCACTCTAATCCATTTGAGAGAGTCTATCTTTGACAGCTCTGCAAGGAGTTCATGAAGCTTTGGTCCATCGTATATGTCCATGCCGTAACGTGAAGTGTCTTGAGCGATGATCATCAATTCCTTGACGCCCATCTCTGCCAAATCTCTCGCTTCATCTATGATATCTTCCATTTTCCTCGAGCGGTATCTGCCTCTCAGTTTCGGGATGATACAGTACGTACACTTGTTGTCACAGCCCTCTGCAATTTTCAAGTAAGCAAAATGCTTTGGTGTCGTGAGAATCCTTGGAAGCGATTCTGGAATTTCAAAATCGACATTTTTAAGGAACACTTTATTTTCTTTCCCAGAGTAGATGTCTGTGATGACGTTGTTGATCTCTGGAAAATTGCTTGTACCAATAATCGCATCAATTTCAGGGATTTCTTCAACGAGTGACTCGGGATAACGCTGTGACAAACAACCCGTCACGATCAGTTTTTCGCAAGCACCTGTCGTCTTTAATTTAGAGAGTTCCAGGATCGCGTTGATGGATTCCTCTTTTGCATCGTTGATAAATGAACACGTGTTGACGATAACGATCTCTGCATCTGACACATCGTCGCACAGCTCATAATCGTCG
>CAYLNI010000318.1:0-1622 GCA_964384705.1 uncultured Fusibacter sp.
AGATATTCCTTTTGACATCACTTGAGATCTTCGACGTAGAAAAAGAGTACTTCGTCCCATCGGCAACCATCTCGAGACTTGATTTTGGCAAAGCCATGGTCATCGCCATAAACGGCGTGCTCCCAGATGCGACGACGACGGAAGTCATCAAACGCATGAGGCCTAATGTGGACACTCCATATCTCGATGTGGTAGTGAATGATCCTGACTATAATTATATACAGTTCATAAAAGACAACGACATTATGGCTGGGAAGAATTACAACTTCAAAGGAGGCGAGCGTCTGACGCGTGCCGAAGCCATCACCATCATGATCAAAGCGCTTGGCCTTCAATATATGGCGCCAGCACCACCTTATAGAACGGCATTTGCTGACGACGCTGCCATCCCAGAGTGGTCGAAAGACTTCATCTATATGGCAAACGAAATCGGCCTCGTGAGTGGCACGCCAGAAAATCGCATCAACCCAAACAGCTGGGTTCGAAAAGATGAGGCGGCGGCTATGATCAATAACTTCATTCATCACCTGAAGGATAAGATCACCTATGACTATAGGGAGAAGATTCTTAACAGGTAAGGATATGTCTCATATGAAAACGACGTGTGTAATTTTGTCGTTATGATATAAAAGAGATAAAAGAGATAAATTCAAAAAAAAATAAAAAAAGAGTTATTATAAAGTATATATGAAGGATTTCAAATTAAGCCCAACTGGTCCTACCAGCTGGGCTTTTTTATCTAGTTTTCGGTTTAATTATCGTGTATAATAAGAAAAATCCGAAAATAAAATCCAAAAAAATCCAATTGATCGAGGTGAAAAAGTGGTATTTACAAACAAAATTGAAGAAAAAGATCTGCGAAAAGAACAGAAGCTTCAGATTCTAGTTGTCTTTCCTCTAATTTTTATGATATTTGGCATCTATTATACGATGTTCGACACGGGCAATATCGCAAATGTGACAGATGGCCTACTTCGTATCATTAAATCCCCGACGACGCTCATCACCGACTTTATGGTCGTGGGTGGCATCGGCCCTTCATTTGTAAATGCTGCTTTAATAGGGTTTTACAATCTCTTTCTTTTGAGACGTTATCGCATGAGAATCAACGGACTCCTCATCGCGGCGTTCTTCACTGTGCTCGGGTTTTCATTTTTTGGCAAAAATATATTAAATATTCTTCCCGTCTATTTAGGTGGGTATCTATTTGCTAGGTATCAACAAATTCCCATGAAAAATGTCATCTTGGTCATCATGTTCAGTACGGCACTGTCGCCAATCGTGAGCTTCATCACATTTGGCGGATTGTTTGACCAAGGCTTCAGCTACCTCATGGGGCTCTTATCGGGCATCTCCATCGGCTTTATCATCGTCCCACTTGCTTCACACATGATTCGTTTTCACGACGGTTTTAACCTCTACAACCTCGGCTTCACCGCTGGCGTCGTCGGAACTGTGATCACGTCTCTGCTTCGCAGCTTTAAAGTGGAGATAGCGCCGGTCAATTTGATCTATCAAGAAAATAGCCCATGGATCATCGTCATATTGGCACTCTTGTTCATCTACTTGATCGTCATTGCCTTTTTTACCAATAAAAATGTTCTAAAAGACTATAAAGCCAT
>CAYLNI010000319.1:0-565 GCA_964384705.1 uncultured Fusibacter sp.
ATCAATATGTGATAGGTCATTTTTTCACCTCCATTTCATTTTAGACATACAGCTTTCAGTCATTCATATCAAAAAATTGATCGAGCTTCATCAGCTTGAAAAGACTTAAAATATCATCACTTGCGCCTGAGATGCTGAACCTTTTATGGACTGCTTCTGTTCGTCTATATAGACTGATGACAAAAGTTACCCCTACCGAATCGATATTGTTAATGTTGACAAGATCCAACACGATTTCTTCAAAAAGCATTTCAGATTTAAACAAGTCCTCTACTTTTCGGTTAAATTTTTCAACATTATTTGCAGTCAACCCATCGATTAAAATCAATCGCATGCAATCGCCTAATTGTTGTTCTTCCATATAGGAACCTCCTGGTTTAAGTTTAGTAAAATAGTGACGGCATTGCCATCGATCTTGATATCAAAATCCATGTCAATGATTGTTTGATGGCCTCTGTTACGCTCTCTCAGTAGCGATTTGGGATCATGTGATTCAACTTGTAAATTGTTTGGATCAATGCCTTGCCCCTCATCTTTAATCAAAAAGGACATAACGGGTACGTTG
>CAYLNI010000319.1:575-1601 GCA_964384705.1 uncultured Fusibacter sp.
CTATCTTGCAGCTCACTTCTTTTTTGGGATCAAAATGATTGCCATGTTCGACGGCATTATTTAGAATTTCTCGCAACATAAATTCAATATTAAATAAAAATCTTGTGCTCATAAATTGAAATTTTACTTTAATCTTTTTGAGAATATCTTCAACAACATCATCGACCGCCTGAAATGACGACTCAATTTTTTTATCAAATATCAACATAGTAGGCTCCTAAAGTATCATAAGACTTTTATTGTAGCATGAAAAATACGACAGTGGCTATCAAAGTTGGTATGAGCGCAAATTTGAGCAAACTACCCGCCTCTATGCCTTGTTTAAAATAAGGTTTTAATATTGATTGACCAATCGGGTTAGGCGAGTTTGCAATGATCGTCAAACCACCACCTGTAATCGCTCCTGATACAACGGCATACTTGAGTGTATCGGAAAAATTTGGAACAAGCGTACTTAAATAGGTAATTGCGGCATTATCATTAAAAGATGTTAATACGATCGATGCAATATTAAGTCCAAGAGGTGGCAAGCTGCCCAATATTGGTGCAATCCACCATGCTTGAAGAGTTCCATGTACAATTAGTCCTGCTAAGAAGAAACCAACAAGTAAAGCTGGCCTAAATTCAATTTTATTTTGATAAAAGGATGTGATTTGATAAAAACCTAAGTAGAATAGAAAACCCGCTAAAAAAAGCGCCGATTCATGAGCATTCATAATCGTCCATAACATAAAGAGAAGATGGACACCCATTATCCAAAATGGGACGCGATCATCGCGCAAATCCCAATCTGGATCTTGGTAATTATCGCGTTCCTCCAGTGGCAACAAACCTGGTATTGTACGGCGAAATTGTTTGTTTGCAATATTTTCAAATTTTTCATCAATCGCGTTATTGACATCAAATTCTGCTAATTCTTGCTCTGTCAGTTTACGTCTTGCAATTTCTTTCATATTGTCCTTGAGTATTGTGGAAAATGCTTTCAACTCATTAGTGAACCCCATTCGAGCGTCAATATTCTGTTCG
>CAYLNI010000320.1:0-1574 GCA_964384705.1 uncultured Fusibacter sp.
TATTGTTTCGTTACGACGATGTCTTTGATATTGGTCGTCTTGATCAATCGTTTATTTATTGTTGATAAAAATCTAGAACGGTATAAAATAAAAGCTGAGACTGATGTGATGACGGGTGTTCTCAGTCGTGAAGCGGGATTGACGCATTTGAAAACTGAGATGTCACGTGCAATCGCATTTAAACACGATTTGACGATCGCCTATATAGATGTAAACGATTTGAAGGTCGTCAATGATCGCTTTGGGCATAAGGAAGGCGATAAACTACTTAGAACAATCTCAGATATTGTACAGTCCAAATTGAGAGAGTTTGATATAGTGGCAAGATTAGGGGGCGATGAGTTTTTAGTTGTGTTTGCGAGATGTAATAGGGGACAAGCACAGCGCGTTTGGAGAAGAATTACAGAAGAGTTTTTAAAGGTGAATGCAGAGGGGAATTTCGCCTATAAAATCAGTGCAAGTGCTGGAATTACGCAGTTTAATCCTTCAAAACACACGAGTTTGCTCAACTTTGTACATGAAGCAGACGAAGAAATGTACAGTCAGAAAAAAATAATTAAAGAAACTTTATTGTAAGTTCTATACAAAAGATGGGGAAATAGCTTTTAAAATCATTGGTTTTAGATAAAATAGGGGTATATATGGAAAATATGAGTGGTTACATAAACGAATACGAAGTTTATTTGAAGGAACATAAGAAATTATCTGAAAATACGCTCCAGTCTTATAGAAGAGATTTGAAGTATTTCGGACTCTATCTCGATAGCATCTCGCTTGCTAGTTTTATGGCAGTGACGCATGTGGATTTGTTGACCTATATCATCCATTTAAAAAAGGAAGGGAAGGCTAATGCCACAATTTCGAGAAATATTGCTTCCATTCGAACTTTTTACTCGTTTTTGCACCAAAAGGGGTATGTTGCTCTAAATCCTTCAACAGAACTTGAAGCGCCAAAGATGGACCGTAAATTACCGCATGTCTTGACGCTTAGTGAAGTTGAAAGGTTGTTAGCCAAGCCCGATTTAAGAACTGCGATAGGCAAAAGGGACAAAGCGATGATCGAGCTACTCTATGCCACTGGAATTCGCGTTACCGAGATCATCTCGTTATCTTTATCTGACGTCAATACGTCAATGGGTTACATCAAATGCAAAGGCAGCTCAAAGACCCGAGTGATTCCGCTTGGTACGATGGCTTCCAAAGCGATAGATTTGTACCTTAAAGATGGCAGAGGTTACTTGATCAATGGTGATGAAGATGCATTATTTGTAAATTACTATGGAAAAAAACTCACGAGACAAGGGTTTTGGAAAGTCGTCAAAAGATATTCCGATGAAGTGGGCATTCACAAGTCCATTACACCGCATACACTGAGACATTCTTTCGCATTTCATTTAATCCAAAATGGTGCAGATGTAAAAGCCGTTCAAGAAATGATGGGTCATTCGGATGTTGCGACGACTCAAATCTATCTTGAAATGTCGAATTCCAAGCTAAGAGATATCTATGAAAAAACACATCCTAGAGCCTAATCAGGCTCTGTTTTTTTTTTAACTATGGAAATCGCATAATAA
>CAYLNI010000321.1:0-593 GCA_964384705.1 uncultured Fusibacter sp.
CATTACGGGCATCACCATTGGCAGCGATGATTACTTGGTAAAACCCTTTTCACCGATAGAACTCGTGACGCGCATCAATGCCTTGTTCAGACGAATGGCCTACGACCGTAGCAAAACAGAAGACGCTAAAAATGAAATCTCTTTTGGCAATATGGTGATTCGTCAAAAAACGAGAGAAATATCATATAATGGGGAACGCTTTGAAGTCTCACCAACTGAATATGCATTTTTAGTCTATCTTTTTAGCAATCAAGACCGCGCAGTGTCCAGAGATGAGTTGCTGCAGCACGTATGGCAGTTTGAAAGTCAAGTCGATACGCGTGCGACAGATGATGTGGTGAAGCGTTTAAGAAAGAAATTATCTCACACGAATATTCGCATAGAGGCCGTTTGGGGATTTGGTTTTAAAATGGAGATCGCGCATGAATAAAAAAAGTTTAAGCCAAAAGATATTTAAGCCTATGTTGGCGATTATTTTAGTGATGTCGATTTCGATCTTGCTTATTTTCAATTTTACGATGAAGGCCTACGCTTTAGATTTAGCGGAAAAGGAAATCAATGAGAGCCTAGCAACCATTAAAACAACTTTAAGA
>CAYLNI010000321.1:719-1567 GCA_964384705.1 uncultured Fusibacter sp.
AACAATGGTAGACTTTTAATTCCAAGAGACACAGCGGCATCGGACGAGATGCTTACAATCAGCCGTGAGGTATCGAGTCGAATTGGCGAAGCGCTTACCACTGATACGTTTGTGATTAAGAACAGCAATGCAAATTACCTTGTGAGTTTTCAGCTCTTTAATGAATCGAAAGCCCTTGATCGCAGACAATATATCATTTTAATTTCTTCTCTCGCACCTACGGAACAGCTCACGCGAAGGCTCAACATCATGTTGATCGGCATCACACTGCTCATAAGTGCGATGGGTCTTATTGCCACAAAAAAAGTGGCTTCAAGTGTGACTAAGCCTATTAAGAGTGTTTCGAAATATGCGAAAAAATTAGCAAATGGAGAGTATGCCGTGTTAAATGAAAATGCGGATACCATTGAAATGGAAGCGCTTTATAGAGACTTAAACGTCATGGCAAAGCATTTGAAAATAAAAGAGCAAAATAAACTCGATTTCATACAAAATTTATCCCATGATTTAAGAACGCCGCTCATGTCGATACAGGGGTATGCTGAGGGCATTATGTCTGGCGTGTTTGAGGAGGCAACGGTGCCTGCTAAGATCATCGCAAATGAAAGCATCCGCCTAAAGAAATTGGTTGAGCAAATGATTACGCTTTCAAAACTGGACAGTATGGAACAACCGCCTTTGATTGAGTCAATTGAGATGTTTTATTTTTTCAATCAGATGATTGAACGGTTTGAAGGTTTTGCAAATAAAGAAGCAGTTCAACTCGAAGTAATCTGCGAAAAAAACGCGCGGTTTATGGCGGATGAAGAACTGCTCGATAAAGCGGTCAGCAACATACTAAGCAATGC
>CAYLNI010000322.1:0-1547 GCA_964384705.1 uncultured Fusibacter sp.
ATCGATGCAATTTAAATGCAGAATATTATGTAAAAGCAACGGATGTGAGTCAATGATCTGATCACAATCTGCTGCTTTTTTTTTAAAAAAAACTTGACATTCACGTTACGTAATAGTTTTTAATAGACTTATAGGATCAATAGACGACTATGGATAATAGAAACGGAGTGAAGAAAGTGAAAGAAAAACAAGAGAAATATAGGAATCAAGCGGAAGCGCGTTGGGGTAGCGATAGAGTAAGACAATCCAATCAACGCTGGAACAGCTATGATGATGACAAAAAAGAACAAATTAAAGCAGAATGCCAAACGATATTTCAAGCATTGGCTGATAATATGCATCACGGCGTCGAAAGTCAAATCGTTCAAGATTTGATGGTCAGATGGCATCACTTTTTTAGTTATTTTTACGAGCCATCTTTGGAAGTCCTTAGAGGATTAGGTGATGTTTATCAACATGATCCAGAGTTTAGACAATTTTTTGAAGTGATTGATCCTGAACTGCCAGATTTTGTTCATAGTGCTGTCAACTGTTATGTAGATGAACTTGAGATGAGGTGGCTGGAAAGTCAATATGAAGTATTACAGGAATAGTGAATAGCATTATTAAATTGTAAATTAGAATTAGGAGAAATCGAAATGAAAGATCATACAAATAAAAACACGCAAGAGAGATATGTATCACCAATCAGCATTCAAAACCAAGAGACCAAAGACAATGACGTATCAAAGAGAATGGCGATGTTTGTTATTGAGCAACCAAAGCGAAAGTTATCTGATTTGGTCGTTTCTGAGAACATAAAAATGCAAATGGCAAGTTTACTGGCGAAAGTAAAATACCACGATGTCCTATATGACGATTTTGGACTTAAGGAAGTTGATCCGACAGGTGGGCGAACGGCAATTAACCTTTATGGACCACCTGGTACAGGTAAGAGCTTTGCGGCGGAAGCCATTGCTGCAGAGCTTAAAAAAAATCTTATAAGAGTCAACTATGCAGAGATCGAGTCTAAATTTGTAGGAGAAACACCAAAAAACATAACAGCCGTATTTCAGAAAGCAAAGGAATCAAATGCCGTTTTATTTTTCGATGAAGCGGATTCCATATTGGGAAAGAGATTGTCCAATATCACGCAGAGCACAGATCATGCAGTTAACGTAAGCCGCTCTGTCATGCTACTCGAGTTAGATGGCTTCTCAGGCATCACTATTTTTGCGACCAACTTTGCATCCAACTATGATTCAGCATTTGTTAGGCGCATTCTAGGCCATATAGAAATGCCATTACCGGACATGAAGTGTAGGGAAGCGCTCTTTGAAAAATTGATTCCTAGTAAGTTGCCCGTTGAGCTATCTGAAAGTGACCGTTCGTGCATTATTTTTGAAACAGAGGGGTTATCAGGTGGCGATATTCTCAACATAATCGTCAATGCAAGTTCCATAGCACTTGAAAGAGAAGGACCAACGTGTAAAGTTAATTTAAGAGATTTTATAACCGCCATTCATGCATCTAAAAAAGCAAAAGAAGAAATAGGTAAGTAATTGATA
>CAYLNI010000323.1:0-1516 GCA_964384705.1 uncultured Fusibacter sp.
TGAAATAGCTGATATGATGAAGGGCATTCAAACCGAAATTAAAAATGTCGTTGACAAAGTCAATGATGCAGTGTCAAAAACTGATAGCAATAAAACAAGTGTTGAGCATGCGACAACGAATATCGAGAGAATTCTAACGGACATCCAAAGTGTTGATGCAGATATACAAGGTGTTAGGTCTCAAATTGAAAGGCAAGCGGGCAATACCAACGAGATTAAACAGGCTGTAGATGCAATTACAGTTACTATAGAAGAAAAAGCTTCATCGGGATCATCTATCAATTCACTTCTAAAAAAACAGTCAAATGAATTGATTCAATTTGAAAAAGAGATTAAGATATCCACCGAATCACTGCTAAGTTAATAATTATGTAAACATATTATGTCAACCATGAATATTTACGCGTTTATAGGGTAAATATATAATGACTCATATGAGTTAGAAAGAAGGTGTCTGTATGTTGAATGTCGTACTTCAGGATAGCTTGAAGACATACCTCAAACAGCATCATCATGACGAAGTATCTTTGAGAATCATTAGAACCAATTTTACTATTGGTGATGTTGACTCTCTAGAACCACATGTATACCTTGAAGCACCTCAGAATTTGGAAGACTACGATACTTATTTGGTCGATGGTGTCAAAGTATACGTTGAAAAAAAAATCGAGGCTTATGATGATACGATTGAACTGTTTGAGGATAAGTTCTTAGGCGTTCATAGGTGCCATGTATTTGGCGTCAAACTCGATAACTGAATGCATCCTTTGTTTAGAACCTTAATATAAAAAACCATGAGATTTAATCTATAATCTCATGGTTTTTTTTTTCGTGAATTGAGGCATGATCGTGGCGAAAGTGATTAATAAGGCACCGATAATGCCTTGTATGCCGACAACTTCCCCTAGTAATAACCAGCCAAGAAATGCGCCAAATAACGGTTCAAAGACATAAAGGAGTGCTGTTCTTGACGCCGAGACGATACTCTGTGCATAATTGGCCAAGAGATAAGCGATGCTTGTGCACCCGATGCTCAAGATCAATAAGTTTCTGATCATGAGTGGTGTCAAAGCTTGTATTGATAAGTCGGCAATGGGCGTCTCTAAAATAAAGGCTGGTATAAGACTCAATAGTCCGACAGTCAACACTTGAATCGTTGCAATATTTAATGGGTTACCCTCTTTTACATACGCTTCCACGCGCAAAATATAAAATGCGACAATAATTGTTCCGATGACGGTAATAAGATCACCTATGTTTAACCCACCTTGTGCGCCATCAAGCGTTATTAGTGCGAGACCAATAAGTGCTATAAAAGTGGAGATCCAAACAATTTTTGACTGGGTCTTTTTCATGATGAGCGTTAATATGATGGGCACAAAGATGACATTGCTGCCAACGATAAAGGCATTTTTGGCAACAGTGGTATATTTGAGACCATAAGTATGAAATATGAATGCTAAAAACAACAGGCCACCTGTTATGATACCGCCTTTAATCTCCTGTTTGTCTGGTT